>JAYUWL010000001.1:0-2643 GCA_043753585.1 Burkholderiales bacterium
GGACGCCATGTTTGAGTTGTCTTTCGGCAAGATGATGATCATCGCGGTGGTCGCATTGATCGTGCTCGGGCCGGAAAAACTGCCCAAAGTGGCCCGCACACTCGGCCATCTGCTCGGTCGCGCGCGCAGCTACGCCAATCAGGTCAAGCAGGACATTGATCGCGAAATGCAGATGGATGAGCTGAAAAAACTTCAGCAAGCCGCGCAGGATGCGGCAAAAAGTTTCGAGACGACGGTGAACGAAGCGGGGCGCAGCGTTGAGCAGGAAGCGACATCCGCGTCCAAGGTGTTTAACGAGATGGAATCGGACTATCACGCCAAGCTCAAAACGACCGAGACCGAGGCGGTGAACACCATTGCCGCGCCCGTGCATCCCGTCTTGAACGAAGTCGAGGCACTCGAAAAATCCATCGCCGAACAAGCGCTGGAAGCACAAGCCGCTATTGCAGCTAAGCCGCTCATTTCGGCTGAGCAGATGAGCGCAACGTTGATTCCTGCGCCAGTTGAAGTGCCACCTGAATCTCCGAAAAAGGCGGCCTGACGTACTGTGGGAGCGGCTGTGCCGCGACCCAGCCCACATTACGCAAGTCGCGGCACAGCCGCTCCTACATCTAGAACTGATTCATGTCTGACGCTCCGCAAGAAACCTTCATCTCCCACCTGGTCGAGCTGCGCGAACGCCTCGTCAAGGCGGTGGTCGCTGTGCTCATCGTCACCTTTGCACTGATGGCATGGCCGGGCATGAAAGAGCTCTACGCGCTGGTTGCGGCGCCGATGTTGAAGGTTCTGCCCGCGGGCACCTCGATGATCGCCACCGATGTCACCGGCACCTTCTTCATTCCGCTTAAAGTCACGCTGATGGCGGGCTTTTTGATTGCACTTCCGGTGGTGCTCTATCAGATGTGGGCTTTCGTTGCGCCAGGGTTGTACAAGCACGAACAGAAGATGGCCCTGCCGATCATCGTGTCATCGACACTGCTTTTTTTCTGCGGGATGGCGTTCGCTTATTTTGTGGTGTTCCCGTCGATTTTTGGCACCTTTGTGGGCTTCACGCCGACCGGCGTCAACATGACGCCGGACATTGACAAATACTGGAGTTTTGCACTCACCATGTTCATCGCCTTCGGAATCACGTTTGAGACGCCGGTCGTACTCGCCGTGCTCACGCGCGCTGGCATCGTGACAGTGCAGCAACTTGCCGAATTTCGAGGCTACTTTATCGTTGCCGCATTTGTGATCGCTGCGGTGGTAACGCCGCCCGACGTGCTGTCGCAGCTTTTCCTCGCGGTGCCGCTGGTCATCCTCTATGAAGTCGGTATCATCGTGAGCCGCTTCATAACGCCAAGGTCACGGGCTTCTGAGGACGCGACGGCCTAGCGCTTCTGCGCGGGTCGCCTAACGCTTCTGCGCGGGCCTTTTGCCCAGCGTGACTTTCAACTCAACGATTTCGCCCTGACGCATCACCTTGAGCGGAATCGTTTGCTCGGGTGCGGTCATCGCAATAGTGTTGACCGCGTCAGTGCGATCCGAGGTCGTCTGGCCGTTGATTTCCACAATCACGTCGTTCACGCGGAGGCCGGCACGACTTCCCGGCGCGCCGTCGATTACGGCGCCCACGAAAGCCCCCTTCTGGTCTTTCAACGCGAGACGCTCGGCCACCTCTGCCGTGATGGATCCGAGGTTCACACCAAGATAGCCACGCTTCACTTCACCGGTCGCAATCAACTGCTCCATGATCGGTCGGGCGAGGGCCGTTGGGATCGCGAAACCAATGCCCGAAAAATCGCCTGTGCGGGTGAAAATACTGGAGTTAATGCCAATCAGATCGCCGTTAGAGTTCACCAATGCGCCGCCCGAATTGCCCTGATTGATTGCTGCATCGGTTTGAATAAAGCTTTCGAACGGATTTGACTCGGATACCTGCGTGCGGCCTAGCGCGCTGACAATGCCCATCGTCACCGTGTTGCCAAACACGCCAAACGGATTGCCGATGGCGAGCACCACGTCGGCGACTTGCAACGCCCGCGAATCAGCAAACGTTATCGCTGGAAAATTTGCGCCTTCAATCTTGATGACTGCGAGATCAGTATCAGGATCAACGCCGATGACTTTCGCGGGCAACACGCGCTTGTCGGTTAACTCGACCTGAATCTGCTGGGCACCCTCGACAACGTGATTGTTGGTCAGGATGTAGCCGTCGGCGCGCACGATGACGCCGGAGCCTTCGCCCAGGAGTTGTTGCGACTGCTGCTTTTGCTGCGTGTTTTCGTCGCCACCCTGCCGCCCAAAAAAGCGCTGAAAGTTCGGATCATCCATCAGCGGATGACGCGCACGGCGCTGCGCGCTGGTGGCGATTTTTACGACTGAAGGCAAAGCGCGCTTTGCGGCCTCGCTAAAGGTCGTGGCGTGCTGTGGCGTAGCGAATTGATTCGCAGCCATCGCGGTGTTGACGGTTGTTCCTGCGGGTGCACTTGCATGAGTCGCCGGTGCCATCGGTGCGACCGTTGTCGCGCGGGACAGCCACTCAGGCCGCAGCGTACTGACGGTGAACAGAACAGCGACACAGATCGTGCAGACCTGTGCAAATACGAGCCATAATCGGGTCAGCATGGTGAAGTTGCCAGCATTTGGGTGATGTCAGTT
>JAYUWL010000002.1:0-2640 GCA_043753585.1 Burkholderiales bacterium
TCATGTGGTTTGCCCGTAAGTACCCCGAGCACTGCCCACAAGCACCACGTCAATCACGGGCGGAACGCATCGCGGCGTTGAAGCCAGTCTGGCCAATCCTCATCATCTTCATCGTTGTATTTGGCGGCAT
Organism: Burkholderiales bacterium; assembly: GCA_043753585.1. Lineage (GTDB taxonomy): Bacteria > Pseudomonadota > Gammaproteobacteria > Burkholderiales > Casimicrobiaceae > Casimicrobium. The sequence goes on from JAYUWL010000002.1 coordinate 131, forward strand.
TTACGGCGGCTTTTTTTCACCAACCGAGGCGGCATCGGTTGGCGCGCTGGCTACCTTCATCGCGGCCCTCGCGAAAGGCGAACTCACGATGAAGGGCATGCAAGAGAGTTTTCTCGGCACCGCCTCCAACACCGGAATGATCTTCCTGATTTTCCTCGGCGCAGACTTGCTCAATTCTGCGCTGGCGTTGTCGCAAATGCCCGCACAGCTCGCGCAATGGGTATCCGCGTCCGGCGCATCGCCAGTGTTCATCATCGTGCTGATTCTGTTGTTCTACATTATCCTTGGCGGCGTGATGGATGAGATGAGCATGATCCTGCTCACTCTGCCCATCGTGTTCCCCATCGTGATGGGGTTGAACATTTACGACCTTGATCCACAGAGCAAAGCAATCTGGTTTGGCATGCTGATATTGATGGTGGTACAGATCGGCCTGATCGCGCCGCCGGTGGGACTCAACGTCTACGTGATCAACGGTATGGCCAAGGACGTGCCGATGGCCGAAAGTTATCGTGGCGTGATGCCATTCCTTGTGACAGACTTCATCCGGACCGCGCTGCTGGTGATCTTTCCGCAGATTTCGTTGTGGCTGGTGAAGTACATGAATTAGTGGGGCACTGATCGCCTGCGCAGGAGCCGCTCTACCGCGACCCACGCTGGCGCTCTATCCCAACTGGTCGCGGCAAATCCGCTCCTACATCCGAAAAATATGCCAACATTTCTACTCACCGATTTCGACGCCTCGCACTTCGCGATAGAAGAAAAACTTTTCGCTGACGCATGCATTCGCTTTGTCATTGCGCAAGCAAAATCAGAAGATGACGTGATCCGCGCTGCAGCCGAATGCAACGCCGATGGCTTGCTCGTTCAGTACGCCCCCGTGACCGAGCGCGTACTCGCAGCACTGCCGCGCGTCGGCATCTGCTCGCGGATAGGAGCGGGCTTTGACACGATTGATCCGAAAGCCTGCGAAAAGCATGGCGTGTGGCTTGCCAATTCGCCCGACTACGGCGTCGGCGAAGTGGCGACGCATGCGTTGGCTCTCGCACTCGACATCATCCGCGGCACCACGTTTCACACCGCTGATATTCGCGCTGGCAAGTGGCACTACGAATCCAACGGCAAGCGCCGTCGCGCGTCTGAAATGACGATTGGCATCGTCGGTCTCGGTCGTATTGGCAAGCGCATGGCGCATGTGTCGCGCAACCTGTTCAAGCGCGTGATCGCGTATGACCCCTATTTGATCGATGGCGATTTTCCGGCATTCGTCGAGCGCGTGAGCGACTTGCATCAACTCTTCACGCAGGCCGACGTGGTGTCGCCACACACGCCGTTGAACGACGAGACACGAGGCATGCTCGACGCCGGTTGTTTCGCCGCAATGAAGCGTGGCAGTTACGTGGTTAACACCTCGCGGGGTGCCGTCATCAAGATTGACGATCTGCTCGATGCGCTTGATTCCGGGCAGCTTGATTCTGCAGGGCTTGATGTACTACCCACCGAGCCTGCGCGTCCGGGCGAACGGTTGACTGATCACCCGCGCGTGGTGCTCACCCCGCATTCGGCGTTTTATTCGATCGAGAGCGAAATCGAATTGCGCACCAAGGCGGCGAAGAATCTCATCACCTGGGCCAAGACCGGACGTCCGGATTATCCAGTCGTGGTCGGAACGCGGAAGCTTGCGTAGCGGCCGCGTTGCGCACCACGGGTTGATGGCTGTGCAGAGCGCGCCCTATATATTCTCGGCAACGTAAAACACAAGAGATCTCTTATGAAAGCCCTCGTCTGCAAACAATTTGGTCCTATCGATGATTTGACGATTGAGGACTTGCCGATTCCCGTACCTGGAGCAGGCAAGGTGACGATAAACATCAAGGCCGCATCACTCAACTTCCCCGATGCTTTGACGGTGCAGGGCTTGTATCAGGTCAAGCCCGACCGGCCCTTCGTGCCCGGTGCCGAATTCGCGGGTGTGATTCACGCGTTGGGCGAAGGTGTGACGAACGTTAAAGTAGGCGATCGCGTCATCAGCACGGGGCGCGGCGGATTTGCGGAATATGCAGAAGCCGATGCGCGCTTGCTAATGCCGATCCCGCCGAGCATGAGCTTTGAGCAAGCCGCTGCATTCGTGCTCACGTACGCCACTTCACTGCATGCCCTCAAGGACGTCGGCAACCTGCAATCGGGCGAAACGCTTTTGGTGCTCGGTGCGTCCGGCGGCGTTGGCACGACAGCGATTCAGCTGGCAAAACTGATGGGGGCGAACGTGATCGCGGCGGCGTTCACTGATGAAAAACTTGCGCTTTGCAAATCACTCGGCGCGGATCATTGCGTGAATTACTCTGCGCTGGACTGGCGTGACCAGGTCACGGCCATCGTTGGCAAAAAGGGCATCGACATGGTGTACGACGCAGTCGGCGGGCCCTATTCCGAACCCGCGTTGCGCTCACTGGGCTGGCGCGGACGCTTCCTTGTCGTTGGCTTTGCCGCTGGCGAAATTCCGAAAATTC
>JAYUWL010000003.1:0-2628 GCA_043753585.1 Burkholderiales bacterium
GTGATCTGCTCAAACACTTTTTTACGTGCGGCAGGGTCGCGTAATTCGCGCGATTGGGCGAGCAGCTTGTCGGTCTCTGGATCACAATATCCGGTGTAGTTCAGCGGCTGCTTGCAGCCATGAAAGCTGAACAAATTACCGTCCGGGTCGGCGCGACCGCTCCACGCCAGCACGTACGCTTCGAACTCGCCACGGTCCGCCATGTTGAGTGAGGTTGCAAACTCCGCCGCCTGAATCTTGATATCGAAACCGGCTTCCTTCGCCATTGCCTGGACAACTTGCGCAAGTTTTTGTGCATCCGAGGTGGTCGGGGTCACCAGCGTGAAACTCGGATTGGGTTCGCCAGCTTCTTTCAGCAGCGCTTTGGCGCGCGCGATATCGCGCTTGGGGATCGGACTTCCCTTTGCGTAGAACGAATTGTCCGGCGGCACCCATTGGTTACCAACGATTGCTTCGTTATCCATCACGACCTGCACCAGTCCCTGCCGGTCCAGCGACAGCTCAAACGCCTCGCGAACTTTTGCATCGCGACCGAGTGGATTTTTCTTTGCTTGCTCGCTCTTACCGATGTTGATGGTGATGCCCTGATAGCCCAGCTCGACGATACGCGACGTCTTAAGTTTTTTGTCCACCTGAAGTTTTTCCATGTCGCTGGAGCTGACCCGTTCGATGAAGTCGAGCTGACCCGACTTGAGATTGGCGAGGCGCACCGTAGCGTCCGGGATTGGCGTGTACGTGATTTTGTCAAAGTGAATCGCCGCTTTGTTCCAGTACTGCGGGAAGCGTTCGAAAACCATGCGATCTTGCGCGATTCGCTCGACGAATTTGAACGGCCCGGAGCACACCGGTTTACTGCCAAATTTGTCGCCCGCCGCCTGCGCGGCTTTGGGCGACACCATCATGCCTGCGCGGTCTGCAAGCTGCGCTAACAGCGGCGAGAAAGGTGTCGACAGATTCAAGCGGACGGTAGCGGCATCGACTACATCAACAGTGGTCACTGGTGCCAGTTCGCCACGGCGATTGGAACCCGGCAGCGTCTTGTGCCGCTCGATATTGAACTTCACCGCGGCCGCATCAAACTTCTCGCCATCGTGGAAGGTGACGCCGGGGCGCAGTTTCAGCGTCAGCGCTTTATTGTCGGCCGACCATTCGTACGACGTTGCCAGTTGCGGCACGATTTCAAGTTTTTCGTCGATATCGAGCAGTTTGTCGCAGAGTGCCGCGAACACAACGCGGCCTACAAAGCTGCGCGCGAGCGATGGGTCAAGCACGTCCGGATCTTCGGCGAGGCCAACGCGCAACGTTTGCGCATTCGCCAGCGCTGGAACAAGCGCCAGCAGCAACGCTGGCCACACAGATCGACTTAGGAATTTCATGGTTGGTAGCTCCGGGGTAAACACAGAAAATTATTGAATAATGATTTCATCAGGCCTGCGCAGCAAACGCGGGTGCGGCCGTGACAAACGCGGATTGCAAGCGCTCCAGGCGGCGCTGCGCGGTGGCTAAGCTGGTTGGGTGGGGCAGCGCAACGGCGACCGGGATTTCGCGCCAAGAATGACAGGCGACGGATTGTTCGCCGACAACCTCGAGGGCGGGGGCACGCTGTGAACACAACGCCTGCGCGTACTGACAACGGGTGTGAAAATGGCAGCCTGTCGGCGGATTCATTGGGCTCGGCACATCACCACCGACCACAACGCGGTCACGACGCAGGCCGGGCTGCGCTATCGGGATCGCCGAGAGCAACGCCTGCGTGTAGGGATGGCGCGGGCGCGAAAAGAGCGTATTTTTTTCGCCGACCTCCACGATACGACCGAGATACATCACAGCGATTCGTGTGGCGATGTGTTTCACCACTGCCAGGTCGTGTGCGATGAACAAATACGCAATGCCAAATTGCTTCTGCAGGTCCTGCAGCAGATTGACCACCTGCGCCTGCACCGACACGTCGAGCGCGGAAACCGCCTCGTCACACACGATCAGCTTTGGCTCCGCCGCCAGGGCTCGCGCGATGCCAACACGTTGCCGTTGACCGCCGGAAAACTCATGTGGATAACGCTGCGCGTGTTCCGGCGCAAGGCCCACTGTGTGCAGCAGTTCGGCAACCCGTTCGCGCTGGCGTCCGGTATGAAGGCCATGCAACATCAACGGTTCGCTCAGCGTCTGGCCAACGGTCATGCGCGGGTTTAGTGATGAATATGGGTCCTGGAAAATGATTTGCATCTCGCGGCGTTGCGCACGCAGCGCCGCTGCATCGAGCGAGCTTAAGTCCCTGCCAGCAAATGAAACGCGACCGCTACTCGCCTCAATCAGGCGCAGCACCAGTCGTCCGAGCGTAGATTTGCCACAGCCTGATTCCCCCACCACGCCCAGCGTCTCGCCAGCCGCAAGATCAAAATCGACACCATCCACAGCGCGTACGGTGCCGCTTACGCGCCCAAATACGCCGCGACGCACCGTAAAGTGTTTGACCAGTTGTTCGACGCGAAGCAGGGGCATGCCGCTCATGCCCGCAACGCTTCGTTTTGACCCGCCATGAGCACGTCCGGATCGAGCGGTGCCTTCCAGCACGCCGATTGGTGCCGCTCGCCGAGATCGCGAAGTTCCGGTATCGCGGCATGACAGTGC
>JAYUWL010000004.1:0-8078 GCA_043753585.1 Burkholderiales bacterium
CGTAGAAATTTGATCAAGCAGGCGCTGTTGTTGGCGCTTGGCCTTGCCGCCGTTGCGGCCAGTTCTGTCGCAAGCGCGCAATCGTGGCCTGCCAGGCAGGTTCGAATCATCGTGCCGTTCCCGGCAGGTGGCACGACCGATGTGGTGGCCCGGCTGCTTGGGCAACGCCTGCAGGAGGCTTGGGGTCAGGTTGTCATCATTGAGAACAAGACGGGCGCAGGCGGCAACATTGGCGCAACTGAGGTCGTTAAAGCACCGAATGACGGGTACACGCTACTGATGGCCTCTGGCTCAATCCTTACAGTGAATCCCCATCTTTACGCCAGGATGCCGTTTGACGCGCTTCAGGATTTACTGCCGATCACCAACGTTGCCTCGGGCCCGATGGTGATCGTCGCCAGTCCGAACGTGCCTGCGAAGAACATCACCGAATTCATCGCACTCGCAAAGGCAAAACCGGGCGTGTTGAATTTCGGTTCGGCCGGCTTCGGCAGTCAGGTGCATATGGCAGGTGAGAACTTTCTCTACAGTGCCGGTATCGACCTGAAGCACGTCCCGTATAAAGGCGAATCGCTGGCGCTGGCCGATGTGGCGGGAGGCAGCGTAGAAATGGTACCGGGAAATCTGGCTGCCATGTTGCCGTTCATCAAGAGCGGCAAGGTCAAGGCGCTGGGCGTGACAGGCGCCGAGCGCAGTCCCGCCGCTCCCGATATTCCAACCGTCAGCGAGTCCGGATTGCCGGGTTTCGTCAACGTCGGCTGGTTTGGTTTGCTGGCACCTGCTGGAACGTCAAAAGATATTGTCGACAAGGTGCAACGCGATGCCGGCAGGGCACTTGGAACTGACGACATGAAGCAACGACTCAATGCGGTCGGTATGGTGCCGGTAGCCAACACACCGAGCCAGTTTGCTGACGCGATTCGCGCCGAGAGCGCGAACTGGGCCAGAGTGGTTCGCGAGCGAAAAATTCAGCCGCAGTAAGTTGATGAAGCTGGATCTCATTGCGGTCGAAGTGGCCGCAAAAATGCTCTACATACGGGCGCTCAAATTACTACCGCCAGACATCAAGGAGGGTATAAGCCGCTTGCAGACGCGGGAGACTGACGCCACCGCGAAGTCGGTATTAGCCACGATGGTGACCAACATCGCCGTGGCGGAGCGCACCGACAATCTGCTGTGCCAGGATACTGGTATTCCAATCTATAACGTCGTCATCGGATCAAACGTCGCTTTCGATGGTGCCGCGCTTAAAGCGGCGTTGGTGCGTGGCTGCGCGAGGGCGACAAAAGAGCACCCGCTTCGTTCATCTGTGGTGCATCCGCTCACTCGCAAAAACGAACACACGAGTTGTGGCGCGGGTGTGCCGGTGATCCATTTTGAGTTTGACCAGCGCGCCGAGACCGTTGAGATCGAGATGATTCCAAAGGGCAGTGGCTCGGAAAACAATTCTTTTCTGCGTATGGCAATCCCGGCTGAGGGCGTTGATGCGATCAAGCGCTTTGTCGTTGATTGCGTGATCGAAGCCGGCGGCAAAACCTGCCCACCCACGATTGTTGGCGTTGGCATAGGCGGAACCTCTGATTTGTGTGTGCATCTGGCAAAACGCGCTGCTACGCGCCCGCTGGGTTCTGCGTGTTCCGATCCGCACGGTGCCGCGCTCGAAGCAATGCTGTCGCAAGCGGTCAATCAGCTTGGCGTTGGGCCGCAAGGTCTTGGCGGTGACGCGACTGCTTTTGCAGTACAGGTCGAATTGGCGGCGACGCACATCACGATGAATCCGGTCGCCGTGAACATGCAGTGCCACTCTGCGCGCCGCTCGCGTGCGACGTTTACGCCGGGTGGCATTGAGTACGGCTACTGATCATGGCGCACTATGACTTTCAGATGCCAGTCACTGAAGCCGATGTTCGTCAGCTTCGCATTAATGACTCGGTGAGCTTGCACGACACCTTATTCGGTATTCGCGATGCGAGCTACATCGCGCTGTTCGACCAGCAGCGCACGACTCGCTTCGACCTGAAAGGTCACGCGGTGATTCACACTGCACCCAACGTGCGCAAGGTCGCGGTTTCACCCGAACATCCCGCAGGGTATGCACCGGTGTGCATCGGCACCACAACGAGCGATCGCATGGAGCGATTTACGCGACAACTCATGACGCAACTGGGAGTTCGATTCATCATAGGCAAGGGCGGCATGCGCGAAGGTTCACTCGCCGCATTTGGTGAATTGGGCGGTGCATATCTTGCGATTGTCGGTGGTACGGCAGCACTTGAGACGACGTGGATCGAGCAGATTGCAGATGTGGACATGGATGATCTCAACCCTGAGTCACTGTGGAAATTTCGCCTACGAGCACCCGGTGGTTTTGGGCCTTTGCTAGTGGCGATGGATTCGCATGGCGGCTCGCTTTACGACGCAGTCAATGCCTCGGTCGCCGTTCGTCGCGCTGCTGCACTGGCAAGTTTGGGGGTTTCCGCTTGACGCCCGGGATTGAATGCCGGAAAACCGATATCCTGATTCTCGGCTCGGGTGGTGCGGGGCTTTTCGCAGCGCTGCACGCACATCAAGCCGCTCCCGATCTCACGATCACGGTTGCCGTAAAAGGCTTGCTCGGCAAGTCCGGCTGTACGCGCATGGTGCAGGGAGGCTACAACGTGGCGCTGGCTGCCGGCGATTCGGTTGAGCGGCATTTCATGGACACCATTGAAGGCGGCAAGTGGCTGCCCGATCAGGATCTCGCGTGGACGCTTGTCACCAAAGCGGTTGAGCGCATTCATGAACTCGAAAACGAATTGGGGTGCTTTTTTGATCGTAACCCCGACGGCACGGTTCATCAAAAAGCATTCGCCGGACAGACTTTTGATCGCACGGTGCACAAGGGCGATCAGACGGGCATCGAGATCATCAATCGTCTTGCGGAACAGGTATGGTCCAGAAAAATTGAGCGCATGGAGGAGCATCGCGCGATTGCGCTAATCAAGACGCGTTCTGGCGATGCGCTGGCAGGCGTGCTGATGATTGATGTGCGTACGGGCGGTTTTGTGTTCGTTCAGGCCAGGGCGGTGCTGCTTGCCACCGGCGGCGGTCCGACCATGTACAAGTACCACACGCCGAGCGGCGACAAGAGTTGCGACGGCCTGTCGATGGCACTCGACGCCGGCCTTCCTCTACGCGACATGGAAATGGTGCAGTTTCATCCCACTGGCCTGCTTGCTGGTGCCGGTACGCGAATGACGGGAACGGTACTGGAAGAAGGCTTGCGCGGCGCTGGCGGGTACCTGCTCAACGGTAGTGGTGACCGCTTCATGCACAGCTATGATCCCAGGGGCGAGCGCGCCACGCGCGACGTGGTTTCCCGCAGCATCAATTCAGAGATTCGCGCCGGTCGTACGTCGCCCAATGGCGGTGTGTTCATTGAGATGAAACACCTCGGTCCGGATGCAGTTCGGCGCAGTTTCAAAGGCATGGTCGAGCGCTGTAGAGACTGCGGATTCGATCTCTCGGGCGGACGTGTTGAAGTGGTTCCGACGGCGCACTACATGATGGGCGGAGTTGTTTTTTGCGGCGACACGTCCACTGCGCTCCGGGGTTTGTTCGCTGCTGGCGAGGATACCGGTGGCGTGCACGGTGCCAATCGACTCGGCGGCAATGGCGTCGCTAACTCAACGGTCTACGGCGGCATCGCGGGTGACGCTATGGCCGCCTGGGTTTTGAAATCTGGTGCCTGGCGTGAACCTGATGCAGAAGCAATAGCTGAGGCAGTCGCCAGCCACAACGCTCCGTTCTCAAGGCCGCATGGCAATACGAACGCGCTACGCGAAGCACTCTACGCAGTCATGTGGGACGACGTTGGCATTGCCCGCACAGCGACCGGACTGGCTCGCGCCGATTCAGTACTTGCGGGTTTGCAGGACGAGCTTCACCGCACCGGCGTTGCCGACGACACACAGGCTTTCAATTTAAGCTGGCATGACTGGCTCAATTTGCGCAGCCTCATCGCTGTCAGCCGATCCATCGTAATCGCTGCTGTTGCCCGTGAAGATTCACGGGGCGCGCATTTCCGGGAGGATTTTCCCGATGCGGGTGATCTGCCGTCGTCCCGTTACACGGTCGTTCGGCAAATCAGTGATCGCCTGACGCTGCACACCCAACCCGTCGTTTTCACCCGCGTGAAGCCTGGCGATAGCCTTTTAACCCAATAGACCGGAAGTAAGTAGCTCGCGTGATGTCAAAAGAATTCGATAGCGCTGTTCGTGGCGCAGATGTACTGGTTAAAACTCTGGTGCTGGGTGGCGTAAAGAAAATATTTACGCTCTCTGGCAATCACATCATGCCGGTGTTCGATGCTGCTTTTGACTCAGGAATTGAGCTGATTCATACGCGTCATGAAGCGGCGACTGTGCACATGGCAGATGCCTTCGCGCGTATTACGGGCGAAGTCGGCATCGCGCTGGTGACGGGAGGCCCCGGTCATGCCAACGCGATTTCGGCGCTGTACACGGCGCAGATGGCGGAGTCGCCGGTGGTCTTGTTATCCGGCCATGCGCCTCTTTCGCAACGGGGCAAAGGCGCGTTTCAGGAGATGCGCCAGGCTGACCTCGCTGCACCGGTGTGCAAGGATTCCTGGACCTGCATGAGCGCTGATGTTCTCGCCGATGACATGGCGCGCGCGATCAGGGTTGCCAGGTCCGGGCGTCCCGGCCCGGTGCATCTGAGTTTGCCAACCGACGTGCTTGCAGCGATGACGAGCCAGGCATTGCCGTCAGCAGAAGCGTTTTTTTCTGTGCCCCAAGCGTTGCAGGAAGCCGATGCGGACGCGATCGCGACACGCCTCATGGCAGCAGCACGTCCATTGATACTTACAGGCCCGATGAGTCTTACGCGTGCGCACCGCGAGCGTATCGCTGCGCTGGAAGTTGCGTCGGGCATCCCGGTCATTGGCATGGAAAGTCCGCGCGGTGTGACCGACCCGAGCCTCGGAGCGCTAGCTGAATGCCTGGCAGAAAGCGACTGTGTGTTGCTGCTCGGAAAGCGACTGGATTTCACCGTCAAGTTCGGCGCAGCGCCCGCGTTTGCTGCTGACTGTGCGTGGCTTCAAATCGATTCCGAATTGATCGAGATTGATCGTGCGCGTAATGCGGTCGGGCAGCGTCTCGAAGCCGCCGTGATCGCAGACGTTGCTCCAGCAATCGACAAGCTGAAGGAGTCCAGGCTTTGGATTAGAAACGCGGCGAACACATGGTTCGACAAAGTGCGCGCGTCGGTGGCGTTTCGCCCGTCCGCATGGGCTAACGCCACGACCAACATTCCGGGTCGGTTGCATCCGGTGCAAGCGCTACGGCCGTTGCAGGCGCTGCTCAATGGACATCCCGAAGCAGTGTTCATCTCCGATGGCGGTGAAATCGGACAATGGGCCCAGGCTCTTCTGAGCGCGCCTCACCGCGTGATTAATGGCGTAGCCGGAGCTATAGGCGCTGCGATTCCATTCGCGCTGGCCGCGCGCGCTGCGTTGCCCGATGCGCCAGTCGTTGCGGTGATGGGCGACGGCACATTTGGCTTTCACTGCGCAGAATTTGATACTGCCGTGCGTTACGGCCTGCCATTTGTAGCGCTAGTCGGTAACGACGCGCGCTGGAATGCCGAGTATCAAATCCAGTTACGCGAATATGGGTTGGGCCGCACGATTGGCTGCGAATTGTTACCGTCTCACTACGATCAGGTCGCAAAAGCATTTGGCGGATATGGCGAAAGCGTGACTTCCGCAGTTGAACTGGCGCCAGCGCTCCAGCGGGCCTCCGACTCTAAGCTGCCTTCCTGTGTGAACGTGTTTATAGACGGTTTGCCCGCACCAAATATCCGACGCTAGCCGATGTTCCACTGGTCTGCGGCGAAGATTTCGGCGGGTTCGCATCCTCACAAAGTCCGCTGTGGCACACAATTGAATTTGTGGCTCCCCTCTGCGGTGTCAGTTGTCGACGTAGGTCAACGGCAGCACCGTCGTTTCCTTGACTTTCTCAAGCACGAACGCGGACTTCACGTTCACTACGCCGGGCAGCGTCAGCACGCGATCCATCAGAAACGAGGTGTAATGTTTCAGATTAGGCATCACGACCTGCATCGTGTAGTCCATCTCACCCGAAAGCGAATGACACCAGGTCACCTCGGACCAGGTTTGTACGGCCGCCTTTAAGCGGTCACGCGCCTTGGCGTCGCGCTTGTCTAGCGCAACGTCAAGGTGAACCGTCAGGCTAAGGCCAACCTTCTCCGGGTTGAGCAACGCAGCATAACTTGAGATGACGCCGTCCTCTTCCAGCGCACGCACGCGGCGCAGGCAGGGTGATGCGGAGAGTGACACCTTTTCTGCGAGTTCTATATTGGAAAGACGACCGTCGGCCTGAAGTGTCTCTAAAATGCGCAAATCGGTACGATCCATGATTTACGTGCCTTTTTTGTATGTTATTTAGCAATTATACGCTCTCAAAAAGCTAAAATACGGCCATATTTGCATCATCATTGCTCGACATAGCCTGCAAAATCCATGGCTAATGATTGAACGCAACTCAGCAACGTAAAAGGCAATTCGAATGGCATCGCAATTTCAGACTTGGGACAATCCGATGAGCACCGATGGCTTCGAGTTCATCGAATTCGCCGCGCCGGATCCGGTCGCGATGGGCAAATTGTTTGAGCAGATGGGCTTTGTCGCGGTCGCTAAACATCGTTCGAAAAATGTGCTGCTCTACAAACAGGGCGACATCAATTTCATCCTGAACGCCGAACCCGGTTCGTTCGCGCAAAGCTTCGCGCGTGTACACGGCCCGTCGATCTGCGCGATTGCGTTTCGCGTTAAGGATGCGGCCTTTGCGTACAAGCGCGCCGTGGACTCGGGCGCGTGGGGCGTCGATATGCGGCCAGGCCCAATGGAGCTGAATATTCCCGCAATCAAAGGCATCGGCGATTCGCTTTTGTACTTGGTGGATCGCTACGACGGTAACGGAAACAACGTCACCATTTACGACATCGATTTTGTGCCGATTGAAGGCGCGCCGCGCGTCCCTGAAGGGGCAGGTTTGACCTATCTCGATCACCTCACGCACAACGTGCACCGCGGTCGCATGGACGAGTGGGCGGGCTTCTACGAGCGGTTGTTCAATTTCAGGGAAGTGCGCTATTTCGATATCGAAGGCAAATTGACGGGACTCAAGAGCAAGGCAATGACCAGCCCGTGCGGCAAGATTCGCATTCCGATCAATGAGTCCTCCGACGACAAATCGCAGATCATGGAATACCTGCATGCGTATCACGGCGAGGGCATTCAGCACGTCGCGTTTGGCGCGAAAGACATCTACACGACGGTCGATGCGCTTGCCAAAAAGTCAGTGCCGTTTCAGACAACACCCGCGACCTATTACGAGCAACTGCCTGCACGCATCCCGAATCATGGTGAAGACGTAGCCAAACTTCAAGCGCTGAATATCCTGGTCGACGGCGCACCGGAAGACTCCGGCATGTTGCTGCAAATTTTCACGCAAAATCTGTTCGGCCCCATCTTCTTCGAGATCATTCAGCGCAAAGGCAATCAGGGCTTTGGTGAAGGAAATTTCAAGGCCCTGTTCGAGTCAATTGAGCTCGATCAAATTCGGCGCGGCGTGTTGGCGTAGGGCGCCATCCCAATCCCTAACCATATGCACCCGAATTAATACGAGCCACAGTTGATTGAAGCAACCTGCTTTCTAACCATAAAACGAATTCGCCAACGCCCGCGCCCCCGGTGGTTTGGTCCCAACGGCGCGGCTAGTCGCGTCCTTTTGCAAGCAGCCAGTTTCGATGAAATGCGCGAGTAATCTGGTCGCAAAAACGCCGGCCAGATGTTTTTGTCGCTCCGACCATTCCATGCAGCTGTGAGCGAAGCGTTTTTTCGTCGAATCGCGTTCTAGCAGCGCGATCACTTCGCTGTCGAGGTGTGCATCCCGTAACCACTTCGACGCATCTTTACCCAATGCGAATGAGTCGTCCGCAGCCCGCGTCAGAACGACGTGATTCAGCAGCGCGTCATGTTGGCGCACGCCCAACGC
>JAYUWL010000005.1:0-2622 GCA_043753585.1 Burkholderiales bacterium
ATAGTCCACCACCGGGATGCCAAGACCGCTCACCAATTCAGTAAATTCCAGCCGCGACATGCGCGCCACACGAGCGGCCATACCGGTCGACAGATTGCCCGCCTTGAAGAGGTTGACCGCCAGCGCCACGTGAACGCCAGACTCCACCACCACCTTGTCAAACGGCCCGCTGACGATCAGCGGTTGCCCGTGCTTGGTGATGAGCGAAACATTGCCAGACTCCGCCTCGCGGCTCAGCTCGCCAGAGCGGTCGCGCAAGTCGCGGATGGTGAAGGTGTGCATGTAATTCACCCGTGGAGTAGCTTGGTCAAGTTCAGGCCACGTACGGTACCCACGCATTGTGGATAAATTGACTAGTCTGGTTACGCCTGAAATAGATGCGCGCCCAAAGCAGCATTCGGTTAAAAGCCCTATTAGATTGGGCATAAAGACCAAAAACTGACGAAGTCGATATTTGACAAAAACCGCGCTAAACCCTCATGCAACAACGCTTTCAGCTAAATGCTATTGGCTACGAATGCGCACGAATCGGCTACGCCGCGCGTAGTTACAGGCAACGCGAACGTCAAGCCGTGACGCCACGCTACTGCTTCGCCTTAATCCGCGCCGCGATTTCCCGTTTGCTCTGCTTCAGCAATACGATTTCGGATGGTGTCAGCATCCTGGGAGCGTTCGAGGTAGCAAGCTTCTGATTGAGTAAGGCGGTCGTTGCCGTGACCGAACCGCTCGTTCCATGAGGTTTCGAGGGGCTTCCGTGCATCGCGTGAACCCTCGGTCACGTTGCGCTGTGCGACTCGACATACGCGTCCACTAAACGGCGAATCATGCGCTGGTATTGCGTGTGATTTTTAACGGCCTCTGACTTGAAAAAATCAATGCTCTTCTTGCTCAGAGCCAGGGTGACCTTGACCGCTTCTTCGTTGAACGCAAGCTCGGCAGGGGATGGCAGGAAGTCTTTCTTCACCTTGAGCTCGCCAAGAGGCTCATTCGTGTGTTTGATTTTCGCGTTCATAAATTGCCTTTCCTTTGCGCCCTTAGTTGTGTTGACCGCCAGCGCCAATAATTCGAATCCGTGAGGCGCGATAAGTAAACCGCACCGCAAAAACATCACTAAAACACCGCTACCCACCCGACCAAAACAGTAAAAGCGCTCTTCAGATTCGCTATGAGTTTCGTCGCGCGCAATCACGCGTCGCAAGTCTGCAAAGGCATATTGAGCGGTTGAGAATGAAATGCCGTGCTTGTTTTGATTCGCCTGATCTTTTTCAGCATCCCGCTCGAAGCTTGTCTTAGTCATTGCCAACGATACCACATGACCATACCAATGGCCATACGTTCGTATGGCAATTCTTCTGGCATCACGCGTTCCCCTGCGCTACGACTCGCCCCACACGCGGGCCAGCGTGGTCTGGATTTTTTGCTCGTAGCGGGTGATCAGTTCGCGGTTGCCGTTGACGAGCGCCTGCTCGGCTTCGATTTCGGCGACGATGGCTTGTTGTCAATCTCTCATCAGCGAGCACGCCATAATTGACGTAAACGTTAACTCGACGCAAATATGTAACCTCGTAACGCAGCACTAAGGAGCCCCCCATGTCCACATTCAAAGCGTATCTCACCACCCAAGAAGGCAAAACCTCAAAGACCGAGCTGGTTGATTATTCGGTGGATCAACTGGATGCGGGCGAGGTGTTGATCAACGTTGAATATTCGACGGTGAACTACAAAGATGCGCTGTCGGCGACCGGGGTTGGCCGCATCATTCGGCGCTTTCCTTGCATCGGCGGTATTGATCTGGCGGGCACGGTTGAGACATCCACTGACGCTGCCTTCAAGCCGGGCGACAAGGTGATTGCGCATTCATACGACGTTGGTGTGGCGCACCATGGCGGCTACGCGCAGAAGGCGCGCATCCCGGCGTCGTGGCTGGTGCCGATACCTTTGGGCATGAGCACGTTTGCTGCGATGACTTACGGCACGGCGGGCTTCACGGCGGCGCAGGCGGTGCATCGCATGCAGCATGATGGGCTCGACCCTTCGAACGGCCCGGTGCTGGTCAATGGCGCGACCGGCGGCGTTGGCATGGTAGCCATCGAGATATTGGCAAAGCTGGGTTATGAAGTGGTGGCGTTGACCGGCAAAGAAAAAGACACCGATCTACTCAAAACCATTGGCGCGAAAAGCGTGCTCATCCGCGGCCAGTTTGAGATGACCGAAAAGCCGCTCGGCCCGGAGACTTACGCTGGCGCGGTGGATAACCTTGGTGGCGAGCAGTTGTCATGGTTGACGCGCATGATGAAGATTGACGGCACCATCGCCAGCGTGGGCCTGGCGCAGGGCTGGGAAGTGAAAACCACGGTGATGCCGTTTATCCTGCGCGGCGTGTCGCTGCTCGGCATCGACAGCGTAAATTGCCCAATGGGATTGCGCCGGGCGCTGTGGGAAAAACTCGCTAACGAGTGGAAGTGCGAGCAGTTGGCTGCGCATTGCCGCACGGTGTCGTTTGAGGCGTTGCCGTCGGTGTTTGAGGCGTATGTGAAGGGGGCTGTGACCGGTCGAACGGTGGTCAAGATTGCTTAGTTGCGCTGATCGTCGAAGTGTCTGAATTTCCGCTCACGCAGTAGC
>JAYUWL010000006.1:0-2612 GCA_043753585.1 Burkholderiales bacterium
ACGTTGGCAGGATTCTGCAATTTCATCAGCAGCGCGAAGTAAAGTCCCGCAGGACCGCCACCGATGCAAAGAATTCGCATGCCGATTCGCCTTCATCCGCTATTTATGTGATTCGCGAATTATTTAGGTTTAAAGCAAATGCGTCAATAACGTTCTGAAATTTGATACAGCTTCTGTGTGAAATCGTTGTTTTATATGGGCGCATGCCCGAATATTGGCGCTAGTCGACGATGTAGCAAACAAAGCGCTAGGCCCAATGTAACGGCGGTTTCGTGAATAAGTCATAGCAAATGAAATCCCGCCGCAGCCCACCCATAACAACACATAACCAGTGCTACACTTGTTTCGTGGAAAATCAAGCAACAGACAATCATGACCAATCTAACCTTAACCGTCAACGAAACCCTGCTCCGCAAAGCGCGGATACTGGCGCTTGAACGGGGGACCAGCGTCAATGCGCTGGTGCGCGCGTTCATTGAAAACATGGTCGACGAATCGACACGGAGAGCCGAGCGGGCGGAGAACTGGCGCGCGAACTTAGCCGAGAGCATGATTGCCTCCACCGAGCTCACGCCGCGCCTGACTCGTCAGGAGACGTACGACAGCGACCCTCGGATGCAACGACTGTTTCGAATCGGCCAGTCGCCGGATGCGGTGGCAGGAAGTGTCCCGGGTGAAGTCACGCCCCGAGACCGCTAAAGGGCCTTCAAAAGCATGCGCGTCTTTTTGGACACCAATATCATCGTCTATGCGTACGACTGCGCCGAAATACAGCGCCATCCGATTGCTGTTCGCGTGATTGATGACCTGCTCAACGAGAGCGATGAGGTGGTGATCTCGCCACAAGTAGCCGGTGAATTCGTCAATACTATGAAGCGAAAGGGGACACCGCCCGCGACGCTCGCACTACAAATTCGCGGCTTGTCGGCCTTCGAGATGAGTGCGCCGACGCTAGCGACCATCAGCGCCGCCTGGGCGCTATGCACGGCGCACAGCATCGCTTGGTACGACGCGATCATCGTGCAAACCGCGCTGGACGCCAACTGCGCCCAACTCTTCAGCGAAGATCTGCAAAACGGGCGCGTATTTTCCGGTCGACTGACGGTGGTTAACCCCTTCGCTGCGATGTAGTGAGAGCCCGTAGGCTGGGTTGAAAACCCAGCAAGCCGCGCCAGCCGAGATCGCTGGGTTTGCCAACCCAGCCTGCGCGCTACGACCCCAAATGCTCAAGCTTAATTTTCCAGCCGTGTGCCCCTTCACCAGCAGGCTGGTGCCTCGTCCGCCGCCGCTTGACGCAGCGCCATCGATCACGCCACTCCACGCAAACTCATACGTGCAGACCGGCGTATCCATTGCTACGTCAATCCAGAGGATGTCGCCAATGCAATACGTTTCGTCCTCGATTCGCTGAAAAGTCGCGCCGATAGCACGCTCGATAGCAGGTTTGCCCAAATGGGTGCCGTCTGAAAAAACAAAACACGCGTCATCATCGATGAACGACCCAACCGCCTCCCAACGATGCAGCGCGAGCGCAGCTTCGTAGGCGGCGAGAAATTCAACGTGGCTCAACCCTACTCCCGCCACCCGCTAGTAATCGGATACCGCCAATCGCGCCCGTACGCACGCGGCGTAACGCGTGGGCCGACGGGTGCCTGTCGCCGCTTGTATTCGTTGATGCGCAGCAGGCGCACCACCTTGTCGACGTCCGCCGCAGGCAGGCCTCTCAGTTTGATGTCCGCTGCCGAGAGATTGTGCTCCATGTAGAGCGACATGATTTCGTCGAGGATCGGGTATTCGGGTAGCGAGTCCTGATCGGTCTGGTCGTTCCTCAGCTCGGCGGAGGGTGCGCGCGTGATGACGCGTTCCGGGATCACGCGGCCCAGCGTGTTGCGGTAGTTGGCGAGCTCGTACACCAGTTCCTTGTCGCAATCCTTGAGCACACCGAAGCCACCGGCCATGTCGCCGTAGAGCGTGGCGTAGCCGGTGGTCAGCACGAGGTTGCCGGTCTTGTTCGAGATGCCCATGAGCATGGTGCCGCGAATGCGCGATTGCAGGTTCTCCTCGCTGGCGTCCTCCGGGTAACCCTTGAACTGATCGGCGAGCGCGGCCGCGAAGGCCTCGTAAACCGGTTCAATCGGAATTTCGTCGTAGCGAATGCCCTGAATGCCGGCCATCCAGCGCGCGTCCTCCAGGCTGATGCTGGCGTTGAATTTCGACGGCAACATCACGCAGCGCACGCGGTCACGACCGAGCGCGTCCACCGCGATGGCGAGCACGACGGCGGAGTCGATGCCTCCGGACAAGCCCAGGACTATGCCGGGGAAACGGTTCTTGTTGATGTAGTCCTTCACGGCGAGCACCAGCGCGGCGTAGACGTCGGCAGTGGTTGACTGCGCCGTGTTGTAGCGGACGGGTTTTGGCGCGATGCCATCGAACTCCACGACCG
Organism: Burkholderiales bacterium; assembly: GCA_043753585.1. GTDB lineage: Bacteria > Pseudomonadota > Gammaproteobacteria > Burkholderiales > Casimicrobiaceae > Casimicrobium. The sequence goes on from JAYUWL010000006.1 coordinate 2,447, forward strand.
CAGTGGCCTCGACAAAACCGGGTAAACGCTGCGTCACCTCGCCCTTGCCGTTCATCACAAACGACTGTCCGTCGTAAACAATTTCGTCCTGCCCGCCGACCAGATTGCAGAAGATGACCGGCAAGCCCTGCTCTTCCGCTCGCTCACGACATGCGGCCTCACGCGC
>JAYUWL010000007.1:0-2595 GCA_043753585.1 Burkholderiales bacterium
GCCGGAGGTCACGCCAAAGCCCATCGAAAAAATTCTGCACGAAGGCCAAGCGCTCATCGTGCAGGTCATCAAAGACCCAATTGGCACCAAAGGCGCGCGGCTCTCGACACAGATTTCGTTGGCGGGCCGCTTGCTCGTGCACTTGCCGCAAGATTCACACATCGGCATCTCGCAGCGCATCGAGGACGAGGCCGAGCGCACCCTGCTCAAAGACACGCTGACCAAGCTCTTGCCGCCCCCGGTTCCGAATGGTGCGGGCAATCCGGTGGCGCACGGCGGTTTCATCATTCGCACCGTGGCCGAGAAGGCCACTGAGCGCGATTTGGCGCGCGATGTTGAATATCTAACGATGCTCTGGGCCGACGTGCAGGCACGCTCTAAATCAACCAAATCAGGCACGCTGATCCATCAAGATTTGACGCTTGCCGAGCGCGTGCTGCGCGACTTCGCGAGTGAAGACACGCAGCGCATCTTCGTCGACTCTGCCGGTGCCTGCGCGGCGATGACGACGTTCGCCGAACGCTACGCACCTGCGCTCAAAGACCGCGTGCGCCTGCATCAGGCGGCGCGTCCGCTATTCGATATGTACGGCGTCGAGCAGGAAATCGAACGTGCGCTGCATCGGCGGGTGGACTTGAAGAGCGGCGGCTACATCATTGTCGATCAAACCGAAGCGCTCACCACCATCGATGTGAACACCGGTGGCTACGTCGGCGTGCGCTCGTTTGATGACACCATTTTCAAGACCAATCTGGAGGCCGCGCAAACGATCGCGCGACAATTGCGCCTGCGAAATCTCGGCGGCATCATCATCATCGACTTCATCGACATGGACCTGCCCGAGCATCGCACGGCGGTGTTGGAAGCGCTCAATCAAGCCATCTCAACGGACAGAACGAGATTGACAGTGAACGGTTTCACGCACCTCGGTCTGGTCGAGATGACGCGCAAGCGCACCCGCGAATCGCTAGGCCATGTGCTCTGTGAAACTTGCCCGACGTGTCAGGGCCGCGGCGAAATAAAAACCGCGCAAACCGTGTGCTACGAAATTCTGCGCGAGATCATGCGCGAAGCCAAACAATTCAATCCCAGAGAGTTCAGAATCCTGGCATCGCAGGGCGTGATCGACCTGTTTTTGGACGACGAATCGGCCACGCTGGCACAACTGTCAGTGGAAATTGGTAAACCGGTTTCGTTGTTGGTGGAGACGGGGTACGCGCAGGAAAAATACGACATCGTGCTGTTGTAGCCGCGCGAAGCGCGGCGTAGTCGTGGTTCGCGCGTAGCACAAGTCAGTCCCCTCTCCCCTCGCGGGAGAGGGTTAGGGTGAGCGGGCGGGGATTGGATGATCGCCGGCATCCCGCTCATGCCGCGGGGGCAGTCACTTTTCTTGCTTCGCCCAGAAGAAGTAACCAAAAGAAGGCGACCCCGACGATTGTCCCCGGCCTTCGCCGGGGCAGGCTCTGATCCTGCGATGCTCAGAAAAAAGCGGAACGGCCCGAAACTCGCTGCGCTCAAACGGCGGGCCGTTCTGATCGCTTTTTTCCTCCGCTTCTCGGGGCCAATCAACGGGGACCCCATGGGACGGATGTTTGATCGCTTCGCGATGACGGTTATTTAAACCAAGACCCGAGGATTCAAGCTGCTTCACGCACATTTGTTACAAGGCCGCAGACACGCTATAAGCGGAATATGCAGCGCAATTCAGTAGGTTACGAACCAACACCGCAAATTGTGATTTGCAGTGTCAAAAAGCGATCTGTGCTTCCCGCACATAAGACACGTTAAACCGCACATGAGTCTGCCATACGGTCCTCTCGCTGGGAACACTCATATCAGCGCCCGCATAAATCAGTTACTCCCCTTTCTAGCAGCCGAGGACCAGCGCAAATTCCTGAAGAAATTTCGTAACGAAGCTGATGAACAAGCAGCTCACACGTTCCGCGAGTTGATTCTCGGCGTATTCCTGCTCAAGAATGGCCTGCTTGCTCGCTATGAGGTTGTTCTCGACGGCAAGAAACCAGACTGGATTCTCTACGACAGCGATGGGAAGTTGCTTGCACTGGTGGACCAACTCACCTTCCACCAAGCGAAGCAAATCGACGAACAAATGAACCAAGCACTCCGCGCAGGTTCATCGTGCTGTGGGTGGCTGCCTGACAACGCGCCTCGTCTTCATCAGAAGCTCCTCGCCAAAGCGGAGGCGTACGAACAGCTAACGAATGAGCACGCAGCATTTAACATCGTGTCGATTTTTGGCGACTTCAACGCGGCCGTCGAGTCCGATGAGCTGGCAGAGGCTCTACATAAATCGCACGGAGGTGGCGTCTTTGCTAAGGCGCCGTGGCTATCGGGCGTCATCTACTTTCAGGAAAACAGTGGAACCTACGCCTTTCAATACTTCGCTAACCCTGACGCCCTTCGCCCACTCTTCATCGCAGGGGCTCAGGTATGAATTCCACCACCCGCGAGTCCGGCCTCATCGCGAAGCGATCAAATATCGGTTCGACGGGTCCCCGTTGATTGGCCCCGAGAAGCGGAAGAAAAAAGCGATCAGAACGGCCCGCTGTTTGAGCGCAGCGAGTTTCGGGCCGT
>JAYUWL010000008.1:0-23878 GCA_043753585.1 Burkholderiales bacterium
GGTGCGGGTGCGGTCTTGGCTTCGACTGCGGCGATCACGTCGCCCTTGGTGATTCGATCACCGCGACCTGTGCCCTGAACGCTGGCAACATCAATGCCCTGATCAGCCATCATTTTTTTCGCGGCAGGAAGGGCGCTGACCTCGGCAGGCGTGGACTTGGCCGCGCTGTCACTCTGCACAGCGGGTGGCGCGGCCGGGTCCGCGCCTGCTAATACAGCGCCAGCCTTGGCCTCAGTATCAATCACGCCGAGCACCACACCTGACGTGACCGTCGAACCGGATTGCACTTTGATTTCGACGAGCACGCCATCGCCTTGCGCTGGAGTTTCGAGCACCACCTTGTCGGTCTCGATATCGCAAAGATTCTGGTCGCGTTTAACAGCGTCGCCCACTTTCGCGTGCCAGGCGGCGAGCGTACCCTCAGGGGTGCCTTCAGCGAGTTGCGGGACTTTAATTTCGATCAACATAGTAAATTCCAATCCGCTCTTTGTCATCCTGAGCGTAGCGAAGGATCAGGTTGCAAAAAATAAAGAGATCATTGAGCGATGGCGTATGCCACCTGATGTTTCGCTATCGCCCAATATGACAATAGCTACAGATTCGTCATCATCTGTCCGGTGCCCAACTTCGAGCTGAAGGCGCTCTCGACGAGCTCCTTCTGCTGTGCATTGTGCTTGGACAAATAGCCCACGGCCGGAGACGCACTGACGGCGCGGCCCGCATAGAGCAGCACTTGCTCGGGCTTCACGTCGGCGCGAAAATACGCCATCAGGCGATACCACGCACCCTGGTTTTGCGGCTCTTCCTGGCACCACACAATTTCGTGTGCATTCGGGAATTTTTTGAGCTGCGCTTTGAAGTCATCATGCGGGAACGGATACTGCTGCTCCAGACGAATGATGGCGACGTCCTTGATGTCCTGTTCGCGCCGATGGGCCAGCAGTTCGTAGTAGACCTTGCCCGAACACGCGATCACTCGCTTGACGTTTTTGGCGACGATCTTTTCAGTCTCACCGATGACGCTCTGGAATGTACCCTCAGCCAACTCTTGCAACGAACTCACGGCTTCTTTGTGGCGCAGCAGTGACTTCGGCGTCATCACGATCAACGGCTTTCGCCAATCACGCACCATCTGACGACGCAGCATGTGATAGACCTGCGCTGGCGTTGATGGAACTACCACCTGCATATTGTGCTCGGCGCAGAGCTGCAGGAAGCGCTCAGGACGCGCGGAGGAGTGCTCCGGGCCTTGACCCTCATACCCGTGCGGGAGCAGCAGCGTGAGCCCGCACACACGGCCCCACTTCACTTCACCCGAGCTGATGAACTGGTCAATCACAACCTGCGCACCGTTGGTGAAGTCGCCGAACTGCGCCTCCCAGATCACGAGCTGGTTCGGCTCGGAAGTGGCGTAACCGTACTCGAAACCGAGCACCGCTTCTTCCGACAAGATCGAATCGATCACCTGAAAATCGCCCTGCTTGGGCTTGATGTGTTGCAGCGGGGTGTAACTACCGCTGTCCCATTTTTCGCGATCCTGATCATGGAACACGGCATGGCGATGAGAGAACGTACCGCGTCCGGAGTCTTCACCCGACAATCGAATGCCAACGCCTTCGTTCACGAGCGTTGCGTACGCCAGATTTTCCGCCATGCCCCAGTCGAGAGGCAGCTTGCCATCGCCCATCGCCTTACGGTCAGCGATCATTTTTTCGACACGCGAATGCAGGACAAATCCCTCCGGCATCGTGGTCAGTTTTTTCGCCAGTTCCTTGATCGTTTTCAGCGGAACGGTGGTGTCGGCGATGTCGGTCCAGGTGCGGCCAACAAACTTCGCCCAGTCCTGCTGGAAGGGCGCGACGTAATTCGACAGAATTGTTTTGTTGGTGTGCGTGCCCTTGTCCATCGCGTCGCGGAACGCAATGACCAATGCATCAGCCTCACCGGCTTTGATGACGCCTTCAGTTTCAAGTTTGTCGGCGTAGAGCTTTCGCGTGCCAGGATGCTGATGAATTTTTTTGTACATCAACGGCTGGGTCACCATCGGCTCGTCCTGCTCGTTATGACCGAGACGACGAAAGCAGACGAGATCAATGAACACGTCTTTGTGGAAGATGTTGCGGTAATCGAGCGCAATTTCGGTGATCAGCAGGCACGCCTCGGGATCGTCTGCATTGACATGAAAGATCGGCACTTCGGCCATCTTCGCAATGTCGGTGCAATACAACGACGAGCGCACATCTCGCGGGTCACTGGTGGTGAAGCCAATTTGATTATTAATCACGACGTGCATCGTGCCGCCCGTGCCGTAATGGCGCGTTTGCGACAGCGCGAGCGTTTCCTGCACCACGCCCTGACCGGCGACCGCAGCATCACCGTGCAACAGAATGCCAAGCACCTGTTTGCCCGTGGTGTCGCCGCGACGATGTTGACGCGCGCGCACCGAGCCAACCACAACCGGGTTGACGATTTCCAGATGCGACGGATTGAACGCTAGCGTGATGTGCATCGGGCCGCCGGGCGTCGTGATGTCGCTGGAAAAACCTTTGTGATATTTCACGTCACCCGCGGACAATGTGGTGTCGTATTTGCCTTCGAACTCGGCAAACAAGTCTGCTGGAAGTTTGCCAAAGGTGTTCACCAACACGCCCAGCCGACCGCGGTGCGCCATCGCAATCACAGTTTCTTGCACACCAGCGGCACCGGCTTTCTGCAGCATGTGATCCAATAGAGGAATAACGGTGTCTCCGCCTTCGCCCGAGAAGCGCTTTTGCCCCATGTACTTGGTGTGCAGATAGCGCTCAAGCCCTTCAGCCGCAGTGAGGCGTTCCAGAATATGGCGTTTCTGTTCCGTAGTGTAGGAAGGACGAAGGCGAATCGATTCAATGCGCTGGCGCAGCCACTCGCGCTCGTCTTCATTGGCCATGTACATGTACTCAACGGCGACGGTGCGGCAGTAAGTTTCCTTGAGCGCCGCCATGATGTCGCGAAGTTTGCCGCGACTCTGCCCATTGACCGACAAGAGACCGGTGGAAAACTCGGTTTCCATGTCGCTGTCGGTCAGACCGTAGTGCTTGTGGTCAAGCTCCTTTATGAACGGCACTTCCTGCCGTTTCAGCGGATCGATATCGGCAATACGGCCACCGACAAAGCGATAAGCATGGATCAGCTTCATCACGCCGAGCTGTTTGTCCATCAGCGTTGCATCGATGCTCGCCGTAGCGGCCTTGCGCGACTTCGCCATTTTGGCGAAAGCGTCGATGACAGGCTGATGCGCCACATCTTTGACGCCAGCGCGCATCGCATCAAAATAGTCACGCCACTTCTGGTCGACCGAGGCAGGATCAGCGAGATAGTTCTCGTACTGCTCCTCGATGTACGGCATGTTGCCACCGAAGATGGCGGAGGTCTGTTGCAGTTCGTTCATCATGGAGTGGGGCTCCTTCGGTTACTTTTTTTGCCCCCTCCAACGCTGGAGAGGGAGTCTGATTAGCGCTGATGCAAAGGCAACACGTCGCGGCTTGCAGCGCCCGTAAACAATTGACGTGGCCGACCGATTTTCTGATCGGGGTCAGCCAACATTTCATTTAATTGCGCGATCCAGCCAACGGTGCGCGCCAGAGCGAAATTCGCGGTGAACAATGCAGTCGGGATACCGAGAGCGCGCTGCACGATGCCAGAGTAGAAATCAACGTTTGGATACAGCTTGCGCGAGACGAAATAATCGTCCGACAACGCAATGCGCTCAAGCTCCATTGCCAGCTTGAACAACGGGTCGTTCTGAAGGCCCAGTTCACCGAGCACTTCGTAGCAAGTCTCACGCATAAGCTTGGCACGCGGATCGTAGTTTTTGTAAACGCGATGACCAAAACCCATCAGGCGAACCTGCGAGTTCTTGTCTTTCACGGCTGTAATGAATTCTCCGATTTTCGCAAGGCCGCCATTCTTCTGGATGTCGATCAGCATCGAAAGCGCAGCCTCATTGGCACCACCGTGCGCGGGGCCCCACAGACAGGCAACACCCGCTGCAATCGCGGCGTACGGATTGGTGCCTGACGAGCCGCACAAACGGACGGTCGACGTCGACGCGTTTTGCTCATGATCGGCGTGCAGGATGAAGATGCGATCCAGCGCGCGAACCAGCACGTCGTTAACTTTGTAGTCTTCGCAAGGCGTGGCAAACATCATGCGCATGAAATTCGCCGAATACGATAAATCGTTTTTCGGATAGATCATTGGCTGACCCGCCGAATACTTGTGCGTCATCGCCACAAGTGTCGGCATTTTTGCAATCAGGCGAATCGCTGCGATGTGACGATGATCGGGATTGTGAATGTCCAGAGTGTCATGGTAGAAAGCGGAGAGTGCGCCAACCAGACCCGTCATGATCGCCATTGGATGTGCATCGCGGCGGAAGCCACGCAGGAAAAACTGCATCTGCTCATGCACCATCGTGTGATGCGTGACGTTGTCCACGAACGCTGCCTTCTGAGCAACATTGGGTAGCTCGCCGTTCAGCAGCAAATAGCATGTTTCGAGGTAATCGCAATTGGTCGCAATCTGTTCAATCGGATAGCCGCGATACAACAGCTCGCCCTTGTCCCCATCGATATAGGTGATCGCCGAGCGACACGCCGCCGTAGACATAAAGCCCGGGTCGTAGGTGAACTTACCGGTCTTCGCGTACATCGCCTTGATGTCGACGACGTCGGGGCCAACGGTTCCCTTGAGGACGGGAAATTCAACGCTTGGCGAGCCGTCGCTGAAGGAGAGGGTTGCGGTCGAGGGGGCGGTCATTTGGATTCTCCGATTCAGTCAATCAGGGTTCAGTTTTAGGGGCAGTCTCAGGTCGCGAAATTTTCTATCGTGTCAATGTCAATTTGGTAACGTTTTCAATGTGTGACGCGCGTTTCCCTCAGCGTCGCCACCATGTCGTCGGATCCTGCGGGGAACGCTTCAGTGCGCCCGGCAATAATTTCCCACAAGTCGTTGTCATCGAGGGCGATCAGGGACAACAACTGCATGTGCTCAGCCCCGGAAAAATTTGCACCACGACGCTCAAGAAGTCGCGTGAGAATCAGATCGTTCTCCAGAAACCCGCGACGGCAACGCCAGCGCAGTTTTGAGAGTTCAAGATCGGTCAGCATGGTGTAAAACGTTTCGCGCCTCAGGCGGCCCGCTTGACAAGCATTTCTTTCAGCTTGCCAATCGCGCGTGTCGGGTTCAAACCCTTCGGACAGACGTCCACGCAATTCATAATGGTGTGACACCGGAACAAACGATATGGGTCTTCAAGATTATCGAGGCGGCTCGCCGTATCGTGGTCACGGCTATCAGCGACAAAACGATAAGCTGCAAGGAGTCCGGCAGGGCCAACAAATTTGTCTGGATTCCACCAGAAGCTTGGACAACTGGTCGAGCAGCATGCGCACAAAATGCATTCGTAGAGACCGTTCAATTCGTCACGGTCTTCCTGCGATTGCAGACGCTCTTTTTCCGGCGGCACCGTCTCGTTCACGATGTAGGGTTTGATCGAGTGGTACTGCTTGAAAAACTGGCTCATATCCACGATCAAATCGCGCACCACAGGTAAACCGGGCAACGGGCGCAGCGTGATTTTTTGCGGCAATGTGAGCATATTGGTAAGACATGCGAGGCCATTTTTGCCGTTGATGTTCATCGCGTCCGAGCCGCAAACGCCTTCGCGGCAGGAGCGGCGGAAGCTGATCGACTCATCCTGCTTTTTGAGCTTGAACAACGCGTCAAGCAGCATGCGCTCTGAGCCGTCCAGCTCGACCTCATAGGTCTTCATCGACGGCTTGGCGTCAACATCGGGGTTGTAGCGGTAAATCTCGAAAGTACGTGTATCAGCCATGACTTCTGGTCTCAACTCAAAAATTTAGAAGGTGCGCTCGGGGTTCTTAAAACGTTCTTTTCGCCAGCGGAATTGAATCCACCGTGAGCGGTTTCATGTTGACGGGTTTGTAGGCCAGTCGATTGCCCTCCGAGAACCACAACGTGTGTTTTAACCACTCATCGTCGTTACGGCCTAACGGATGCGCTTCGGTGTCGCCATAGTCATCGACGGTATGTGCGCCACGGCTTTCTTTGCGAGCGGCTGCGGAAACCATCGTTGCCTTCGCCGACTCCATCAAATTCGCGACTTCAAGCGCTTCGATGCGCGCAGTGTTAAACACTTTTGACTTGTCCTTGAGCGCGAGACTTCCAGCTCGCTCAGCAATCGCCAGCACCTTGACCACACCCTCGTCCATCGTCTTCCGGGTGCGGAAAACACCGGCATACAACTGCATTGCTTGGCGCAAATCGTTGGCGACGTCCTGCGGATATTCACCGCTGGTCGAATTGTCCAGTTTGGCAATTCGGGAAAGCGAAAAATCGGCAGCGTTGGCAGGCAACGGCTTGAATGCCCTGCTCGAAAGCGCGGTCTCGATCAGGTGATTGCCCGCAGCGCGACCAAACACCAATAGATCGAGCAGGGAGTTGGTTCCCAGGCGGTTGGCACCATGAACCGACACACAAGAGCATTCGCCAATTGCATACAAACCATTGACGACGCTCGATGGATTGTCGCCCTTTGGCACGACCACTTGCCCATGAATGCTCGTTGGGATGCCCCCCATTTGATAGTGGATGGTGGGCACCACAGGAATGGCCTGCTTGATCACATCCACGTTGGCAAAGTTTTTGCCGATTTCGTGAACCGAAGGTAGCCGTTTCATGATCGTTTCGGCGCCCAGATGGGTCAGGTCAAGCTCGATGTAATCGCCGTTTGGACCGCAACCACGGCCCTCCTTGATTTCCTGATCCATGCATCGCGAAATGAAGTCGCGCGGCGCAAGGTCCTTCAGTTTCGGGGCGTAGCGCTCCATGAAGCGCTCGCCCTGTTTGTTGCGCAGAATTGCGCCTTCGCCGCGACAACCCTCGGTCAACAGGACGCCAGCGTTGTGGACTCCGGTCGGATGGAATTGCCAGAACTCCATGTCTTCGAGCGGAATACCAGCGCGAGCGGCCATCCCCAAGCCGTCGCCGGTATTGATAAATGCGTTGGTGGAGGCTGCAAAAATTCGGCCGGCACCCCCCGTGGCGAATAGCACGCACTTGGCGTGAAAAATCGACATTTCTCCAGTTTCCATTTCGAGCGCCGTGACGCCGACTGCGTCGCCATCGGCATCGCGAATGATGTCGAGTGCCATCCATTCAACAAAGAATGTGGTGTTGCTCTTCACGTTTTGCTGATACAGCGTGTGCAACATCGCATGCCCCGTACGGTCGGCCGCAGCGCATGCGCGTGGAACCGGCTTTTCGCCGTACTTTGCGCTGTGACCACCGAATGGACGCTGATAAATCGTGCCATCCGGATTACGGTCGAATGGCATGCCCATGTGTTCAAGTTCGTAGACGACCTTGGGCGCTTCACGGCACATAAATTCGATGGCGTCCTGATCGCCGAGCCAGTCGGAACCTTTCACCGTGTCGTAGAAGTGGTAGTGCCAATTGTCCTCTTCCATGTTGCCAAGCGAAGCACCGATGCCGCCTTGCGCCGCGACGGTGTGCGAGCGTGTCGGGAACACTTTGGAGAGAACCGCGACGCGCAAACCCGCGCGCGCCAGTTGCAGGGAACAGCGCATGCCGGCACCGCCGGCACCGATCACTACTGCGTCATATTTGTGTACTGCGAGAGCCATTAAAACGTTGCCCTTATTTCAAACCAAAGAGAATGTAGCCGGCCCAAAGCACGACAGCGACTGCTGCGACCCAGGTGTATGCGTTAAGTACCGAAAGCACGGCGCGATTTTTGACGTAGTCAGGCCACACATGCAGCGTGCCGACGAGGCCGTGGTAAGCCGTGGCGATGATCGTGAGAATCGTCGCGAGCTTGAAACCAACGTTGGCGAACAAGCCTTGCCACTGCAACGCGTTCGGCGTCCCGTAAACCATGAGCAGAGCGAGCACGAGCAGGACGTAAGCCGTAACGATCACGGCGCTGATGCGCTGCAACCACCATTCAGAAATGAACTTTGATGATGCAGTTGCCATTACACCAGCCTCCACACTACAAGCGCAGTCAGCGCAAAGCTTACGGCGAACATGGCAAACGCAGAGCTGCGAGCGCTGGCCAGATCAAGCCAGATGTTAGCGTCCTGAATCATGTGACGAATGCCTGCAACGAGGTGATACACAAGCGCAAACAGCAGGCCAATCAGCACCAGTTTGGCGATCGGATTTCCCCAGACGACGCTGCGGAACGCCTCGAAACCCGCCTCGGATTTAAGGCTCATCTGCAACATGGCGAGCAGGAACAGAAGGCAGACAAACATCGCGATCCCGGTCACACGATGCACGATTGAAGCAATACCCGGGATCGGCAAGCGGTAATGTGCCAAATCGCCGAATCCGATGTTTCGATACACCGGTCGGGGGCGAGCCTTGGCTAGAGGGGTGTCGGACATTGAAAGAGCACTCCGTAAATTAAAAAAGCTAACTTAATGTGTTTGCGTAATGATGACTGCGCGTGGTGCACAGCCCTCGCCGGAATTCAACAGGCTTATCGCCATAGGTATATGCGATGCGCTCCACGCAGAGAAGCGGCGAACCCATACCCACGCGCAGCGCCTCGGCCGTGATGGGATCAGCCGTGACCGCCTTGACCTGCTCCTCGGCTCGCAACATGCGCACACCAAACTCGGTTTCAAAAAAGCCGTACATCGAGCCCACGTGGGCGTCAAAGCGCTCTTTGGTCAAACCTTTGAACAAACTTGCGGGCAACGTGATTTCATCAAGCAGCGTCGGCTCGCCGCTGTAGCGCAGCAGGCGACGCAGAGTCAGGATGGCGTCGCCCGGCTTGATATCGAGCGAACGCGCGATATCGGCGTTGACGCGACCGCGCTTCACGTCGAGCAGTTCGCTGGCGGGATATTCGTATTGACCGTCATTGCGGCGCAACCGCAAAAAACGAAAATTCGAACTTTTTGTCTCAGTGTGCGTTGCAACAAATGTTCCCTTGCCCTGACGACGAACCACGATGTTCTCGCCCGCGAGTTCATCGATCGCTTTCCTCACCGTGCCCTGACTCACGCTGAACTGCACCGCGAGCTCCTGCTCGCTCGGAATCGCCTCACCAGGACGCCATTCACCCGACTCAAGGCGCTGGGTCAGAAGTCCCTTGATCTGTTGATACAGGGGCTGAAACGACGGTGTTTCCGGAACCGGAAAGGAAACTGTTGTTGCTAGTACCGCGTCGCTCATATCCGAATTGTTGCTCAAATCGGCGATCCTTGCAATGGGCGCTCTTATGTCTTATATAAGACATAAGACCTATTGACGCCAACGTCAACTTGGTAAATAATTTGCTCAAATCAGGAATTTTTCGCAGTGCAGCAATCGCAAAACCGGGAACTACCAAAGTGCTGGGGTGGTTTGCGCGAGAATTATGAGTTGAGCCGTTTTTGCAGCCTCTTGTTGTAATTTTTATCGCCCTCCAATCCTCCAATAAGGAAAAAAGAACATGAAAGCCCCCGTTCGTGTATCCGTCACCGGAGCCGCTGGCCAAATTGGTTACGCCCTCCTGTTCCGCATCGCCTCAGGCGAAATGCTCGGAAAAGATCAACCGGTCATTCTGCAACTGCTAGAAGTACCGGTTGAAGGTCCACAAAAGGCGCTCAAGGGCGTGATGATGGAACTGGACGATTGCGCGTTCCCGCTGCTGGTTGGCATGGAAGCACACGGCGATCCGATGACCGCTTTCAAGGATGTCGATTACGCGCTTCTGGTGGGCTCGCGTCCACGCGGCCCCGGAATGGAGCGCGCAGAACTGCTCGCCGTGAACGGCGCGATCTTCACCGCGCAGGGCAAAGCTTTGAATGCTGTTGCCAAGCGCACAGTCAAGGTGCTCGTGGTCGGCAATCCGGCCAACACCAATGCCTATATCGCACAGAAATCAGCGCCCGATCTACCGGCTAATAACTTCACCTCGATGCTGCGCCTCGACCACAACCGCGCGCTGTCGCAGCTTGCAGCGAAGGCGGCGGTGGCCGTCGCTGACATCAAGAAGATGGTCGTCTGGGGCAACCATTCGCCCACGATGTACCCGGACATCCGCTTCGCCACCGCGAACGGCGTTGCCCTCAAAACCAAAGTCGACGACGCGTGGAACAACGACGTATTCATCCCGACCGTGGGCAAGCGCGGCGCAGCGATTATCGAAGCGCGCGGCCTGTCCTCGGCAGCCTCCGCAGCCAATGCAGCGATTGATCACATGCGCGACTGGGCTCTTGGTACCAACGGCGAATGGGTCACGATGGGCATTCCATCCGACGGCAGTTACGGCATTCCTGAAGGCATTCAGTACGGCGTTGCCGTCACCTGCGCCAACGGCGAATACACCCGCGTCACCGGCATTGAAATCGATGAGGCGAGCCGTGCGCGCATGGACAAAACCCTCAAGGAATTGACCGACGAACAAGCCGCGGTTGCGCACCTGCTGTAAGCCTCAGTAATCATGTCCGACTGGAACCCCGCTCTCTACAGCCGCTTCGAGGAGGAGCGTACCCGCCCGGCTCGCGAGTTGTTGGCGCGGGTTCCGCTTGGCTCGATTGCGGTGCGTATCGCGTACGACCTCGGTTGCGGTCCTGCCAATTCGACAGAATTGCTGGTTGCCCGCTTTCCGTCGGCCACGGTCATCGGCACCGACAATTCTCAAGCTATGCTCGACAGCGCGAAGAAGCGTTTGCCTGCAGCGCTATTCGAGTTAAGCGACATCAGCACCTGGCAACCAGACACCGCACCCGATCTGATCTACGCCAACGCCGCGCTGCAATGGGTCGGCGATCACGAAACTTTGCTGCCCAAATTGTTCGCGATGCTCGCACCTGGAGGCGTGCTCGCCGTCCAGATGCCGGATAACCGCGACGAATCGACGCATCGGCTGATGCGCGAGCTTGCGTCCGAGACACCGTGGGAGCACCACATCGGCCCCGCTGCTTCGGTTCGCACCAAACTTTTGACGCTCAACGCCTATTACGATCTGCTCGCGCCGCAGGCCGCACAGCTTGATGTGTGGCGTACCGCGTATCAGCACCCGATGAATTCGGCTGCGGCGATTGTCGAATGGGTCAGCGCGACCGGTTTGCGCCCTTTTGTCGATCCGCTGCCAACTGACTTGCGTGCGTCTTATCTGGCCGAATACGAGCGGCGAATTGACGCAGCTTATTCCGTGCGGAGCGACGGCAAACGGTTGTTTGCGTTCCCGCGTCTGTTCATCGTGGCGGTGCGTCCCCCAGCATAAAAGAGCGCCCACCCAGCGTACAGCTTTTTTATATACGGCCCACTGCATCGGGGCTAGATACACAAAAACTGTAAAGTCGATTAGCGGCAAAAACCGCGTTCAGCCCTACCGGAATTGGGCATTGAAGGAAAAGCTGATGTCCCAATCCAGTCTTCGATCTGCCGGTGCCGCATTCCGCGCCGCCCTCAAAGCCGAATCCCCACTTCAGGTGATCGGCGCAACGACCGCCCACCACGCGCTGCTCGCCAAACGCGCCGGGTTCAAGGCAATTTACCTTTCGGGCGGCGGCGTGGCGGCGGGCTCGCTCGGCTTGCCCGACCTCGGCATCAACAATTTGGACGACGTGCTCACCGATGTGCGCCGCATCACCGACGTATGCGACCTGCCGCTGATGGTGGACATCGACACCGGCTTCGGACCTTCCGCATTCAACATCGCGCGCACCGTCAAATCGCTCATCAAATTCGGCGCGGCCGCCTGCCACATCGAGGATCAGGTCGGAGCCAAGCGCTGCGGCCATCGTCCGGGCAAAGAGATCGTAACCACCGACGAAATGGTCGACCGCGTCAAAGCTGCCGCTGACGCCAAAACCGACCCCGATTTCTTCTTGATCGCCCGCACCGACGCCATTCAGGTTCACGGCGTGGACGCCGCGATTGAGCGCGCCATCAAGTGCGTCGAAGCTGGTGCCGACGGCATTTTTGCCGAAGCCGCGTACGACCTGCCGACGTACCGCAAATTCGTCGATGCCGTGGCGTCAGCATCGCCCAGCGGGGCGCCGGTGCCAGTGCTCGCCAACATCACCGAATTCGGGCAGACGCCGCTGTTTACGGTGGAAGAGTTGAAGAGCGCCGGCTGCGGAATCGTGCTCTATCCGCTGTCCGCATTTCGCGCTGCGAACAAGGCCGCGGAAAACGTGTATCAGACGATTCGTCGCGACGGTCATCAGCAGGCCGTCGTCGACACCATGCAAACGCGCGAGGAGCTTTACGACCGCATTGGATATCACGCGTTTGAGTCGAAGCTGGATGTTTTGTTTGCCGCGAAGAAATGAAGACCACTTTCGTAGGGTTGGCACCCCGTGCCCACCGAGCGTCGCAACAAGACCCATGGTTCTGAATCAACCATTTGGTGGAGACGGGGTCCCCACCCTACCCGGCTGTGCGCAGCAAAGCAGTCTCCAAAACTTATCGAACCCCTTCGCTAGGAGCGCAAACATGAACCCGTGGAATGTGCAGCACGTTGAAGCAACTGGTGACACGCAACTCGCCGTGCAATTCGCTGATGGCCTCACCTGTGTCGTGCGATTTGCTGACTCACACTTTCGAGGCGTGTTCGAGGTTCTGCGTGAACCCTCGTTTTTCAAACAAGCCTTCATCGAGCACGGCGCGGTAACTTGGCCCGGAGGTCAGCTTGACCTTGCTCCGGACGCAATGTACGACGCAATAAAAGCGACAGGAACGTGGGAACTTCGATAGCAACCGAGAAGTGCTGCTGACTACATACAAATCATGAATGACGAAACGAAACGCGCGTTTTGATGCGCGCCCATCAGGAAACAAAATGACTGAAACCGCTGCTCCCGCCGGAGCCTTTAAACCCAAAAAATCCGTCGCCCTTTCCGGAACCACGGCTGGCAACACGGCCCTCTGCTCGGTCGGTCGCACGGGCAACGATTTGCACTATCGTGGCTATGACATTCTGGATATCGCTACGACCTGCGAGTTTGAAGAAATCGCATATTTGCTCGTGCATGGCAAGCTGCCAACGGTGGCTGAGCTCGCTGGCTACAAAGCCAAACTGAAGGCGCTGCGCGGCATCCCAGCCTCGGTGAAAGTCGCGCTTGAGCAATTGCCGCCGAGCGCACACCCAATGGACGTCATGCGTACTGCGGTATCGGTACTCGGCTGCGTGTCGCCCGAAAAGGATGACCACAATCATCCGGGTGCGAAGGACATTGCCGACAAGCTGATGGCGTCGCTCGGTTCGATGATGCTGTACTGGTATCACTTCAGCCACAACGGCAAGCGCATTGATGTTGAGACCGACGATGACTCTATAGGCGGGCACTTCCTGCATCTGCTGCACGGCGTCAAGCCGCCCGAATCATGGGTCAGGGCGATGCATGTGTCGCTGATCCTCTACGCCGAGCACGAATTCAACGCGTCCACGTTTGCGTCACGCGTCGTCGCGGGCACCGGCAGCGACATGTTCAGCGCCATCGTCGCCGGCATCGCCGCCCTGCGTGGCCCCAAGCATGGCGGTGCCAACGAAGTGTCGTTCGAAACGCAAAAACGCTACGACTCGCCCGACGAAGCGGAGGCGGATATCCGCCGCCGCGTCGATGCGAAAGAAGTGGTCATCGGCTTCGGTCATCCGGTGTACACCGTGAGCGATCCACGAAATGTGGTGATCAAGGAAGTCGCGCGCAATTTGTCGAAAGAGCGTGGCGACATGAAGATGTTTGCCATCGCAGAGCGTCTGGAAGGCGTCATGGCCGACGCGAAAAAAATGTTCCCGAATCTGGACTGGTTCTCCGCGGTCAGCTATCACATGATGGGCGTGCCGACAGCCATGTTTACGCCGCTGTTTGTGATCTCGCGCACAAGCGGCTGGAGCGCTCACGTGATTGAGCAGCGCATCGACGGCAAGATCATTCGACCGAGCGCCAACTACGTTGGGCCCGAAGATTTAACATTTGTAAAATTGCAACAACGCACGTAGACAACCTGATGAAAACTCCCCGGTTGCAGCTGATTGGCGTAGACTTTGAGAATAGTCTGAGTCACTCACAAAAGTACTATGCAACCCGGAGACCGTGTAACGAAGAGTACCGCTGGTCGTGCTGCGCTTGCTGGGCGCAGCCAGGATTTGACGCCTGCGCTTCGCACGCTGTTGCTTATGATTTACAGCGACAAGACGGCGGCGGAATACAGCGAGATGGCGAGTCGGTTGCCAGCGGGTCGCGAGGGTTTTCAACGACTAGCAGATATGGGACTGGTCGAGGTGATCGCTACCGCGGAACCGGTTGCGACGCCGCCGACACCCAAAGGGCCGCTCTTGGCACCGCAGGCCGAAGTTGTCGAGATCCAGGCCACCCACACGGTCGACGAGGCCGCGCTCCAGCGCTTGTTGTATCCGGAATTTGTGCGAACCGTGGGCGATCTGGGTTTTCGCGGCATGTTGTTGCAGCTGAAAGTGGAGAAAGCCATGTCAGCGACGGAGCTGCTCGGATTGCGCCAACAGGTCGAGAAGGCAATCGAGAAGTCCAAAGGCAACTCAGCGCGACAGGAATTTTCCAAGCGCATCGATTTTTTGCTGGCGCAGTAGCAACTGCTGGCGCAGTAGCCACTCCCGTCGCGGCTCGAATGCCGCGATTGCGCAGCCCGCCCAGCCGGCGCGGCATCAGGATTTCCATCACGGTTGTCACACCGCTGCATTCCAGCAGGTGCGGGTGCAGTCTCGTCGTTTTGCCTCAGCAGCATTCCTCTGCCCTCCCGGTTCTCCCTGCCAAGGCGACTTCCATTTTCGGATAAAGTCATGAACACCCTTCATCGCAAAAAACTTCCCGGTACGTCGCTTGACTACTTCGATGCGCGCGCCGCAATCGACGCAATCTCGCCCGGTGCCTACGACAAGCTGTCCTACACCGCCCGCGTGCACGCTGAAAATCTGCTGCGCAAAGCCGAGCCCGCGAAGCTCACGGATTACCTCACGCAACTCATCGAGCGCAAGCGCGACCTTGATTTCCCGTGGTTCCCGGCGCGCGTTGTGTGTCACGACATTCTCGGGCAAACCGCGCTGGTTGATCTTGCGGGCTTGCGCGATGCGATTGCCGATCAGGGCGGCGATCCAGCCAAAGTCAATCCGGTCGTTCCAGTGCAGTTAATCGTTGATCACTCGCTCGCGGTTGAATGCGGTGGCTTTGATCCTGATGCGTTTGCGAAAAATCGCGCAATTGAAGACCGTCGCAATGAAGATCGTTTTCACTTCATCGACTGGACGAAACGCGCGTTCAAAAATGTGGATGTAATTCCGCCCGGTAACGGCATCATGCACCAGATCAATCTGGAGCGCATGTCGCCGGTGATCCATGCGCTGGAGGGTGTCGCCTTCCCGGACACGCTCGTGGGCACCGACAGTCACACGCCGCATGTGGATGCGCTTGGTGTGATCGCGATTGGCGTGGGCGGGCTCGAAGCGGAGAACGTGATGCTTGGTCGTGCTTCGTGGATGCGCTTGCCCGACATCGTGGGTGTTGCCCTCTCCGGCAAACCACAACCAGGCATCACGGCGACTGATGTGGTGCTCGCGCTGACGGAATTTCTGCGCAGGCAAAAAGTCGTCGGAGCGTATCTAGAGTTTTACGGCGAAGGCGCATCGGCACTCACGCTCGGTGACCGCGCGACCATTTCGAACATGGCGCCCGAGTACGGCGCGACAGCGGCGATGTTCTACATCGACGAACAGACGATCACGTATTTGAAACTCACGGGGCGCGATGACACACAGGTGAAGCTGGTCGAAACCTACGCGAAGCAAACCGGACTGTGGGCCGACGCGATGACGAGTGCCGAGTACGAACGCGTACTCTCGTTCGACCTGTCGACCGTCGTGCGCAACCTGGCAGGCCCTTCAAATCCACATGCGCGCGTGGCGACCGGCGATCTTGCCGCAAAAGGCATCAGCGGCGTCGTAGAAAACGAGCCGGGTCTGATGCCCGACGGCGCAGTGATCATCGCGGCCATCACGAGCTGCACCAACACGAGTAACCCGCGCAATGTGATCGCTGCCGGACTGATCGCAAGAAACGCAAATCGGCTCGGGCTCAAGCGAAAGCCGTGGGTAAAAAGTTCACTCGCGCCGGGCTCAAAAACCGTTGAGCTTTACCTGAACGAAGCAGGTCTGCTGACCGAACTTGAACAGCTTGGATTCGGCATCGTGGCCTTCGCCTGCACGACGTGCAATGGCATGTCCGGCGCGCTTGATCCGGTGATTCAAAAAGAAGTGATTGACCGCGATCTTTACACAACCGCCGTGCTCTCGGGCAATCGCAATTTTGATGGCCGCATTCACCCCTACGCCAAGCAGGCGTTCCTCGCCTCACCGCCGCTGGTGGTCGCGTACGCGATTGCCGGCACGATTCGGTTTGACATCGAAAAAGATGCTCTAGGCGTGGATGCCAACAGCAAACCCATCACACTGAAAGACATCTGGCCGAGCGACGAAGAAATCGATGCCGTCGTTGCGGCAAGCGTGAAGCCCGAGCAATTCCGGAAGGTCTACGAGCCGATGTTCGCCGTCGTCGCCGACACCGGGCCGAAGGCAAAGCCGCTCTACGACTGGCGTGCCCAGAGCACCTACATTCGTCGTCCGCCGTACTGGGAAGGTGCTCTCGCAGGCGAGCGCACGTTGCGCAACTTGCGCGCACTAGCGGTACTCGGCGACAACATCACCACCGATCATCTCTCGCCGTCCAACGCGATCATGATGGACAGCGCCGCTGGCGAATACCTGCACAAAATGGGTTTGCCGGAAGAGGACTTCAATTCCTACGCTACGCATCGCGGTGATCACCTGACCGCGTTGCGCGCGACGTTCGCGAACCCGACACTCAAGAACGAAATGGTTCGCAATGCGGACGGCTCGGTGAGAGCGGGCTCCCTCGCCCGCATCGAGCCCGAAGGCCAGGTCACGCGCATGTGGGAGGCGATTGAAACCTACATGGAGCGCAAGCAACCGTTGATCATTGTGGCCGGAGCGGACTACGGACAGGGCTCGTCGCGCGACTGGGCGGCGAAGGGCGTTCGGCTCGCAGGTGTTGAGGTCATCGTTGCCGAAGGATTCGAGCGCATTCATCGCACGAACCTGGTCGGCATGGGTGTGTTGCCGCTGGAATTCAAGGCAGGCGTGAATCGCAAAACCCTCGCGCTGGATGGCACCGAAACTTACGACGTCCTTGGCGAGCGCACGCCGCGTGCGACGTTGACGCTCGTGGTGAATCGTCGAAATGGTGAACGCGTTGAAGTGCCGATGACGTGTCGGCTGGATACGGCTGAAGAAATCTCTGTGTATGAAGCCGGCGGCGTGTTGCAGCGGTTTGCCAGGGATTTTTTGGAAGGCGCAGTGGCATGAACGCATTCGCACCGCAGATCAAAATCCCCGCTACGTACATGCGCGGTGGCACTAGCAAAGGGGTATTTTTCAAGCTTACCGACCTGCCGCTAGCCGCACAACAACCCGGTGCCGCGCGAGATGCATTGCTGCTACGCGTGATCGGCTCTCCTGATCCATACGAAAAGCAGATCGACGGAATGGGCGGTGCGACGTCAAGCACCAGTAAAACGGTCATCTTGTCGAAAAGCACACGCCCCGAGCACGACGTCGAGTATTTATTTGGTCAGGTGTCCATCGACAAGCCCTTCGTCGACTGGAGCGGCAACTGCGGCAATCTTTCTGCCGCGGTGGGGCCATTTGCCATTTCAAATGGACTCGTCGACGCATCGCACATTCCGCACAACGGCATCGCCACGATCCGCATTTGGCAAGCGAACATCAACAAGACAATCATCGCGCACGTGCCAATTACCGAGGGCGTTGTGCAGGAAACCGGTAATTTCGAACTGGACGGCGTGACCTTTCCAGCCGCCGAAGTGCAGCTCGAATTCATGGATCCGGGCGCAGATGAAGAAGGCGCGAGTGGAGCTATGTTCCCCACGGGCAACCTCGTTGACGACCTCGAGGTTCCCGGTGTCGGCACACTCAAAGCGACGATGATTTATGCGGGTATTCCGACAATTTTCGTCAACGCGGCCGACGTCGGCTACACCGGCACCGAGCTACAGGGCGCGATCAACAGTGACGCAAAAGCACTCGCGATGTTCGAGACGATCCGTGCACATGGCGCGATGCATATGGGTCTCATCAAATCGCTTGACGAAGCAAGAAACCGGCAACACACGCCGAAGGTCGCCATCGTCGCGCCGCCAAAGGATTACGTGTCGTCGAGCGGCAAAGCGATCACCACTAACGACATCGATCTGCTGGTGCGCGCAGTATCAATGGGCAAACTGCACCACGCGATGATGGGCACAGCCTCTGTCGCCATCGCGGTGGCAGCCTGCGTTCCAGGAACGCTGGTTAATGCCGCTGCTGGCGGCGGCGCACGCACGGAAGTGCGTTTCGGCCACCCCTCTGGCACGCTTCGTGTGGGTGCTGAAGCCACGCAGCAGAACAATGAGTGGACCGTGAAAAAAGCGATCATGAGCCGCAGCGCGCGGGTATTAATGGAAGGGTTTGTTCGCGTTCCGACGGTGAGTTGAGAAACTTATAGCTTTCCCTTGAAATGGCTTTTGGTTTGCGCCTAGGTGTGTATTTATGCATAAGTCGCTTAATGCCTATTTTCGATTTCAGCCCTTATGCAGCGGTGCATTCAGCCAAAAGCCAATGCCTGACGCGGACTGAACAGCGGCAAATTCATACTTTATAATTCATACTTATCTGTTCATACTTTGGAAGAAAAGATGGAAGCCACCCTCGCAGAACGCGGTCAGGTCGTGATCCCGAAGGCCATTCGCGATCAGCTCGGCATGACACCGGGCATGCTGCTGACGTTCACAGTCGAAGACGGCAAGCTCGTCGTCCGGAAAAAAGTGGACGATGCGATCAGTCGTGCGCGCGGCAAGTTCAAACTCGCCTCGGGCTTCCGCTCAACCGATGAGGCGATGCGGGCCATTCGTGGACGTGCGCCAGGCGACCCGGCCTAGCTGCAAATGATTGCAGTTGACTCATCAGTATTAGTCGATATTCTGAATGGCTCAGAGCGCGCCTCCATCTCCGAGATTGCCCTGCGCGGCGCCATCGAAAAAGGCCCTGTCGCCATGTGCGACGTGGTGGTGGCCGAGGTTTGCAGCGCGTTGCAGTCGCCCGAAGAAGTGCTGCGAACGCTGGAATCTTTGGGCATTCAATACTTGCCCGTCAAGCAGTCTGCTGCCGCGCGCGCTGGCGAAATGCAGAAGCGCTACCGTGATCGAAAAGGCATGTACCCGCGCGTGCTGCCCGATTTTTTGGTGGGTGCTCACGCACTCATTCAATGCGAAGGACTCATCACCCACGATGGCGACTTCGCGCGCGATTATTTCAAAGGTCTCAAGGTCATTGTTCCCGGCGAACGGTGATTCCATTTTTTCAATTTAGTATAGGAGAACATCATGCTCGAAGCCTACCGCCAACATGCCGCCGAACGCGCCGCGATCGGAATTCCGCCGCTGCCACTGAACGCAAAGCAAGTCGCAGAACTCATCGAAATAATCAAAAACCCGCCCGCAGGCGAAGGTGATTTTCTGGTTGACCTGATCTCGCATCGCGTGCCCGCAGGCGTGGACAACGCAGCCAAAGTGAAAGCGAGCTACCTCGCTGCCGTTGCTCATGGCAAGGAAAAAACACCCCTCCTTTCGCGCGAAAAAGCGACTGAACTGCTCGGCACAATGCTGGGCGGTTACAACATTTCACCCATGGTCGAACTGCTTGACGACGCCGTGGTCGGCGTCATCGCGGGAAACGGTTTGAAAAAGACGCTCCTGATGTTCGACCAGTTTCACGACGTGAAAGACAAAGCCGATAAAGGCAATGCCAACGCCAAGTCCGTGATGCAAAGTTGGGCCGATGCCGAATGGTTTACGAGCCGCCCGGAGGTGCCGCAGTCCATCACGATTTCCGTGTTCAAGGTGACGGGCGAAACCAATACCGATGACCTCTCGCCTGCGCCTGACGCATGGAGCCGCCCGGACATTCCGCTGCATGCGCTCGCGATGCTCAAGAACAAGCGCGACGGCATCACGCCAGAAGAAGATGGCAAACGCGGCCCGATCAAATTCATCAACGACCTGCGCGCCAAGGGCAATCTCGTGGCCTACGCGGGCGACGTGGTCGGCACTGGCTCATCGCGCAAGTCAGCGACCAACAGCGTGCTCTGGTTCACGGGTGAAGACATTCCGTTCGTTCCGAACAAGCGCTTCGGCGGCGTCTGCCTCGGCACCGCAATCGCGCCGATTTTCTACAACACGATGGAAGACTCCGGCGCATTGCCGATTGAGCTCGACGTGTCGAAAATGGACATGGGCGACGTGGTCGAACTGCTGCCTTATGCGGGTAAAGCGTTGAAGGATGGTCAGGTCATTGCCGAGTTCCAGATCAAGTCGGACGTGCTGTTTGACGAAGTGCGTGCGGGTGGCCGCATACCGCTGATCATCGGCCGTGGCCTGACCGCTAAAGCGCGCGAAGCGCTCGGTCTGCCAGCGTCCGCCCTCTTCCGTTTGCCTGTTACACCGGGCGACTCCGGCAAAGGCTTCACGCTGGCGCAGAAGATGGTTGGCAAAGCGTGCGGCCTGCCAGAGGCCAACGGCACGCAACAAGGCGTTCGCCCGGGCACGTATTGCGAACCAAAGATGACTTCAGTCGGATCACAGGACACGACCGGCCCAATGACACGGGACGAATTGAAAGGCCTCGCGTGCCTCGGCTTCTCGTCCGATCTTGTCATGCAATCGTTCTGCCACACGGCAGCGTATCCGAAGCCTGTCGACGTGAAGATGCATCACGAGCTGCCCGACTTCATGGCCACACGCGGTGGCATTTCGTTGCGCCCGGGTGACGGCATCATTCACTCATGGCTAAACCGGATGCTGCTGCCCGACACCGTCGGCACTGGCGGCGACAGCCACACGCGTTTCCCGATTGGTATTTCGTTCCCGGCGGGCTCAGGCCTCGTCGCCTTTGCCGCCGCCACGGGCGTCATGCCGCTCGATATGCCGGAGAGCGTCCTCGTGCGCTTTAAAGGCACCATGCAGCCCGGTGTTACGCTGCGCGACCTTGTTCATGCCATTCCGCTATACGCGATCAAGGCGGGCCTGCTCACAACCGCCAAACAGGGCAAGGTCAATATCTTTTCGGGCCGTATTCTCGAAATCGAAGGTCTGCCTGATCTGAAAATCGAGCAGGCCTTCGAACTCGCCGACGCGTCAGCCGAGCGCTCCGCAGCGGGTTGCACCGTCGCGCTCAATCAGGCTCCGATCATCGAGTACCTGAACTCGAACATCACGCTCCTGAAAGCCATGATCGCCGACGGATACGCGGATGCGCGTTCCATCGCCCGCCGCATCAAGGGCATGGAAGCCTGGCTCGCCGATCCGAAGCTTTTGAAGGGTGATGCCGACGCGGAATACGCCGCCACCATCGAGATTAATCTCGCCGAAATCACCGAGCCTATCGTGTGCTGCCCGAACGACCCGGATGACGCAAAAACGCTGTCCGACGTTGCAGGCGCGAAGATTGAAGAAGTGTTCATCGGCAGCTGCATGACCAACATTGGCCACTTTCGCGCAGCGTCAAAGCTGCTCGAAGGCAAACGCGATCTACCGGTCAAATTGTGGATTGCGCCGCCGACCAAAATGGACGCACGTCAGCTCTCGGAGGAAGGCCACTACGGCACCTTTGGCACCGCTGGCGCGCGCCTTGAAATGCCCGGCTGCTCGCTCTGCATGGGCAACCAGGCGCAGGTAAAAGAAGGCGCCACGGTGATGTCCACGAGCACCCGCAACTTTCCGAATCGCCTCGGTAAAAACTCCAACGTGTATCTGGGTAGTGCAGAGCTGGCCGCCATCTGCTCGAAGCTCGGTCGTATCCCGACCAAAGCTGAATATCTGGCCGACATCGCCGTCGTCAACAAAGACGGCGCAAACATCTACAAGTACATGAACTTCGATCAGATGCCGGAATTTGTGGAGCTGGCGGATACTGTGTCGTCCTGAGCCTCTCTGTCGCGGAGCATCCCTGAAGCGCAGGGATGACAAAGCTGGTCAAAGGGTGACGTGTTTCAGTGCCATTCTTTTACGGTATGCCGCAGCTTCCTGCGTCTATTTCCAGTACGAACTACTTGAGCATCAGCGGACTGGCAAAGCATGGGCTGGGGTTTCCGCGAGCGCAAAAACTGGCGCGAAGCAGATCGGCGGACGTGAGGCAAGCCACGGCGTCTCGGGAACGCGCGCCTCGCTGACGTAGGTCAAACCCCCCAACATGTCGGCAACGCCGCGCCGATTTTTCACGAGCGCAGCCGCACTGAAATGAATATGTCCCGAGACCCCTGATTGACTACGCAAGAGTGCGACTTGACGGGCAATTTCGTCGGGGAGCCAGGACTTTTCAGACTCATCGATCCGGCTGGTAAACAGCCCCGGCCATAGGTGGCGCGATTGTTTGTTGATTGACGCCCAATAGCGGAGCAGAACCGGGAATGCCTGTGCCTCCTGCGCAATCGGCCAGTAGAGTTGCGGAGCGAGATAGTCGAGCCAGCCCTGTTCGAACCACAGTTCGACATCGGCGTAGAGTTTGTCGTATTGGCTGAAGCCTGCGATGGCCTGCGGACGACGGTCAGGCCTCGGCAAACCGAACGGGCTGATGCCGACCTTGACCCACGGCTTCGCTGCATGCACTTCGCGATACATCGTTCGCACGAACTGATTAATGTTTTCGCGACGCCAATCGGCGCGCTTCAGCTTTCCTCCGTCCTTTTTGTAGCGCTGCCAGGACCGCTCGTCAGGGAAGTCCAGATCGGGCTGCGCACCAATTACGAAGGTGGCAGCGCTTACAGGGGGAGCGGGGGGCGCGGGCGGCGCGGGAACTGGGTAAGGATAAAAATAGTCATCGAGATGTACGCCGTCGATATCGTAACGGCGCAGAACGTCGTTGATCACAGCGAGCGTGTGTCGCGCCGCATCAGGTTCACCAGGGTCCATCCATTGCATGTTGCCGTACGTCTTCACGGCATGCGGCAACAATTTGCTTACGTGATTCGCGGCTGGCGCGGAGCTCGCGGTGTTGTGGCGCGCACGGTAGGGGTTGAACCATGCGTGCAACTCCAGCCCCTCGTTGTGCGCGAGGACAATCCATTCGGCGAGCGGATCGTAATTGGCCGCAGTGGCGACGCCCTGGGTACCAGACAGATATTCAGTCCACGGCTCAAGCTTTGACGGATAAATCGCATCAGCACCAGGGCGGACTTGCAGCACCAGCGCATTGAATTTGAGCCTTCGAGCGGTTGCGACAATCTGGCGCATCTCTGCTCGCTGCTGATCGGCGCTGAGGCCGCGTTTGCTTGGCCAGTCGATGTTACCAACCGTGGCGATCCACATGGCGCGGAACTCGCGTGGCGTCGCTGACGATTGTTTTCCACTCGCCGGGATTAGCGGTGGCAGCGACGTACATGAAGTCAGCGCGGCGACCACCATGAGCAGGCTAATCCACCGATTCAACATTACACCTTGATGAAGATCTTGCGTCGCCACAGGAATGCTGCCACCGCCAACATCGACAGATTGAACAACACCGCAAACAACAAAGACACGTTGACTGGCGAGAGCGGCAGCTGGCTCAACTGCACGACCAGCCATGCTTTTATTGAAATATAAGTGCCTGCATCAGATTGCACCTTGAAATAGCCAAGCGCCTTTGCGACCAGGCCCGCGAGCGCGAAGATGAACAAGGCATTGACGCCGTACATCTCAAGCGGTCGTGCGA
>JAYUWL010000009.1:0-2579 GCA_043753585.1 Burkholderiales bacterium
TGATCTCGGCTGTGATTATTTAGTCGGCGCGGACGGTTTTCACGGCATTTGTCGCGGGCACATTCCGGCAAATATTTTGCGCACCTACGACCGCGTGTACCCGTTCTCGTGGGTTGGAATTTTGGCTGAAGCCGCGCCGTCGCAACACGAGTTAATTTACGCGCATCACGAACGCGGCTTCGCCCTCTTCTCAATGCGCTCGCCAAAAATTACGCGGCTCTATGTGCAGTGCGCGCCAAACGACAACGTGGACGACTGGTCAGATGATCGGCTGTGGAACGAGCTGACCGTGCGGCTTGCAACCAAAGACGGCTGGACGCCCAACATCGGCCCGATCATTCAAAAAAGCATTACGCCGATGCGCAGTTTTGTGGCCGCGCCGATGCGCCACGGTCGCATGTTTCTCGCGGGCGACGCGGCGCACATCGTGCCGCCGACCGGTGCCAAAGGCATGAACCTCGCGGTGTCCGACGTCATCGTGCTGTCGCGTGCGCTGGAAATGTTCTACAAAAATGGCAACACGCGCGGTCTGGAGCGCTACTCAGACATTGCGCTGCGCCGCGTGTGGAAAGGCGAGCGCTTCTCGTGGCATATGACGTCGATGCTGCACACCTTCCCCGAACACGACCCGTTTCACGAGCAGATGCAACTGGCGGAGCTTGACTATTACACCGGCTCGGTCGCGGGTCGCACGACGCTGGCGGAGAACTATGTCGGGTTGCCGATTGAGGGGTTTTGACGGTTTTTGACGAGTGCAAAGCGACCGTGATTTAGCATCAGCTTTTGCTTGAATCGCCCGGTTAACGAGGGTAGCGCGCCTAAATATCCCTAACTCTACTATTGCACAAATAGCGTTCAAGCCCAGGAAAAGTAAGCGTTTCGGCGTAAAGCTGTTACACCCAAAACAAACAAAAAACGAGCACAAAGCTCGTTTTTTTGCTACTGGTACCGAGGGCGGGACTCGAACCCGCACGATGTCACCAACGGTGGATTTTGAATCCACTGCGTCTACCAATTCCGCCACCCCGGCCGAGTGCAGCTTCTGATTATAGCCAGCGCGTGAGTTCAGTTACGTCTTCGTTCAGCAGCTCGCCAAATTCGACCTGTTTCAGCTTGCCGTCACGTCCGATCACCCAGATCACTGGCAGGCCTTTGATGTCACCGAGCACGCGCTGCCACTCGGGCGCCATCAACGCGGCGTTGAACGTGTAGCCGTGCTGCTGCATGTACTTCGGCACAACGGCTGCGTTCTTGTCGATGGACAGCGCGAGCACTTCAAGGCCCTTGGATTTATTGGCGCGCAGCAGGGCGTCCAGCTTCGGGTTCTGCACTTTGCAGAACGGGCACCAGGTGGCGAAGCGCTCGACGACGAGGACTTTGTTGCGCCAGTAATCGGGCATGATGATGGTTCCGTCGATTAGCGTAGTTGCGGGCAGCGAGAGCATTTCGCCGAGCACCGCCGCTTGAACTGCGGGCAGCAGCAGCGGCGCAATCGATAGCGCCTTGATTGCATTGCGACGATTCACGAGATCTCCTTCTGGTTACGTGGGTCGTCCGTAGGAGCGACTTGTCGCGACCCTTGCACCCGCCTGCCGACGGGTCGCGACAAGTCGCTCCTACAACGTGTCACGCCATTCCCCTGTTGCCGCTGGCGTTCAATATTTTCGGCATGTTGAGTTTACGCGCCGTGACGCGTTTTTTCGACCTGAGCCAGCCTTCGACAACATCCCAAATTGGCTCAGCTTTGTCGGCGATGGCAGCGTCGCGCGCTGCTTCAGCCACCGGCGCCCAGCCCGCCACCTTGTACGTTTTCGACGCGTCAATGAGCATGCCTTTGAGTCGCATGTCGCTGATGCGTTTGCCTTGTGCGCCGAGCGGATCAATCGAGTATTGCAGACCGCCAACGCGCACCATATCGCCGCCCTGCTGGTAGTACGGGTCGGGGTTGAACAGGTTGTCTGCGACGTCCTCCAGCACCGTCTTGATCATCTCGCCACTCATGTCGGTGACGGTGGTGTACGGGTAGGTAATCGCCGTTTGATCCATCAAATTTTCGCGCGTGATCGTTTGCCCGGAGAGGAGCGTTGTGCCCCAGCGGAAGCCCGGAGAGAACGCGATTTCGGTGCTCTTGGTTTCCATCAGCGCATCGAGAATCAGCTGGTCAAAACTGCCGTTGAAATTGCCGCGACGGTAGAGCATGGCGTCAGTCGTCGCCAGCTTTTCGCTCAGCTTCGCCTCGTACGGCGCACGCATTTTGGTGATGAGCGCCTGCATCGCGGGATCGGCCGGAAGCAGGTTAGAAAAAATCGGCAGCAACTTGTAGCGGAAGTCGCGAATAGTGCCGTCTTTGACGTCGAAATCGAGTACGCCCAAGAACTTGCTGTTGCTGCCGGCGTTGGTCACCAGCGTCACGCCACCCGCGTTTTTCACGGGGACCGCGCCGGGTACGCCGTCATGCGTATGACCACCCAAAATCGCATCGATGCCGCGCACGCGAGAGGCGAGCTTCAAGTCCACATCCATGCCGTTGTGCGACAGCAGCACGACCACTTTCGCACCCTTCGCGCGCACCTCGTCGA
>JAYUWL010000010.1:0-2576 GCA_043753585.1 Burkholderiales bacterium
CTGATTTTGTTGACGACCTGGCGGATAAGCTGGCCGTCTTTCATGTAGTTGTAGGCGTCTTCAAACACGGCGCGAGTCACGCGAGCGCGGTTGGCCCACCGGCCAGTGGCGGGCAGCTCTTTGAGCGAGGGGAATAGATCGCCGTTTATGAAGTCAATCAGCGCTTTACCAGTAATGCCCTCGGGGTTTGCGGCCCAGGTGCGCCATTGCAGGCGCGCGGGAATCGGCGAGTGGTAGCCGTCTTGCATCACGGCGAGCTGCTGATCCTGATCATCAACGATTTTGAGGAAGAACATCCAGCACAGTTGCGACAGACGCTGTGCATCGCCGTCGACACCGGCGTCTTTGCGCATGATGTCTTGAATGGATTTGACGGTGTTTCTTGCGGACATTGAGGGACTTGTTTTTCTGATTGTTTGTAGTGATGTGTCCGAAGTCGACGCGCTTGCTCGGAACAGCATGCCAGTTTGCCCGGCACAGATAGTGTGCGCGAGAGCAGGCCGCGATCAGCCCCAGGAGCGGGTGAGGAGTTCGTCGAGCGCGTCTGCAATGGCTTGACCGTGGTTGGCTAGTGACGCGACGTGCTCGCCGAGCTGGTCGACGGCAACCGACACCATATCTAGCGGGTGCAATACGACGTCAATTTTCTCAATGCAAAATACCGGATTCATGCGGTTGCTCGAGGTTCGCGACTGTTTGGGCAGTCCCGAGCGCCGCAAAAGAGGAACGACAACTCGTCGTCTGTAGCCTTCAAACAGCGTTGACTGGACGATGACAACATACGGGATTGACGCTTGCTGCGAACCTTTGTTGCGGTGGACGTCGAACTGCGCCATTACAGCGTCGAATGCTCGTCGGCAAACGAGCCGATGCGCGTGTGTACTTCGTTCCAGTATTCGACGCAAACATCGGCAGCTTGCTGGCGTGACAGGCGCGCCTGTTGTTGCTGAGCCACGTAATCAGCCAGCAGGGTCTCCATCGTCGCCGACAAATTACCGGTGAACGTTTTCGCCTGCGTAACGAGTGCCTCGTTTAACGTCAGGTTGACCGCTCGTTTCTTCTGCGAGGACACTTGTTGGTTGGCGACCAATGGCATGGAGAATCCTTTGCGAAAATCTTATGCGCATTGTATGCGCATAATTGATAAACGGTGCTTTGCAGTAGCACCGACTACGCGGCGCGGTCGCCAGAAGGCGAGTAAAGGGCGGCCTGCATGTCATGCACCGCTTGCTCGAACCCGGCTTTGCTGCCGAACGGTTGGATGAGCTGAAACGGGGTGCCCATTTGGTTGAACGGCGGAATCTCCAACAGCTTGACATTGTCGAGACCGCCGACCACACCTTCGTCTTGATATTTGCTGAGCAGCGCTTCCATCACGGCGCGGGCTTGTGGTCCGAATTGGGTGAAGATGTCGCGCTTGCGCACTTGGTCAGCGCGCTCACGGCGGGTGAGCGGCGGCTGGTCAAACGCGATGTGGCAAATAAGGTCGAACGGGTCGAGGTCTTTGCCGACCTCTTCCATCAGCGGGCCAAGCAGCAGCCCTTCTTCAGCCAGCTCTTCGATCACGGCCTCTTTGCGCGATTCGCTGTTCCAGCGGCGTAGAAACGCGTCAAGGCTGACGTATTGCGCGCGGATGGTTTTGCGGCTGTAGTCGCGCAGGCTTTCGGTGACGAGCTTGCCGTTTTCGTCAAGATATTCGACGCGCTCGGTGAGCACGCTGACCGATTTGCCGTGGATGAAATATTTGGCGCGCGGCTCGGCGACCCCTGGCGGTAGGGTGATGTTGTGTGGTGGGTAGCCGTCAATCACCACTTCGTCCGCACCGGGCATGGGCGGCAGCGCTTCGCCGTCGTCCGCTTGCGCGTCTGGTGGCAAGTCGGGCGGAATGACCGGATCGCCTTCACCCGCTTCATAAATTTGCACCGGTTCGCCGTCGAAGTCGGGATCGGCGAAATGGTTGGTTGCGCCGCGAAAGTCGATGAGCGTGAAGTAATACTTGCGTGTGTCTTCATGCACGCGGGTGCCACGGCCCACGATTTGCTTGAACTCGGTTAGGCTGCCGACGCCACGCTCAAGCACGATCAGGCGACAGGTTTGCGCGTCAACCCCGGTGGACAGCAGGCGCGAGGTGGTGACGATGACGGGCACTGCAGATTCGGGGTCGATGAAATTGCCGAGTTGGTCTTTGCCCTCGGCATCGTCGCCGGTGATGCGCATGACGTAGCGCGGATACTTTTGCACCAGGTCGGCATTTTCATTGATCAGGGCTTGTCGCATGCGCGCCGCGTGTGGCGTGTTTTCACAGAAGACGATGGTCTTTTGCATGCGGTCACCGCTGGCCTTGAGATAGTCGCCGACCCATTTAGCGACACGCGCCGTGCGGTTGTCGATGATGAGCGTGCGGTCGAAATCTTTCTGGTTATAGAGGCGGTCTTCGATAACGTTACCGAACTGGTCAACTTCTCCGGGCGTCGGACGGTAGCCTTCAACGTCAACGTCGAGATGCACCTTGATGACTTTGTACGGCGCGAGAAAGCCGTCACGAATGCCCTGCTTGAGACTATAGGTGTAGACCG
>JAYUWL010000011.1:0-2573 GCA_043753585.1 Burkholderiales bacterium
TCGCCAACAAAAATATCGTGTGTCGTCTCCACGATTTTCGGCCCAATATCGGTCACGCGAATCGTTACCCGGACAGTTGATGGGTGTGTCACCGCACGAATAAACCGGCAATTCGCCTCCACCAGAATCGGCACGATGTCCTCGTCAACCGTCTTGAAGCCCAACCTGGCAAACCATTCCAGCCGACACTGCTCCATGTAGCGAAAGTACACAGTGTTGTTGACGTGGTTGTAAGCGTCCATGTCGCCCCAGCGCACCGCCATATCGACTTCGTGCATCACGATATCGCGCAAAGCGGCAATCGCGTGGGCCTCCGGCGTCGCCAGCGGAGCAAGCTGTTTGGAGTGATCCATCGAAAATGACCCTCTGATATCGGTAAAACACTGAGTATTGGCTAACTATAATCGCTTGATGAATTGCGATGCCCCTGACGTGCCAGTCATCGACGCCCTTGGTTGTGGCCAGCCCGTTTTCTCGAACGAGAGCGCGATTGTCCTGACGCCAATCACCAGTGCGGACCGACGACTCGAATACTGTCTGGCGCTCGCTCGGGACAACATGCAGCCCTATCTGGCACGCCGCGGACAAGAATTTGACGAGACACGCTGGCGAAATCTCGCGCCGCAGGCAACGTTTTTTCTTCTCGCCGACATGAATTTGTCAGGGCACCCAACCATCGGTTTCCTGAGTGTGCGCGATGAGCCGGATAGCCCCAACGCGCTGCACATCGGCGACGTGCAACTTGAACAGCAACATCGCAATCGCGGCGCAGGTTGGGCCACACTTTTGCTGATCGAAAGGATGGCGCGATCACGCAGCCTGAACGAACTAACACTCAACGTATTTCGCGACAATCCGGCGCTGCACCTTTACGAGCGCTTCGGGTTTTATTGCATTGAAACGCAATTTGACAAACACAAAATGCGCAAGACATTGGCGCGCTGCTAAACGCTAAGGAAGCGCTGAACAAGTGAGCGAGACCGATGCAGTACAAGGCGTGTGGCGCGCAGGAACCTTCATTACCGCCCTGGTACATGAGGATTTCGGGCAACACACAACGAAGCAATGCGCGGTCGCAGCCACTTGATCAGCGTTTCCTAAACCTTAAACCAGAAAAGTAGAACCCAATGACCAGTATCCGAGCCGATCGCGACGCGATGGAATACGATGTAGTGATCGTCGGCGCAGGGCCGGCCGGCCTCTCTGCCGCGATTCGCCTGAAACAACTGGCCGCCGAAAACAACCGCGAAGTTTCCGTCTGCATACTGGAGAAAGGCGGCGAAGTCGGAGCGCATATTTTGTCCGGTGCGGTGATTGACCCTGTGGGCATGAACGAACTGATCCCGGACTGGAAAGAGAAAGGCGCGCCGATTCACACACCGGTGACCGAGGATGAGTTCTGGACGCTCACGGAAACCGGCGCAATGAAGACGCCTAGCTGGGTGCTGCCAAAACTCATGGATAACCATGGCAACTACATCGTGAGCCTCGGCCGCGTGTGTAAGTGGCTGGGCGAACAGGCCGAAGCACTCGGCGTGGAAATTTATCCCGGTTTTGCCGCGGCTGAAGTGCTGTTCAATAGCGGCGGTGCCGTGATCGGCGTCGCAACGGGCGATATGGGCGTCGGGAAAGACGGTGAAAAAAAGGGCGAATTCCAGCCCGGCATGGAATTGCATGCGAAATACACGCTGTTCGGCGAAGGCGTGCGCGGTTCGCTTGCGCAGGATCTGATGAAAAAATTTAATCTGCGCGACGGCATTGATCCGCAGAAATACGGTATCGGCATCAAGGAGCTGTGGCAGATCGATCCGGCGAAACATGTGCCCGGCAAAGTCGTGCACTCGCAGGGCTGGCCTCTTGATTCAAAGACCGGCGGCGGCTCGTTCCTCTATCACTTGACCAATGAAAACAAGGACGCCCTGGTCGCGGTTGGTTTCGTCATTCACCTGAGCTACGAGAATCCGTGGCTATCGCCCTACGATGAGTTTCAGCGTTTCAAAACGCATCCGAACATCAAGCCGCTATTTCAAAGCGGCAAGCGTTTGGCGTATGGCGCGAAAGCAATCAACGAAGGCGGTTTACAGAGCGTGCCGAAGCTCTCGTTCGCTGGCGGCGCGTTGATCGGATGCAGCGCTGGTTTCGTCAATTTGCCACGCATCAAAGGCACGCATAACGCCATGAAAACCGGCATGCTCGCTGCCGAAGCTGCGTTCGACGCTGTGAAGGCCGAGCGTCAGCACGATGAGCTGCACGCCTACAACGACGGCTGGAAAAAAAGCTGGGTCTTCAGCGATCTCTACAAGGTACGCAACGTGAAACCCGGCCTCAAGTGGGGCATGACGCTCGGAACGCTGCACGGCGGCGCGCACATGTGGCTGAACGATTTGGGCCTTGGCAAACTCGTTGGCTGGACGCTGCGCCACGGCAAGGCGGATAACGAATGCTTGAAGCCCGCCGAGCAAATGCCGCAGATCGCGTACCCAAAGCCCGACGGCGTGATCACGTTTGACAAATTGACTTCGGTGTTTCTCTCCAACACCAATCACGAAGAGAATCAGCCCGTGCATTTGCAA
>JAYUWL010000012.1:0-7920 GCA_043753585.1 Burkholderiales bacterium
GGCGATCTTCAGCGCATCGTTCTGGTCGATGCGGAAGCGGCGAACCAGTTCATCGGTGAGCGAAGACTTGCCTGCGCCACCGGTGCCGGTGATGCCGAGGCTGGGTGTTTTTTTCTGTGCTGCGAGTTCGTGCAGGCCTTTGACCATTGCGGCGTCGACGGCACCCGCTTCGAGCACCGTGATCCAGCGCGCTAACGCACTATAGTTACTGGCTTTGAGCGCATCAAGCGTCAGCGGCATCGAAGCCAAATCATGGTCGCAAGCGGCAATCATGTCGTTGATCATGCCCTGCAAACCGAGCTTCGCCCCGTCCTGCGGCGAGAATATTCGGGTGACACCATAAGCGTGCAACTCGTCGATTTCTGAGGGAACAATCACGCCGCCGCCACCACCAAACACCTTTATATGCCCAGCACCCGCGTCGCGCAGCATGTCGATCATGTATTTGAAGTACTCGACGTGGCCGCCCTGATATGAGGACATCGCGATGCCGTGCGCGTCTTCCTGCAACGCAGCGTCGACCACTTCCTTGACGCTCCGATTGTGACCGAGGTGAATGACTTCGCAACCGCTGCCCTGAATGATGCGACGCATGATGTTGATCGACGCGTCGTGCCCATCAAACAGACTTGCCGCCGTCACAAAGCGAACCTTGTTTTTCGGTTTGTATACCAGGTGTTTGCTATTGAGATTAGACATAACGCGCTCCGGCAGCGGGCAGAAGTTCAGCAGGAATCGGATTGTCGCAGAAGTCAACCCAAGTTGACGTTCACGTCAACTTGGGGCCGACGCTTCAGTCGGTGCTCAGACACCGCGCGCCGCGCGGCGATTCGAAGTTACTTTGTCCTACATCAATCGGGGTTTGTGTCCGACACGCCACATTAGCGGCGGAGCAGTATCCTGATTCTCTACTCACAAGGAGTCGCCATGTTCAAGAAAATATTAATCCCGATTGATGGTTCTGATCTTTCGCTACGCGCTGCTAGCTGCGGAATTCAGCTGGCGAAAGAGATGAACGCGGTTGTGGTTTTTGTTCACGCGATGGCACCGTACATCATTCCGTATTCAGCAGATGTTGCGATGATGGATAGCAAGACGCAGAAGCTGTTCGAGGACGAAGTAAAGGCGGGTAGCCAGAAGCTACTGGAGGATGTCAAACGGCTCGCCAGCGGTGCGGGTGTTGCAAGCGAGTGCATTCAGGCACCCACCGGGCGTCCTGAGGTGTTGATCGAAAAGACGGTGCGCGACCTGCACTGCGATCTGGTGGTGATCGCTACGCACGGGCGCGGCGCGGTCGGACGATTCGTGATGGGCAGCGTGACTACGCGTCTGTTGCCGAATTGCCCCGTACCGGTATTGGTTTATCGCGATGCCTCAATGTCTGGCGACGCACCGTGATTGAGTGAAAAAGGGGGCCAGTAAAAAGCTCACTGTTACACACTGTTACCGAGTGTTCATCGTCCGTTTGCAGGTGAATCCGAAACTTACAACCATGCCAATCAAGGCGCGGTTTTTAGGAGAGAGACATCATGCACGCGTACGGACAACCAATGCTTCAGAGTGGTCGCCACAATGCCCCATTGATGCCTCACATGGCACCAAAATCCACACGCGATAGCGGGAAAGCCGATCCGCTTGACGACGTTGTGGCGTTGGGTCGGGTGCGGGTCGTCACTGAAGGCACCGCCATCCACCGCGCAGGTGATGCGTTTCGTTCGGTGTTCTATGTCAAATCAGGCGCTGCCAAACGCGTTCTGATGCAGGAGGATGGACGCGAGCAAATACTTGGCTTCCCGATGCCCGGCGATATCGTCGCGATGGAGGCAATTTCCGCGGGCACGCACAGCACCACGGTGGTCGCTCTGGACATCTGCGCGGTAGTGGAAATTCCATTCGAAGCCTTGGAAGCGCTGGCCGCTGAGCGGCCAGACGTCGCGCGCTTTTTGTATCAGCGAATGAGTTCCGCGCTTCGTGAAGAACATAGCTGGCTTGCCGCGCTTGGCCTGCTTAACGCTGACGAGCGACTCGCTACGTTTTTGCTTGATCTCTCGCAACGATTCTCTGCCCGTGGTTTTTCAGCACACCGCTTCATGTTGCGAATGACGCGTGCGGAAATCGGCAGCTTTCTTGGCTTGACTCTGGAAACTGTGAGTCGCGTCTTTTCACGCTTCCAGAAGTTGGGACTGCTTAACGTTACGCGCCGCGAAATTGAGTTGCTGGATATGGCTGCTCTTTACCAGCTAGCGCATGCACGGCCAACTCACTAACGCGTGAGCGCTTGCCGGATCGCGTGACCCAGTTGATCACGCGAATACGGCTTGCGCAGGAAACTCATGTCCTCATCAAGGCCAAACTGAAGCGGTAACGCGCTACGTGGATAGCCCGATGCGTAGAGTACGCGTAGGGATGGTTTGATCTTCCGAAGCGATATCGCCACTTTCGGTCCGGTCTCGTCACCGGCGAGCACCACGTCGGTAAAAAGTAATTCAATTCCAGGTTGAGCGCGAAGGCGAGCAACGGCTATACGTCGATTGCGCGCCGTGAAAACCTGATAGCCAAGCGTTTCCAGAAAATTCACCGCGACATTCATCACATCAGTATCGTCCTCTACCACCAATACGCGCTCTGATCCGGTTGCAGCAGGCGAATGCTTGCTCACTGCCGTCGCTTCATGCGACGCGCCCGTTGCGACCGGAAGAAACAGATTAATTGTGGTGCCCGTTCCAACTTCGCTGTACGCTGTGACATGGCCGTGTGATTGCTTGGCAAAGCCATACACCATACTGAGCCCCAGGCCACTGCCTTTGCCGATTCCCTTCGTCGTAAAAAAGGGTTCGAACGCGCGGCCAAGCGTCTCGCGGCTCATTCCTGCGCCGCTGTCGGTTACGCTGATGCAGACGTAGAGCCCGGCAGGCCAGTCATCAACCGAGTGAACGTCGTCGGTCGTCAAATGAACCGCGTTCGCCTCAATGTGCAGTTTTCCACCGCCAGGCATTGCATCCCGCGAATTGACGGCCAGGTTCAGCAGCGCTGTTTCCAGTTGACCGCTGTCGGCCAACACGGCGGGCAGCGACGAGTCTGCCTCAACCTGAATTTCGATATTGGGGCCAAGTGTTCTCGCTAGCAGATCACGGAACGAATCGAGCAATTCCGGGATCGGCACCGCAGAGGGACGTAACGTCTGTCGTCGGGCAAATGCGAGCAACTTGGCAGTAAGCTCTGCTCCGCGCTTGGACGCGCGGTGCGCCGAGGCGATTGCGCGTTTTGCGAAAGGGTCGGGAAGTAAAGCTTCCTCAAGAATCTGCAAGTTACCCGAAATGACGGTCAGCAGATTGTTGAAATCATGGGCAACGCCTCCGGTTAGTTGCCCGAGCGATTCAAGGC
Organism: Burkholderiales bacterium; assembly: GCA_043753585.1. Lineage (GTDB taxonomy): Bacteria > Pseudomonadota > Gammaproteobacteria > Burkholderiales > Casimicrobiaceae > Casimicrobium. The sequence goes on from JAYUWL010000012.1 coordinate 3,385, forward strand.
GCTGGGAGAGCAATAGTTTTTCCTCGGCAACCGAGCGCTGCATTGCGTTCGAAGCAATGTTGGCGATCGCCTCAAGGAAGGCCACGTCATCGGTTGCAAAGTGATGTGTCGTCAGGGAAGCGGCAACCAGCAGTCCTCTGACGCGTTCGCGATCACCTACGGGTGCGATGACGAGACTGCGAATTCCGGCGTCGAGCAGCGCCGGACAGATGGCAAGACTGGAGATTGAAGTGTCGCCGACAAGCAAGGGCACGCCGCCGTCCAGAACGGCCCCGGAAAGCATTGCCTGCGTTTTTTCGATGCGGACGTCAACAACATTGTCCGCAAGTGCTCCGACGGCACCGTGACAATGCAGCGCTTCGTCGCTCGCTTCCAGCACAAAAATCGCCACCACATCTGCATCCAGCGGTGGACGCGCGCATTCGATCGCGTGCCGGCCCACAGTGTCAAAGTCGCGGTCGCGCAATGCCAGCTGACTCACGCGGGCGAGCGCGTTGGCGCGCACCAGTTCCCGTTCAGTGCGCCGTGCATTCAGCCGTTCGCTGACATCGCGCAGGATCACGATGACTTCGTTGCCACCTTCGCTTTGGATCGGTGCCAGCGAGATTTCTACCGGAAATTCGTGTCCGTTGAGCTTGGCCGCTTTGAGCGCGAGACCCATTCCCATGGGCCGTCGTCGTGGTTGCGTGTGAAAGCTATCGCGCAGTTGCGCATGGTGACGACGGGTCGCAATCGGCACCAGACGCTCTACCGAAAGTCCGCGTAACTCCCCGGGCGCGGCCTCAAGCAGACGCTCCGCTTCCGTGTTGTTAAGACGGATGCGCCCGCTGCTGTCGACCACCAGAATGGCATCCGGTGCTGCATCGAACAAAAGTTTGAATGCGTCTTCGCCCGGCTTGATCATGCTAATTCCGGCGCTCCTCAGGCGGCGACGAGTACATAGCCGGCGCCACGCACCGATTTAATGATGCGCGGGTCTTTGCCGTCGTCGCCAAGCTTCTTCCGGAGACGCCCGATCTGTACGTCAATGGTGCGATCAAACGGCCCGGCGTCGCGATGGTGAGTGCGTCGCAGCAGAGCGTCGCGGCTCAAAAGATTTCCCGGCTTCTCGACCAGCGCGACCAGCAGCGCGAATTCACCTGTGGTCAGCGTAATTTCGTTGTCATTCGCGTCGGTCAGTTTGCGTCGTTCAACGTCAAGCATGAAGCCATGAAAACGAAGGGCGTTTGGCGAATCGGTAACAACGGTCGACGGTTTGAGCTGCGCGACTGCCCGGCGCCCTACGCTGCGCACACGAGCCAGCAGTTCACGCAGATCGAATGGTTTGGTTACGTAGTCATCTGCGCCGATTTCAAGGCCCACCACGCGATCAACGGTGTCACCCCGCCCGGTCACCATCAATAGTCCGCCTGTCCATCCGGTGCGCAATCGGCGGGCGATGGCGAATCCGTCTTCCATCCCGAGGTTGACATCCAGCAACACGACATCAGGCGTTTGCGCGATCATGATCGCGCGCAGCTCGGCCTCAGAGCTGGCCTCGAATACCTCAATGCCCTGCTTGCCGAGATAGGTTGATAGCAAGTCACGAATGTCCTGCTCATCATCAACGATCAAGACACGAAGCGCATTGGAACCGCGTAGCGGTTGAGAACCTGTCAAGTGAGCACTTCCGGAAGAGCAATGGCCATTACTCCGTATTATCGTGTTGCTTGCGCTCGTTGAGCTGGACAAGTGCACGCCGGACGCGACATGGCCGTGCCGGACGCATGACTTTACCAGTCAACTTCCTGGTTTAAACGACGTCTGGTTGAGGGCTAAAGACAATTATTCTGATAAGTCGACTAAAGCTATAAATCGCTTCCGGACCATATGCAGTGGTCATAAAACAGAAAAGTTGTTACGTCCAAGAAACGCTCTTAGGCCACGCAACGTCGCAACAGATAACGAAATCGAGCGACTTAAACGCATTGTCAGTGCGACATCAGCACCGGCACTGTCATGTGCTCCAGCAGCGTTTTGGAGACGCCGCCCAACACCCATTCGCGCAAACGCGTATGCCCGTAGCCGCCCATCACGATGAGATCGGCATCAAAATCATTGGCCCGAGACAACACCGACGAACCCACGTCGCCGCTGCTGCTGTCACGGTTTACGGTCACCTTCGCGCCTTGCCGCGCAAGATACGTTGCCACGTCGTTGCCGGGATCATCGCCATGACCGCTCATGTTGGCTTTGGCGTCAAACACGCTGACGCGAACCTCGTCGGCGCGTGTGAAAAACGGCAGCGCGTCGCTGGCAGCATGCGCGGACTCACGGCTCGCGTTCCACAAAAACATCACCCGCCGGCCAAGCGTCCGGAAGTGGCCCGCGTACGGAATGATCAGCACCGGACGACCGCAACTGAGCATCACAGTCTCAGGCAAATCCGCAGGCGTCGCCGCAGTCGATTGCGCAGGTTCGCTTTGCCCAAGCACGACCAGATCGGCGTAACGGGCGTCGGTACATACCTGGTAGGTCGGATCGCCGCGATGCACGCGAGTCTCGTAGGAAGTCAGGCCCGCAGCCTTCGCTTGCGCGTTAAATCGCTCTGCGGCTTTCGCGGCCAGACTCTCCATGTCAGTCATCGCTTCGGCCATGTAGGCGGGAGTGCCGTCAAGCCCGTACGTGTTCGAGAGCGCAATCATGCCAACCGTTGCCAGTCCTACCAGATGCGCATCGTGTGTTTGCGCCAATTCGATGGCGATGCGAATGCGTTCGAGCGCTCGTTCGCTGTTGTCTACCTGGACGAGAATGGTTTTGTAGCTCATGAGTTTCCCCTGACTGGCGCTGAAAAAGAGTAGATTGCTTGTGATGCGTATTTAGTGCGGACATAGCGCATGATGCGCGTCCGTGATGGCGCAAGCATGCGCGTTCCCGCGTTGCAACACGTTGACTTAGCGCAAACGACTTGCACGTGCGCAGGATTACGCGCGAGTCGCGATTTGTCCTGTTACCGTTGTTGATACAGCGCAACACAATTCTGCACACAACGAGTAGAGTGGGATGACCGGGCGAAACTAATTTTATTAAAAGGAGAATTACCATGGATACGGTAGAAGGCCTCAACGCTGCCAAAGACAAATTAGCACACGATTTCCGGGCCGTCGTTGACGGTGCGGAAGAGTTGCTTAGAGTCACGTCCAGCAATACCGAAGCGGGCTACTCCGCTGCCAGAAAGAAGCTTGAGCACAGCCTCAAAGTGGCTGGCGATGAACTCGATCACATCGAGCATGTCGCTCGACTTAAAGCCAGGCAGGCAGTACGCGTAGCTGACGCTTACGTGCACGATAATCCGTGGCAGGTCATTGGCGTTGGCGCAGCACTGGGCCTCGCCATCGGCGTGCTGATCAGTCGCCGCTAGTCATGCCTGCGGACGCTGAAGCCCCGGCAGGTATTGCCAGGAATCTGCTGCGTACGCTGCAAAATCTGGCTGGGTCAGTTCTGGCCACCGTGCGGACGTGGCGAGAACTGCTATCGACCGAGATTGAACAGAAGTGGCTGGTCTGGCGGGGTGCGCGCTGATTGCGCTGGCAGCGCTCTTTTGCGTCGGTGTAGCTATTGTGCTGGCCATGGTGTTTAAGGTTGCGGCGTTTTAGGATTTATATCGCCTCTGAGCCATTGTTATTCTGGGCGCGCTATTCGCCATCATCGCAGGGGTGCTTTGGCGGGAACTCGCCATCCGCTAAGCGTTAGGCTGAGGCTATCGCGTTACACCAAAACCGACTGCAAGTGTTCCACGGTGCTCAGCCTGACTGATACGCAGCTCAGCCGAGTGCTCACTGCGAACGAGCGTTGCTTTTACGGCCATCGGACTGTCGAGAAAAACATCGGAAAATCAGGAATGGCCTCCGCCTTCTTTAGGCCAACCAGGCACAGCAGCAATGCCTGCGCGCGCCCCACCGCGAATGACGGCATCCGTGCCGCCACCCGCAGCGGTGTGGCGGATGATTTCCGCCGGTACGTCAGGCACTGATACTCGCGGATGCAGCCGATTGCCATAGGTTGACTCGACCAGTAACACGTCGGCCGTTCGAATCGCCGCCAGAGGCGCCACCAGCAGGTCGTCCCTGCGACCCAGATCGCCGCTGAACACAAGGCGGCGCTTCCGATGGGCGAGCGTGACGACAGCCGCTCCAAGCAAATGGCCCGCGCGCGACAGCTCAACATTAACCGGGCCAACGCGATGACGTTGCCCCCAATCAAGCGGCGCAAATTGCTTCAGACATCGACGCACATCGGCTACCGTGTCCAGAGGGCCCGCCGGTTTGTGTTTGCGGTAATCGAGAAGGTTCGCGCAGCGGGCTTCCTCTTCAACCCAGATTTTCCATTAGGAAGATTTTCTAATGACCGCCATTAGCGCAAGTCGCTGATTTAATTGAGCTTCAGGGGTGGAAATGGAATTGGTTTCGCGTTAGAGTTTAGTGCGGGTTCGATCCTGAAATGCGGAGGTGTTGGATGCGAGACTTTGAGCTTCAATTCAGCGACAAACTGATTACC
>JAYUWL010000013.1:0-7829 GCA_043753585.1 Burkholderiales bacterium
TCAGGACCAGCGGAACGTGGGACGCTAACAATCACCAGGAGAACACGCATGGGATGGCTACAAAATCACCTGCCCGAGCTTGCGATGTCGGCCGCAATGGCTTGGGGGGCGGGGTTGCGTCTTTACCTGGTTGTTTTTGTCGTCGGCATGCTCGGGAAGTTTGGATATGTACCGCTGCCGGACACGCTAAAACTCCTCGCGAATCCGATCGTTCTGGGGGCCGCCGGATTCATGACCTTTATCGAATTCTTCGCTGACAAAATACCGTGGCTTGACAGCGCTTGGGATGCGATTCACACCTTCCTGCGCATCCCCGCCGGTGCTGCGCTTGCGGCGGGCATGCTCGGTGAAAGCGGCGAAGGAGTCGCCATGGCGGCGGCAATCATAGGTGGTACGCTGACAGCGGGCACTCACTTTGGCAAGGCTGGCACGCGTGCCGTAGCTAACACCTCGCCCGAACCTTTCACCAACATCGGCCTGTCGCTCGCCGAAGATACGATGGTCGCAGGCGGTTTGGCGCTCGCCATTGCCAACCCGATTGTCTTTCTGGTTCTGATCGCGATATTCATTGTCGCCCTGGTAGTGCTCATCCGTTTCATTGTCAAAGGTCTGACCGCGGTCATTGGTCGGCTCTCCGGCACCGACGGCAAAGCGGCAGCGGCATGACCGCATCGACGCGCAGACTCCTCCCATATCTCGTCATCGTCTTTTCGATGCTGCTCTTTGCTTGGACGCACCGGCACGCACTGACGCTTCCAGGATTCGCCGAAGACATCGGGCTCGTCCAGGATCTAACGAGCGCAGCTGCATCCGGGGGCTGGTTGCACGAAGTCATCATTCGTTGGACGGGACCTTTGTGGGGTGCCGGCTCCACGATGTGGCGTCCCTGGGCATTCCTCAGTCTCGCGCTCGACGCCCGCTGGTACGCGGGCAACACGGGAGTGATTCACATCACCAATTTGAGCCTCCACATGGCGACTGCGATCTTCGCCGCGTTGCTAGTGCGCGTGTGGTTGCGATCAACGTGGGCTGCAGCCGCCGTGTTCGCGACTATGCTGCTTCACCCGTGGACCGCCGAAATCACCCTTTGGCTCGTGGGTAGGTTTGACGGTTGGGCGACAGCGGGCGTGCTGGCCTCTCTCTATTCGGCTGCACGGAGCGCGGGCCGCATCGACCGCTGGTTTGCGTTGTCACTGTTTGCAGCGTTCGTGGCGTACACCAGCAAAGAGTCCGCGCTGATACTGCCGCCGATGCTCTTGCTGATGATGATGGGTAGCAAGGCTGCCTCGGCGCAGGGCGGGCTTGTTCTCGCCGGGGAGGCTGGTCGATTGGCGCAACGTGATCGACGCTTGCCCTGTGCGGGCGAAATTCATTGGCCTCTGCTGCTCGCCCAGCTTGGGTTCGCCGCAGGGTACTTGCTATGTCGAAAGATCGCTGTCGGTTCGCTGAGCACAAACGTTTATAGTACCGTTTCGGTGCTTGATGCTTTTCAGTTGTTTGATCGCGTCATCCAGCATTTCTATGCGTTCGCTTCAATCGCTGCGCTCGCTCCCATTGCTGCGGCTAGCGCCTCAATACTTGCGTTCGCCGCGCTCGTCGCCGTCTGCGCCGCACGGCAATGGCGCTGGCTCCTGTTTGCAGCGGTATGGGTTGCGATCGTTGTTTTGGGCGCTGCACTGCACTTCACAGGGTCGATGAGCTATGGCGACGGCTACCGGATTTACTACATCGGGCTGTTTGGTTTCGCGCTGATCGCGGGCGTTGCTGTGGTGGTCGTGGAAGCCCGAGTCGATCTTGGCTGGATCATGGCGCTGCTTCTTGCCTGGGCGGCGACATTGGCCGTTTGGCAGCATGCAGTCACGCAACAATGGTGGACGGCGGCCAAAGAAATCAGAGCAACGGAGATTGCTATCGCGCGCGAGTTGCATAAGCTGTCAAGCGATGACTACGCGCTCGTTATGCTGCCTGACCCGATGGGTCACGTGCCGACATTCCGCAACGCACAAGGGGCGATCATCCGTGCCGCTGGCACGCCACACAATGGCTCCAATGGCACAGACTATATGGTCGCGCTATTGCCGTCGCAACTCGCCGAGTGGCACGGGTTGATGCAGCTTGACGTCGTGCCAATGATCAGCAAGCGCTCAGGCGCGCCGTCGCGACCAACACGCTACTACTGCAAGGAGTTAGGTCAGCAAACGCTTCAGCCGCTCGGTTTTTGGCCTGCTGGAACACTCAGCACATGGAACGAAACATGGCGCGCCCGGACACGCGAAGCTTGCCCGTCTCTAAAACTCTAGCTCCGCCTTCAGCTTCGCAAGCAAATCCGAATGTGGCCGAACGCGCCATGCGTCGCCCAGCGCAATGTCCCCGCCATACCCTTCTTTCGCAACACGAATGTAGACGGGCATCGAGCCGGGATACGCCTTCAGCGTCGCGAGCAGCGCGGACGCTTCCTTCTCAGCGCTGGCACCATTGAGCGTAACGACCATCCGCCGACCGTATTGCTCCCGTGCCTTCTCAATGTCGTAAATCGCGTCCGCAATGACGCGTGTTCCGCCATCGCGATTGTTGGTAACTTTCGCTTCGATCACGACGGGAATGTCTTCCTTGAGCCAATGTCGGTGCACTTCAAACACTGCCACCGGAATCATGATCTCGCAGATGCTGGTCCGGTCATCCAGGGCCAAAAAGCAAATACGGCCATTACGCGAATTGATCACGCGAACTGCGTTGACGATTCCCGCGAGCCGCTGCTTGCTATCAGACGGTTCCACACGTGCCAGCGCCATCGTGGTCACCGGCTGCAGGTGTTTCCGATACGCGTCGTAAGGATGAGCGCTGAGATAAAGCCCCAGCGCCGTCTTTTCAAACGCAAGCGACTCCAGCAATTCCCAAGGACGCGCATCCAGTAGCGGCACATGATTGACGCTCGGCTCGTCGCCAAACAAGTTGTTCTGCGAAATGTTGGCCTGCGCGCGTTCCGCCTCGGACAATGCGGCGGCTACGCTTGCAAAAGCGCTGGCGCGGTTGTCGTGCAACAGATCGAACGCACCACCTTTGATCAGCGCCTCCACCGTGCGACGGTTCACCGTCTGTGTATTCACTCGACGGCAAAAATCGAATAGATCCTTGAACGGCCCGCCCTCTGTTCGAGCGCGAAGAATCTCGATCACGGCGCCTTCGCCAGTGCCCTTCACCGCGCCCAGGCCGTAGCGAATCGTGCGCCGGTCCGTCGGCACAAATCGATACTCGCCCAGGTTCACGTCCGGCGGCTCGAATTTCAGTCCGCAAATGGTGCGCGAGTCCTCCAGCAACTGACGCACCTTGTCAGTATCGTTCATCACCGCACTCATGTTGGCGGCCATGAAGGCAGCAGCATGGTGCTTTTTGAAGTACGCCGTCTGATAGGCGAGCAGCGCGTACGCGGCCGAGTGCGACTTGTTAAAGCCGTAGCCCGCGAACTTCTCCATATCGTCGAACAGCACCTTGCTTTGCTGTTCGGAGAGCCCGTTACCGGTTGCGCCTTTGTTGAAGATGACTCGATGCGCCGCCATCTCGTCGGGCTTCTTTTTGCCCATCGCACGACGTAGCAAGTCCGCTCCGCCGAGCGAATACGCGCCGATGATCTGCGCCGCCTGCATCACCTGCTCCTGATACACCATAATGCCGAATGTTTCCTCCAGCATCGGCTTCAGGCGATCATCGTAGTACTCAGCCTGTTGCGTGCCGTTGCGGCGCGCGATGTAGTCCGGAATCAGATCCATCGGGCCGGGGCGGTACAGCGCGTTGAGCGCGGTCAAATCTTCAAGTCGCGAAGGCTTCGACTTGACCAGCAAGTCCTTCATTCCCGACGATTCAAACTGGAAAATCGCTACTGTGTTCGCTTCGCGAAACAGCTGATAAACCGACTGATCATTCAGCGGCAAGGTTTGCAGATCAATCTCAAACGTGGGATCAAGCTGCTTGCAAAAACGTACCGTCCAGTCGAGGATCGTCAGCGTTGTCAGGCCAAGGAAGTCAAACTTCACGAGGCCCACGGCCTCCACGTCATCCTTGTCGAACTGGCTCACCATCGGCGAGCCTTCGTCCTGCGAATACATCGGGCAAAAGTCAGTTAATTTGCCCGGCGCGATCAGCACGCCGCCAGCATGCATGCCGACGTTTCGTGGCAGGCCTTCCACTTGCTCTGCCAGCGCAAGCAGCGCCGCGACGTCTTCTTCCTGCTCCTCGCGCTGCACTAGCAACGGCTCGGCATCACGCGCCACAATCGTGTTGGCGTCCGGTTTGCCTTCAGGCTTGGTCAGCGTGATCCACTTGCCTGGCATGAAGGGTATCAACTTCGCCACGCCGTCGACAAACGTGTAGGGCATATCAAGCACGCGACCGCAATCGCGCACCGCAGCCTTTGCCGCCATGGTGCCGAACGTCGCGATCTGACCGACACTCTCGCTGCCGTATTTCTGCCGCACGTAATCGATCACGCGATCACGTCCGTCTTGACAGAAGTCGATATCGAAGTCGGGCATTGATACGCGTTCAGGATTCAGGAAGCGCTCGAACAGCAGGTTGTACTTCAGCGGGTCGAGATCGGTGATGCCCAACGAATAAGCGACCAGCGAGCCCGCGCCCGAGCCGCGTCCTGGCCCCACTGGCACGCCGTTGTTTTTGGCCCACCCGATGAAGTCTGCGACGATCAGGAAGTAGCCGGGAAAGCCCATCTTCAGGATCACGCCGATCTCGAATTCACAGCGCGCGACATAGCGCGAGCGCTCGGCGTCGCGCTGCGCGATATCTGGATAAAGCACGACAAGTCGCCGCTCCAGCCCGGTCATCACTTCGCTCGTCAAATGCGACTCTATCGTGACGCCTTCAGGAACTGGAAACTCCGGCAAATAGTTTTTGCCGAGCGTCAATTCGAGGTTGCAACGCTTCGCCACCAGCACCGTGTTGGCGATAGCCTGCGGATAGTCGGCAAACTTTTCGACCATCTCGGCCTGTGTCACAAAGCATTGGCGTTCTGTGAAAACTTTAGGCCGCCGAGAATCGCCCAGCGTGTAGCCTTCGGCGATGCAAACGCGCGCCTCGTGCGCTTTGTAATCGTCAGTCGTTGCAAACTGCATGGGGTGCGTCGCCACGACTGGAATTCGCAACTTTGCCGCAAGCTCAACACTGAGGTCAACAAAGCGATGCTCGTTTTCGAAGCCTGCGCGATGAATTTCCATCGCAAAGCGATCCGGAAACGCGCTCGCCCAGAAATTCACTGCTCGTTCGGCCGCAGCGGCTTGTCCGTTGCGCAGCGCAATGCCTGTTTCGCCGTACCAGCCACCGGACAGACAAAAAACGCCTTCGGTTTTTGCTGCGTCGGAGAGCCATTCCCGCTTGATTAGCGCCCGGCCCCGCTGCTGGTTTTCACGAAACGCCCGGGTTAGCCAGGCACAAAGCTTTAAGTAGCCGTCACGTGACTCTGCCAGCAACAGCACGCGTGCCGGCTCGCGACTTGAATCAAAGGATTCAACCCAAACATCCACGCCGCATATCGGCTTAATGCCCTTTGCGCGCGCAGCCTTGTAGAACTTGACGAAACCGAACAGGTTATTGAGATCGGTGATGGCAAGCGCTGCCTGATCGTCCTTCGCTGCTAACCCTACGGCGTCGGCAATTCGAAGCGTCGAGTCCACAATGGAAAACTCGCTGTGCAGGCGCAGGTGGACGAAGGGCTGAATGGACATCGTCAGATTTTACGGAGCGCAGAGCGGGTGCGGACGTATCGTGTCGGGAAGTCCGCAGACCGTCACTTATAAAACTCTCCGATTTCGGGCGCTTGAGCAAGTGGGCTGAATCGGGTTGCACAACTGGCAGCTTGTTGAGCAGAAGCATGCGCTTGCTCTGTCTTCATTTGACGACACAAAGCAACGGTTTAACAATGATCGAGGTTTGCATCTTGAAAAACCGCATTCGCCCTTAAAATGATCGATGGTGTGGTTGACGTGCTCGCGTGTTGCGGGAGAGCGGAGCCGCAGGAGTGATTCGCGTGAACAACATGCTCAAAAATATCGGAATCTGGGTCGTCATCGGCCTGGTGGTGCTCACTGTCGTACAGCAGTTTGACAAGTCGAGTCGCAAGAGCGATGCAGTGGCTTACTCGACCTTCATTGAAGAATTGCGCGGCGGGAAAGTGAATGAAGCGGCGATTGAAGGCCGCAACATTGACTACCGCACCAGCGAAGGAAAAAAGGCCACATACATTCCGGGCGGGTACGATAAGGACCTGATCAATGATCTGCTCAAAAACAACGTCAAGTTTTCTGGCAAGCCCGAAGAGCAGCAATCTTTCCTGAGTTCTATCCTGTTCTCGTTCGGTCCTATCTTGTTGCTCATCGGTGCATGGGTTTTCATGATGCGTCAAATGCAGGGTGGCGGCAAAGGCGGCGCGTTCAGCTTTGGAAAGAGCCGTGCAAAGATGGTTGACGAGACCAACAATACGGTGACGTTTGCTGATGTTGCGGGTTGCGACGAAGCGAAAGAAGAAGTCACCGAGATCGTGGATTTCCTGAAAGATCCAAGCAAGTTTCAAAAGCTTGGCGGAAAAATTCCGCGCGGCGTTTTGCTTGTGGGCTCGCCAGGCACGGGTAAAACGCTGCTCGCCAAAGCTATTGCTGGCGAAGCGAAAGTACCGTTTTTCGCGATTTCCGGTTCTGACTTTGTCGAGATGTTCGTGGGCGTAGGCGCGGCACGCGTGCGCGACATGTTTGACCAGGCCAAGAAGAGTGCTCCTTGCATTATCTTCATTGACGAGATTGACGCCGTGGGTCGCCAGCGCGGCGCTGGGCTCGGCGGCGGTAATGACGAGCGTGAACAAACCTTAAACCAGATGCTCGTCGAGATGGACGGCTTTGAGGGTTCACAGGGCGTGATCGTGGTCGCAGCGACTAACCGCCCCGACGTGCTTGACCCCGCGCTATTGCGTCCCGGTCGTTTTGATCGTCAGGTGGTCGTACCGCTGCCGGACATTCGTGGTCGCGAACAGATACTGCAAGTGCATATGCGAAAGGTGCCGATTGCGGCTGATGTCAATGCGCATGTGATTGCTCGCGGCTGCCCGGGTTTGTCGGGAGCTGACATCGCCAATCTGGTGAACGAGGCAGCATTGTTCGCAGCGCGCAGCAGCAAGCGTCTGGTTGAAATGGATGACTTTGAGCGCGCCAAAGACAAGATTTACATGGGTGCCGAGCGCAAATCAATGGTGCTCTCCGTTGAGGAAAAACGCGCCACGGCGTATCACGAGTCTGGCCACGCAATCATTGCAACAGTCATGCCGAAGGCTGACCCGGTGCATAAGGTCACCATCATCCCGCGTGGCCGTGCTTTGGGCGTCACCTGGCAGCTCCCGGCGCGAGATCGTATCTCGATGTACAAAGATCAGATGTTGACCGAAATTTCGGTGTTGTTTGGTGGACGTATTGCTGAGGATTTATTCGTCAAGAACATCTCGACGGGAGCATCGAATGACTTCGAACGAGCCACGAAAATTGCGCGCGACATGGTCACCCGCTACGGCATGAGCGATTTGCTCGGCCCGATGGTTTACGCCGAAAACGAAGGTGAAGTTTTCCTGGGTCGCTCGGTCACCAAGACGACCAACATGAGCGAAGCCACACTGCAAAAAGTTGACGGCGAAGTTCGCCGCATCATCGACCAGCAGTACACCGTGGCGCGTACTCTGATTGAAGACAATCAGGAAAAGATTCACGCTATGGCAAAAGCCCTGCTTGAATGGGAAACCATCGATGGCGAGCAGCTCGACGACATTATTGCTGGCAAGGAGC
>JAYUWL010000014.1:0-7827 GCA_043753585.1 Burkholderiales bacterium
CAACAGCTCGGATTTAAGGCGAGTGTTGTCGTCGCGCAGTTCGCTGCGCGTGTCGAAAAATTCGCCCATGCTTTTTGCGGCTTGTGCCGGCATCAGCGCGGCTTGTTGCACCGGATAAACGACGGTAGCAATCGCCATGCGCACCGTCTCTAGCGTACGAAAGCGCGCGTCAATAAACATCAGCGCGAGCGAGATCACACCAAAAAAAGTCAGCCGCGCAATCGGGCTCGGGCCGCGATTGAAAAATCGCGGCGGCTCGGAGGGCAGTGAGGTCACTCTTCCGTACATACTAGTCGCGTCGATAAAAGCGAGGTTCGCAACGCGCCGCGTGTTTGTGAGGTGCGCGCTGCGGACCAGACGTTACACGGTGCGCTGAGCACACCTTTTATTTCCGCATTCGAGGTCACAGCAAACATTCCGCGATGACCGTCCCGATTTAATCGGTGGTGAAGATCGAGGACAGGCGATCAATATTCTCTAGCGCTTTGCCACAGCCGCGCACCACGCAAGTGAGCGGATCTTCAGCCACCACTACGGGCAGCCCGGTTTCTTCCATCAGCAAGCGATCCAGATCGCGCAGCAAGGCGCCGCCGCCGGTCAACACCATGCCTTTGTCGGCGATGTCGGAGCCCAGCTCGGGTGGGGTGCGCTCCAGCGCTTGCTTGACCGCGCCGACAATCGCGTTTAACGGATCGGTGAGCGCTTCGAGAATTTCGTTCGACGACACGGTGAACGCACGCGGAATACCTTCGGCCAGATTGCGGCCCTTGATTTCCATGTCGCGCACTTCACTGCCGGGAAACGCGGAGCCGATCTTTTTCTTGATCGTCTCTGCGGTTTGCTCACCAATCAACATGCCGTAGTTGCGACGAATGTAGTTGATGATCGCCTCATCAAATTTGTCACCACCGACACGCACCGAGCCCGCATACACCATGCCGCCCAGCGAGATGACGCCAACCTCAGTGGTGCCGCCACCGATGTCAACCACCATCGAGCCGGTCGCATCCGAGATCGGCAGATCGGCACCAATGGCAGCGGCCATCGGCTCTTCGATCAGAAACACTTTTGACGCGCCAGCGCCCAGCGCGGACTCCCTAATCGCACGCCGCTCCACCTGAGTTGAGCCGCAAGGCACACAGATGATGATGCGCGGGCTGGGGCTGAACATTTTGCTGTCGAGCACTTTGCGGATGAACTGCTTGAGCATCTGCTCGGTGACGTTAAAGTCGGCAATCACGCCGTCTTTCATCGGGCGAATGGCCGTGATGTTGCCCGGCGTGCGCCCCAACATTTGTTTGGCAGCTAAGCCCACGTCCTGAATCACGCGCTTGCCGTTGGGGCCGCCTTCTTGGCGGATCGCAACGACCGACGGCTCGTCGAGAACGATGCCTCGACCGCGCACGTAAATCAATGTATTGGCGGTTCCGAGATCGATCGCGATGTCGGTGGATAGATAGCTGGTCAGAAACTTGAACATAAACTCTAGCGGCCTCCCGTGACCGCGTCCCGCATGGGCGCTTTCGTATGATCCACCAAATGTGGGTTACACGACATTGCATATCCCCCGGAAACGTCGTCTGCAAGCCCTTCTCGATTGCTCGTTAGATAGCTCGCAGCGTGTTGTATTTAACCCGATATGTTACCCTACCACCCTTGCGAAAATACTTCAACGCTCGCGTTTCGTCGCCAGTTCTGCTAGGCGGCTTATCGCATGAGCGCCTCGTTCTACATTCATGAGCCTCACTCCCCAAGATATTGAGCGGATCGCGCACTTAGCGCGCATTCGCGTCACGCCCGCCGACGTGGCCGACGTGCAAGCCAAACTTAACGGCATTTTCAAGCTGATTGACGAAATGCAAGCCGTGAATACGGTCGGTGTGGAGCCCATGTCGCACGGGCTTGACATGGTGTTGCGTCTACGTGATGACGTGGTGACCGAAGTTAATCGTCGTGATGTATTTTTAAGCAACGCGCCCGATGCGCAGGATGGTTATTTCCTCGTGCCTAAGGTGATCGAATAATTATGGTTTGGAACAGTTTCGCCACGGTCGCCGAAACCGTCAAAGCGCTCGACGAAAAGAAGGTGAGCGCCGTTGAATTGGCCACCCACTATCTCGACCGGGCCGACGCGCTCAACCCAACGCTCAACGCCTACATTACGCTTGATCGCGACAAAACGCTGCTTGAAGCCAAAGCGGCTGACGCCAAGCGCGCTGCGGGTGCCGACCTTGTTTCGGCGCCGCTGCTCGGCGTGCCGATTGCCCACAAAGACATCTATCTGATCGAAGGCTGGCGCACCACCTGCGGCTCGAAGATGCTGGAAAACTTCGTCGCGCCGTACACCTCGACGGTGGTCAAAAACATATCGGACGCGGGCATGGTCACGCTCGGCAAGCTCAATATGGACGAGTTTGCGATGGGTTCGTCGAACGAGACGTCCTATTTCGGGCCGGTCAAAAACCCTTGGGATGTGTCGCGCGTACCGGGCGGCTCGTCTGGTGGCTCGGCAGCCAGCGTGGCTGCGGGTTTGACGCCTGCGTCCACTGGCACCGACACCGGCGGCTCCATTCGCCAACCGGCCATGTTCTGCAATCTGACCGGGCTCAAGCCCACCTACGGCGTGTGCTCGCGCTTTGGCATCATCGCGTTTGCCTCCTCGCTTGATCAGGCGGGGCCGTTCGCGCAAACCGCTGAAGATTGCGCCCTGTTGCTGACCGCGATGGCCGGCTTTGATGCGCGTGACGCAACCTCGCTCGATCGCCCGAGAGAAAACTACTCGCGCGATCTTAAAAGGCCGCTGAACGGCTTGCGCATTGGCTTGCCGAAAGAATTTTTTGGCGAAGGCGTCGCGCCCGGCATCGCCAAAGCAGTGGACGATGCGCTGACTGTGTATCGTAAATTGGGCGCGGTCACCGTGGAGGTGTCGCTGCCCAACGTGAAGTATTCGGTGCCCGCGTATTACGTGGTTGCACCGGCCGAGGCGTCAAGCAATCTGTCGCGCTTTGACGGCGTGCGCTACGGCCATCGTGCCGCGGAATACAGCGATTTGATGGACATGTACAAGCGCTCACGTGCCGAGGGATTTGGCGCCGAAGTGAAGCGACGAATTCTTATTGGAACCTACGTACTGTCGCACGGCTACTACGACGCGTACTATCTGCAAGCAGGCAAACTGCGCCGCTTGATCGCTGAGGACTTCAAGCGCGCCTACGAGGTGTGTGACGTGGTGATGGGCCCGACGGCGCCAGAAACCGCATTTCAGTTTGGCGCCAAGAGCGACGATCCGGTCAAGATGTACCTGAATGACATTTTCACCATTTGCGCCAACCTCACCGGGCAGCCCGCGATGAGCCACCCGTGCGGCGTCGACGAGGCGGGTCAGCATGTGGGCATGCAAATCATCGGCAATTACCTGGATGAAGCACGCATGTTGAATGTGGCGCATCAGTATCAGCTGGCGACGGATTGGCATAAGCGCCATCCGAGCATTTAATTTTTGTCATCTCTGGCTTTCGCTGGGATGACAGCAAGCAGCATTGACAGGAATCACGTCATGGCACAGTGGGAAATCGTCATCGGTCTTGAAACACACACGCAGCTGACCACTGTGTCAAAAATCTTCTCGGGCAGCAGCACTGCGTTTGGTGCTGCGCCAAACACACAGGCAAGCGTGGTTGATTTGGCACTTCCCGGCGCGTTGCCGGTGATGAACAAAGGGGCGGTTGAACGCGCGGTGAAATTTGGTCTCGCTGTGGGTGCAACGATCAACCAGCGCTCGATTTTTGCCCGCAAAAATTACTTCTACCCCGATCTGCCCAAGGGCTATCAAATCTCGCAATTTGAAACGCCAATTGTTCAGGGCGGTGGGTTGACCATCACCCTGGACGATGGCAGCAGCAAATACATCGAACTCACCCGAGCGCACCTTGAAGAAGACGCCGGCAAGAGCGTGCATGAGCAGTTCGACGGCGCCTCGGGCGTGGACCTGAACCGCGCTGGTACGCCGTTGCTGGAGATTGTCACCGAGCCGGTGATGCGCTCGGGCAAAGAGGCCATTGCCTACGCCAAAACGCTGCACAACCTGGTGCGCTATCTTGACATTTGTGACGGCAATATGCAGGAGGGATCGTTCCGCTGTGACGTCAACGTGTCGGTGCGTCCGCTGGGACAAAAGGAATACGGCACTCGGCGCGAAATCAAGAACCTGAACAGTTTCAAGTTCATGCAGCAGGCGATTGATTTTGAGGTGCGCTGGCAGATCGCAGAGATTGAAGACGGTCGCAAAATTCAGCAGGCGACCGTGCTGTTCAACCCGGACACCGGCGAAACCAAGGCCATGCGCAGCAAGGAAGACTCGATGGACTATCGCTATTTTCCTGACCCCGATTTGCCGCCGCTGGTGGTAAGCGACGACATGCTGGCGCGCATCAAGGCCAGCATGCCGGAGCTGCCGGAGGCCAAGTGCGCGCGGTTCTCGACCGAATATTTGCTGTCGCATTACGATGCGTTGCTGCTGTCGCAGGATGGCGCCACGGCGAGTTATTTTGAGACGGCGGTGAAGGCTGGGGCAGACGCAAAGTTGGTGGCCAACTGGATGCTCGGCGAGCTGTCAGCCGCACTTAATCGCGAAGACAAAACCATTGAGCAGTCGCCGGTCAACGCCGTGCGATTATCAAATCTCGTTGCGCGAATTGTTGATGGCACCATTAATCACAAAATGGCGAAAACCGTGTTCGAGGCGCTGTGGAGCGGCGAGGCGGCGAGCGTGGATGCCGTCATTGAGGCCAAAGGCCTCACGCAAATCAGCGACAGCGGTGCCATTGAAAAAATCGTCGATGAAGTGCTCGCCAAAAGCGCCGCACAGATCGCCGATTACAAAGCGGGCAAAGAAAAGGCCTTAATGAGCATCGTCGGCATGGTCATGAAGGCGAGCGCTGGCAAGGCCAATCCGGCGCAGGCTAACGCAATCGTGAAGCGAAAAATCGACGCGCTGTAGCCGTCGTCCGGTGCAAGTATCGTCTTATAGCTTTACTCTGAAACCGCCGTGCGCATTGGGATGGCTTCGTAAAACGTGATATCTCAACAATCGTAAAAACTCGCCGCTAGCCCAATTGTAATAAGGCTTTGACTGATAAAGCTGATTGGTCTTACGGTTGCGTCGGCGATCGTGTCGCCGTCGTGAAACCGCGTTTAACCAGCAGCGCATCAATCCGCGCCATCGCATCTTCGCGCGCTTTTGAATCGGGCGCGACGGTCACGCCTTTGCCGCTGTGCACGCCATTGGGCACCTCAGTGCGCACCCGAAATTTACCCGCTGGATTGTCAAAATCGTGAAATGCGCCGGGGTAGAGCGTGATGCTCGCTGGTTGATCATTGTTCTTCAATCGCGCGGCGAACGCAGCGCACGGCGTAGCGGGTGTCCAGTCGTCAGCGTCACCCATGAGGATGGTCAATGGGGAAGAAATCTTTGCAGGCGCGCCCTGCTTGGCGAACGGTGAGCAACCCGGATAGAAGGCGATGGCTTCGGCGAACTTCACGTCCTCGCTGAAGTCGCCGAGTATGGGTTTGTGCGTCACCGTGCTAAGCACCGTTGACCCGCCGTGCGACCAGCCCCAGAGCAGAATTTTTTTGCCGTCGATGCCCGGCTGTTTCTTGAGCCAGGCATGCGTGGCGATCACATCGTCGACACGATCAATCTGGCGGATGGTGCGCGACTGCAACTTCACAGTGCACACTTCTTCAAAGCTTCGCGACGTGAAGCTTTCAGGAAACACCACGGCGATGCCGCGCTCCAGCAGCCAATCTTTCGCCGCCTTGTGTCGCGCGTTGAGCGTGCCGTTTGCGCCGAGCCCGCCGCAACCGTGCAGCAGGATCGCCGCTGCGCCTGAGGCCTCGCCTGCTTCGGGAGCAAACCACTGCGCGCGCAGCGGCTTGTCGTCGCCGATGTGTGGTGCGGGGATTTTTATGAGTTCGGCGAATGAAATCGAGCACGCAGCAACCGTCATACACGCCGCGAGCCATCTCCGCGCGTATCCGGGGACGGCGTTCACGCGCACCGCGTCAGTCGCGTCGGAACCGCGCGCGCTGGCCGCCGATGCAACATTGCGCGGCTCATACCAACACCGTTTCGCCATCAACCGGCAACTCACGCGGTTTGCCGTCCAGGGTGATGGCCACGTAGGTCAATTCCGCCTCGGTGACGCGCACCACCGTGGTCCCACGATTGCGTTCGGAGAACACCTCAACGTCGACGGTGATTGAGGTGCGGCCCACCCGTTTGATGGTGGCGTAAAAACTCACCACATCCCCAATCTGCACCGGTTGCTTGAACACGAATGAATTTACCGCGACGGTCGCAATGCGGCCCTTGGCGCGGCGCACCGCCGGAATGCTGCCCGCCAGGTCAACCTGCGACATGATCCAGCCGCCGAAGATGTCACCGTTGGCGTTGCTATCGGCAGGCATGGGGATCACGCGCAGAGCGAGCGGTTTGTCGGGCAGTGAGGTCATGTTGGGCGGCAAGTGAAATGACGGCTCAGATTATCGGTGAAGCATGTCGGTAATGATCGCGCTGACAGAACTACCGGGAATTTTTCGTCTACTCGATCAGTCTAGACTCCGTCTGCGCCAACGTCCAGGCACCCCATTTTCCGGAGATTCCCTTGATCCAAGTTTCAGCCAAGCTCATTCGCTGGTTCGCGCTCGTCGCATTAGTCTTTGGCCTGCACGCGCCACTCTGGGCTTTCGCCTTGCCGCAAGGCGTCACCGCTGGGCCGTCGGTTGGCGGCATCGCAGAATACCGCTTGCCGAACGGCCTTAAAGTGTTGCTGTTCCCTGACGCGTCGCAAGCAAAAATCACGGTGAACATCACCTACTTGGTGGGTTCGCGTCACGAAAATTATGGCCAGACGGGGCAGGCGCATTTGCTGGAGCACATGCTGTTCAAGGGCTCGACCAAATTCCCCGACGTCAACGCCGAATTCTCCAAGCGCGGCGCACAGATGAACGCCACCACGCGCACTGACATTACCAACTATTTCGTCACTTTGCCCGCGACTGAAGACAACCTTAAATTCGCCATTGAGCTTGAGGCGGATCGCATGGTCAACGCGTTCCTGAAAAAAGAGGATTTAGACAAAGAATTCACCGTGGTCAGAAACGAGTTTGAGCAGGGCGAAAATGAGCCCGGTTCGGTGGCCGCCAAGCGCCTGTTTTCGGCCGCGTTTGACTGGCACAACTACGGCAATTTGCCAATCGGCAATCGCGGCGATATCGAAAACGTGAGCATAGAAAATCTGCGTGCTTTTTATCGTCTGTATTATCAGCCAGACAACGCCACGCTGCTGATCGCGGGCAAGTTTGATGCAGAGCGCGCGTTGCTCGCCGTGTCGCAAGTGTTTGCGGCCACACCAAAGCCCACGCGCACGCTGCCTGTCATCAATACGGTCGAGCCAACGCAGGACGGCGAAAAGAGCGTGGTGGTGCGGCGCAAGGGCGAAATTCAGATCATTTTTGCCGCCTACAAAGTGCCCGGCGCGCTGCATCCGGATTCGATGGCGCTGGCCTACGCATCGCTGATCTTGGGGCAAACGCCGTCCGGCCGCCTGCACAAAAAGCTGGTAGAAACCGACAAGATCGCGCTCGCCGGTTATGCGCAAACGCTCGGCTACGTTGACCCGCAGCTTATCATCATGACCACGGTACAAAAAGCCGGTGAAGACGTCGACAAGCTACGCGCGGCCATGATTGCCGAGGTGGAAGGATTTGCCAAAGCACCGCCAACACCTGAAGAAATGGCGCGCAGCAAACAGATTCTCGAGAACA
>JAYUWL010000015.1:0-2538 GCA_043753585.1 Burkholderiales bacterium
AGGCGCAAAACCTGAATCTGCTGTGCAGCGCCACCATCGACTGGTGCGAGTTGATGAAAAACAAATTCGAGGCCGAGACGGGTATCAAGACCAGCATGACGCGGCGCAGCTCGGGCGAGTCGTATGCACAAGTGCGCGCTGAGGCCGCGAACCCAAAGATCGATGTGTGGTGGGCAGGCACCGGTGATCCGCAGTTGCAGGCGGCTGGCGAAGGCCTGACCGAGGTCTACAAATCGCCCACCTTGCCCAAACTGCAACCCTGGGCGAACAAGGTGGCGGAGGCTTCCGGCAATCGCACCGTCGGCATTTATCTCGGCGCGCTCGGATACGCCTACAACGACAAAATGCTGGCGTCGAAAAAGTTGGCCGCGCCGAAATGCTGGAGCGACCTGGCTGATCCGAAGTACAAAGACGAAGTACAAATGCCCGACCCCAATTCATCGGGCACGGCGTACACCATGCTTGCCACGCTGGTGCAATTGATGGGCGAAGAAAAGGCGTTTGCCTTCATGAAAAGCATGCACAAAAACGTCAATCAATACACCAAGAGCGGCGTTGCGCCATCGCAGGCGGTGGGGCGCGGCGAAACGTTAATCGGCATCTCGTTCATGCACGATTTGATCGTGCCGAAACTGGGCGGTTTTCCGGTGACGTTAGTCGCTCCGTGCGAGGGCACCGGCTATGAAATCGGTTCGATGAGCATCATCAAAGGCGCGCGCAATATGACCGAAGCCAAGCGCTTTTACGAGTTCGCGTTGCGACCCGATATTCAGTCGCTTGCGCCATCGGTCAAGGCCTATCAAATTCCTTCGCACGTTGACGCCATAGTGTCTGCTGAATCGATCAAGCCGAGTGACGTGAAACTGATTGACTACGATCAGGTGAAGTACGGCTCGACGGAAGTGCGCAAACGTCTGCTAACCCGCTGGACGAACGAAATTTCGGGCGCGCCGCGCTAACTTGGTTGCCCCTCGCGCAGCACGCAAGCCGGCTAGGGAACACCAACGCAACACAGATATATTCGCCACCCCGCCCCGGTCTGCACCGGGGTGACAGTCGGCCGGGGCCCACACCCGACGCACGCGATTGATGTGTAAGGATGCATGGATTCCGGCATGCGCCCGAATGACGAAGAAAATGAATTAATCCGCCCCTCCCTCAAGCAATATTCGCCCATCTTTTGTCATGACTTCCGCAGACGCCATTCAAACCCGCTACCGCTTCGCCCAAACCCTAGCCCGCAACGCTGGCACCCTCGCCCACGGCTATTTCAAAAATCGCGAGCAGCTGGTGGTCGAATCCAAAGGCACGCAAGACGAGGTCAGCATTGCGGATCGCGAAACGGAGGTCTTTCTGCGCGCCCGCATTCTTGAGGCGTTTCCCGATGACGGCATCCTCGGCGAAGAAGGCGGCGACAACAGCGACGGCAAGGCGATCATTTGGGTGCTGGACCCGATTGATGGCACCGCGTGTTTCGTCAACGGCATGTTCTCGTGGTGCATCTCGATTGCCGTCGTCGTTGATGGAGTGCCGAGCATCGGAGTCGTATTCGACCCGAACGCGAACGAGCTGTTTCACGCAGTCATCGGCGGCGCTGCGTCAGTCAACGACAAAGTGATTCACGTCAAAGAAGTCGCCAATTTCAAAGGCGGCGTGCTCGGTGTCGGCTTCTCGCACCGCTCACACCCCGACGAATTCACGCCGTTCCTGCACACCCTCCTGGCCAGCGGCGGCATGTTCATCAGAAACGGCTCCGGCGCGCTGATGCTCTGCTACGTCGCGGCAGGACGGCTGATCGGCTACTACGAACCGCACATCAATTCATGGGACTGCCTCGCCGCTATCGTCATCGTTGAGGCGGCGGGCGGACGTTGCAACGACTTCCTTGCGAACGACGGCCTGACGCGCGGAAACCCGATCCTCGCAGCCGGTCAACCGCTGTATCCATTACTGCTTCTGGCAACTGAAAAAGACATTACGTAGCGCATCAGCTTTTGGCTGAAAGGCCTATTAAACCTGGGCTTAGTGGCGATTAATCTGGAAGTCAACTTTGCGCTATTTCTGCCAGTTGACCGAGTAAAATGGGGCTTGCAGTGAAAAGCTAATATCCAGTTTGTCATTTCCGCGAAGGCGGGATCCCAGACCGAACCGTCCGCACAGCATCAACATCTACCAACAAAATACCAATAAGGAGCGCCGCCCCATGTCCAACCTAGCCAGCCTCACCAACCACCAAATCCGTCTTGCCGCCCGCCCGGTGGGCCTGCCCACGCGCGACGGCTGGAGCTTCACCACCGAGCCCGTTACCGAGCCCGCGCCCAACAGTGGCGGCATCGTCGTCAAAACGCTGTCGCTGTCGCTCGACCCGGCGATGCGCGGCTGGATGAACGAAGGCAAGTCATACATCCCGCCGGTCGGTATTGGCGAGGTCATGCGCGCGGGTGGAATCGGCAAGATCATCGCCTCTACGAACCCCAAATTTACGGTCGGCGACATCGTCACCGCAGGCCTCGGCGTGCAGGAATACGCGTCGTTTGA
>JAYUWL010000016.1:0-2534 GCA_043753585.1 Burkholderiales bacterium
GTTGCGGTGCGCAGTGCCATCGACAGCAAGATCATGGTGCCGCCTTCGCCCTGATTGTCGGCCCGCAAAATCACCATCGCGTACTTCACCGACACCACAATCGTCAGCACCCAGAAGATCAGCGACAACAGGCCAAATACGTTGGCCTCGGTGAGCGCGATGCTGTGAGCTTTATTGAAGAACACCTCTTTTAAGGTGTAGAGCGGGGAGGTCCCGATATCACCATAAACGACGCCGATCGCGCCGAGGGACAAGGCCGCCAGTCGCGCCCCCTTGACGTCTTTAGGCGGGTGACTGCTTACCGCATGTGAACTCATGTGAGGTTCATCTTCCTGTTCCAAGAGCGAGGATTGTATGTCTGCGCTGCGGTTATTGTGCAATGCAGCAACGTTTGCGAAGAAATCTGCCACACCACGTCAGGCAAGGGTCGTAGTTTGCAAATACACTGGCGCAGACTTTGACCAGATAGTTACTGCATAGGGCGTATTGGCGTCGTATTCTTCGTGCAACGATCTAGAGGCCATCGATGCGCGATTCAATCAAAGGCATAACCGCAACGGTTTGCCGGGGCGGCCCGAAGCGCTGCATTGCTAGTCAGCATCGCGGCTTGTGGCTTTTGCAGCTCTAGCAACCGATCAAGCCCGATTCAACGGAAGATTCAACAGCAGATTCTGTGGTTTGAGTTTCAGTTTGTTCTCGGAATTCATCGCCATCGCCAGATAAACCGGTCGTCCAGCAATCGCGGGACGCATGTCGGACGGATTTTTGAAGCGCAACTCAAACAAACACAGGAGCCGATTCATCCGCGCTTCCTCAACTGTCGTGTTGTTGTAAAGATCGTTCAAAACCCCACTGGCGGTGGCGTCGAGCCCGACATGCCAGACCCATTGCTTATCCTCGATTTCGCGGCGGTGGGCGATGCTGACTTCGACGCCCAGGAAGTGCGCGACCCATTTTTCAAGTACGCGCATCAGTGCATCAAGCGCCGGTTGCCCGCGATTGAAGCTCACGGCGAGATCATGGCGCTCATCGCGCTCCCAGTAGATTGCGGCGTTGTCAGATGAGAGCACATCCAGATCGATGGACCGCGTCGCCGTGTTCTGTTTCTTTAGCAGTTCACCGAGCGAACCGAACCCGCCGGTTTCCGAGAACATCTCGATGGTTTCTTCGTCTGCCGCCATCACCGCGCCGTCTTCGAGTACGCTGATTTTCTGGGTGCGGAACAGGCTTTCCGCGACCCGCGCCTCCAGCGGATCGGCGTCCACTCCCAAAATGTGGCGCAGGAAAATCTGCGTCAGCTGAAACACGAAGAGCGGCGGCACGTCCACGCCTTCACCCTTAAATAGACCCGTATACGCGCCTTCCAGCGTTGGCGCAGCGATCAGGCGATCACGGAATTTGAGCAAAACCCGGTAGTTCGCCTGAGCGTCGGGATCGCTGATGGTCAACAGCTCGGCGGCTGCCACTGCCTTGCGCGGCGCCGCCAGCAGGGCTTCGTGCAGCTTGGTTTCTGCGGCACAAGACTCCGCAATCGGCGCCACTTCGGGCCTCAGAAACAGTGACCGCAAAAAATCGTCGGTCACAATGAGCGCGTCGCCCGAGTGAGCAAGGAGCTTGTAGCCCGTAGAAGACCAAAAATCAGGCATGAAGCAAACAAAAGTCGTAATCTTGCAAGCGTAAACGAACTCGATCAACGGGGTTGCTGGCAAGGCTCTTGCATAGGTGCAACGCTACCGAACAAACTACAAAGGGAGAAACCGTGAACATAGTGAACCGACTGGCTGCTGCTCTAGTGTTGGCGAGCGCATCGGCCGCGGCGGTTGCCGCTTACCCCGACAAACCGATCAAGCTGATCGTGACCTTCGCGCCCGGGGGCGCCAGCGACATCGTCGCTCGCACGATTGCCGAGCCGCTGGGCCAAAAGCTCGGCCAGCCCGTCGTCGTCGACAACCGGCCAGGCGCAGGCGGTAGCGTCGGCGGACTGGCCACGGCTCAGGCTGCGCCGGATGGTTACACCCTGATGATGGCGAACTCGACGCCTTTGTCCATCGGCCCGTTCGTACTGGACAAGCAGCCCTACGATCCTGTCAAGCAGTTCACGCACATCTTCTATGCCGGCTCAGCGCCCGTGCTTTTCATGGCGAGCCCAAAGGCCGGGATTGCGTCACTGGCGGACCTCGCCAGGCTGGCAGGCAGTGCCAATGGCGCCGTCTTCGGCAGTGGTGGTCCAGCAAGCATTGGTCACATCAGCGGCGAATTCTTCAAGTCGCTGGTAGCGGGCGGCAAGGGCAACATGACACACGTGGCGTACAAGGGCGGCGCGCCGATGACGACGGATTTGCTGGGCGGGCAGATTCCGGTTGGCATTGATGTGATCACCGCGTTTGTGCCGTTGGTCAAGAGCGGTCAGGTCAAGGCTTTGGCGGTTACCTCGGTCAAACGCTCGCCGTTGCTGCCAGAGGTGCCAACCACCGCCGAAGCGGGCTTCCCGAGTCTGCGTGTCGACAACTATTTTGGGGTTTCCGGCCCTGCAG
>JAYUWL010000017.1:0-23264 GCA_043753585.1 Burkholderiales bacterium
CGCCGTTTACGGTTGCGAGCACCGGCGTCCGCCACGCATGGGCCTTGTCGTGCGTCGCATCCGATAGCTCGCTCCATACCGCCATCCGGATGGCCGACAGTGTTTCGAATTTCGTGTCCATTGACACAGTGTCATCGTATCGCCCGGTTTTGTCCGCAGCCTTGAACTTCAGCATTGCCGGGCGGCCCTTCGCAGGGCCATCCAACGGATAGCCGCTCGCGTATTGAAGGGTTCGGGTGACGCTGGCCGGCCCAAGCGTGCTTGCGCTGGTGATGGACATTGTGATTTGGTGACCGAGCCAGAAAACTGCCCTCCGGCCAGCGGCCCGCGGCCAAGCTCGCTGCCACGTCCACCCGCGAGCGCATGCGGGCCCGGAGTTCGAAGGAACATCCGGCTCGCCTCATCTGCCCGACCGTTGGCCGAGCGGCAACACAGAACAAGTTGACCGTTTCCGGGCGCCAAGTTCGTGCAGTCGGTTGGCGCAAATCGACCTATTCCGGTCGACCACCACTTCGATCCGCAAGCCCCATAGCCGCCGTTGGGCAAATCACAGAAATCTTGCATCCGCACCCAGGGGCCGGCGGTCATCAACGGGCTCGAGGACATCTTCCGCATCAGGGTGCTGCTGCCCGACGTGTTCGCCGGTGACGACTCGTCGGTAGCGAGCTTCGGCAGCGCCCCTTACGATACGAACATCCACGGTTGCCGACGAGTTCGGTCGTCCCGACGGAAGCCGTCATCCCACGCGATTCCCGCGTTCGCGGGATTGAACCTTAGACAGGAGATATCCTCGAAATCAACGATTCGAAACGCCACTGCGGTCTTTCTCGCCTGCAATGCCCTTGGCCTCGCTACGCACGCCGTCGCGGCCACGAACGAGCCGCCTGAATGCAACGACAAGGCGTCGCTGCGCGACGCGAAGCGGCAGTACCAGGGGCTCGAGGAGCAGAAGCAGAACCTGAAGATCAAGGAGTTCTCGGACGTGAAGCAGATTCGCCTCGGCCCACCACCGGCGAGCGTCAACCAGTACGCCAACAAGACCACCTATGCGACGTCCTCGCGCTGGTGCCAGGCGACGGCGGCGCTGTCGAACGGCAAGACCGACACGATCTACTGGCGCATGGACTACTTGGTCGAGGGGAAGGGCTTCTCCATCAATTTCGACCACTGCGCCACGAACCACGACCTATTGGACAGCAATTGCCAGAAGCTGCGCGCGGGCAAGTAGCCGAAACTTCCCCGTCGCCGAGTCACCAGCGCCGACTGCCACGGTTTCCCCCATGACCGACGATTCGAGCCACCGATTTGGGCACCTGAACCTGACGGTCAGGAGCACCCGCAATTGGCCGGAACCGACGCCAATTCCATCTCCGAATGCCAGCTCGCGATTCCGCTACTGCGCCGCCACCCGCCAGCCGCCTCCGAGCGCCTGGATCAACCCGATCGCCACCGCCTGCCGGTTCGCCGCGAGTTGCGCGAGGGTGCGGCGCGCGCTCAACGCCGAGGCCTGCGCGGTGACGACGTCGGTGTAGCTCACCTGACCCGCCTGGTAGCGGTTCAGCAACTGCTGCTCGGTCAGGTCGGCGGCCTCCGAGGCGGCGCGCCGCAGGCTCGCCTGCTCGGCCAGGGCGCGGGTCGCCGAGAGCTTGTCTTCGACCGCCTGGAACGCCGTCAACACGGTCTGCCGGTAGCGCGCCACCGCGGCGTCGCGCGCGGCCTCGGCGCCGGCGACGCGGGCGCGCGTCGCGCCGGCATCGAACAGCGTCTGCGCGACCGACAGGCCGAGTGACCACAGCGTCGTCGACGCGTTGAACAGGTCGCCGACCCGGCTCGCCGAGTTGCCGAGCGATGCGGTCAGGCCGATGCTCGGGAAGTAGGCCGAGCGCTGGATGCCGATGTTCGCGTTCGCCGCCGCCACGGCACGCTCGGCCGCCGCGATGTCGGGCCGGCGCTGCAGCAGCTCCGACGGCAGCACGAGCGGCACCGCCGGCACCGCCATGTTCCATTCGGCCGTTGCCAGCGCGAATTCGGCCGGCGCCTTGGCCGTAAGAACCGCGATCGCATGCTCGAGCTGGGCGCGCGTGTTCGTCAACGCCGACAGATCGGCGCGCGCATTCGCGAGCTGGGTCTGCGCCTGCAGCACGTCGGTGCGCGGCGCGATGCCGGCGTTGTAGCGGTTGCGCGTGATCGTGAACGCGCGCTCGTAGGCGACCACGGTCGCGCGCAGCAGGCCGAGCTCGGTGTCGGCGTCGCGCAGCGAGAAGTAGTTGACGCCGAGCTCGCCCTGCGCCGACAAGCGCGCGGCCGCGAGATCGGCCTCGCTCGCCTGCGCACTCGCCTGCGCGCTCGCGACGCCTTGGCGCAGCGCGCCCCACACATCGGCCTCCCAGCTCGCGCCGAGGCTGGCCTGGAACGCGCTGGCCGTGCCGCCAGTGCCGTTGCCGCCGCTGCGCCGCGCGCTGCCGTCGGCGCTGATCTGCGGGAACAGCGACGCACGTTGCTGGGTGACGAGCGCGCGTGCCTGCGCGTACGCGGCGACCGCGGCGGCGACGTTCTGGTTCGACACCTCGACCTGCGCGACCAGGCGGCTCAACTCGGCATCGCCGAACAGCTCCCACCACGGCCCGCGATCGAGCGCGTCGGCCGGCGCGGCGGGGAACCAGCCGGCATCGGCCTGCGGCGCCTCCTTGAAGCTCGCCGGCGCGGCCGACGTC
This sequence comes from Burkholderiales bacterium, assembly GCA_043753585.1. Lineage (GTDB taxonomy): Bacteria > Pseudomonadota > Gammaproteobacteria > Burkholderiales > Casimicrobiaceae > Casimicrobium. The sequence goes on from JAYUWL010000017.1 coordinate 2,715, forward strand.
GGGCGCTGGTACGCGGGGACTACCGCGCATGCCGACAGCAGCGTGGCGACAGTGGCCACTGCGGCGATCACGGACAGATTCGGGTACTTCATGTGGCTTTCGCGGAAGACAGGGTCGGGTCGATGCCGCGGCTCGGACGCGGACCTTCGCCGCCGCGGCTCAGGTGACGCTCGTCCTTGCCGCGCCGCCGCAGCTTGTCGAGCAGCAGGTAGACGACCGGCGTGGTCAGCAAGGTCAGCAGCTGGCTCGCGATCAGCCCGCCGATGATCGCGACGCCGAGCGGCTGGCGCAGCTCGGCGCCTTCGCCGAAGCCGATCGCCAGCGGCAGCGCACCGAGCGCGGCCGCCAGTGTCGTCATCAGGATCGGGCGGAAGCGCAGCAGGCAGGCCTCGCGCACCGCCTCCAGCGGCGACAGGCCGCGCGAGCGCTCGGCGTCGAGCGCGAAGTCGATGATCAGGATGGCGTTCTTCTTGACGATGCCGATCAGCAGGAACACACCGATAAGCGCGATGATGCTGAACTCCATTTTGAACATCATCAGCGCCAGCACCGCGCCGATACCTGCGGATGGCAGTGTCGACAAAATGGTGAGAGGGTGAACGAGGCTTTCATAGAGCATGCCGAGCACCAGATAAATCGTGATTAGTGCGGCAAGGATCAGCATCGGCTGACTGCCCAGCGACTGCTGAAAAATCTTGGCGCCGCCCTGAAAACTTGCAGAGATTCCAGTCGGAACGCCGATCTTCGCGAGCGCTGCATCGATGGCAATCGTTGCCTGCCCAATCGACACATTGGGCGCGAGATTGAATGACACCGTGCTTGCGGCAAATTGGCCCTGATGATTCACAGCGAGCGGCGTACTGGTTGGCGCTACCGTTGCGACTTGTGACAGCGGAATCTGCTTGCCACCGGTCCCAGTCACGTAGAGCGATTTCAGCGATTCGGCGTCCTGCAGATAGCGTGAATCGGCTTCGAGCACCACGCGATACTGATTCAACGCCTCGTAAATGGTTGCGACCAATCGCTGGCCGTAAGCATCGTTGAGCGTCGCGTCGATACCGCGCACGGAAACACCCAGTCTCGCCGCCGCATCGCGGTCAATCAGGAGCGATGTTTGCAGGCCTTTGTCTTGCGCATCGGTGTTGACGTCGGTCAGTTCAGGCAGGTTATCGAGCGTGGCGCGGATACCTGGTTCCCACGTGCGCAGCAGGTTCAGGTCGTCTGATTGCAGCGTGTACTGATACTGCGCATTGCTTGAGCGGCCGCCAACGCGCAAGTCTTGCGCAGATTGCAGAAACAGCGATGCACCCGCGACACGAGCGAACTGCGGGCGCAGGCGATTGCTGATTTCATCAGCTGTAACGCCACGTTCTTTCAGCGGCTTGAGTACGACAAACATGAACGCAGAATTACGCTGCCCGCCGCCGGTAAACGCTGTGACGTTCGCGATGGCTGGATCGCTCTTGACGATTTCGACAAACTGCGTAACCTTGGTGCTCATCGACTGGAATGAGGTTGCCTGATCCGCCTGCACATTGCCGATCATCAGTCCAGTGTCCTGTTGCGGGAAAAAGCCTTTGGGCACAATGGTGTACAGATAGATGTTGCCACCAATCGTGGCGAAAAACACAAGCAACAACAACGCAGGGTGATTCAGCGCCCAGCCTAGCGAGCGCGCGTAGCCGCGATACACATACCCGAATAGTCCACGATGTTGAGTGGCGCTCTCTTCCGTTACCGGTTTGACCTTCGAGCGTTTAAGCCAGCGCGCGCAGAGCATCGGCGTCACCGTCAGCGAAACAACCAGCGAAACCAGAATGGCGACCGACAAAGTGATGGCAAATTCGCGGAACAGCCGTCCGATGATGCCGCCCATCGCAAGGATTGGAGTGAATACCGCGATCAGCGAAATGCTCATCGAGAGTACGGTAAATCCAACCTCTTTCGCGCCACGCAAAGCAGCCGCGACCGGCTCCATGCCCTCCTCAATGTGGCGCATGATGTTTTCGAGTACCACGATGGCGTCATCCACGACAAAACCGGTCGCAATCGTGAGCGCCATCAGCGACAAGTTGTTCAGGCTGTACCCCAGCAAATACATCGCGATGAACGTACCGAACAAGGACACTGGCACGGCAATCGTGGGGATCAACGCCGCGCGACCGCTACGTAGAAATGCGAACACGACGAGCACGACCAATCCGATGGAAATCGCGAGCGCCCGCTCGACTTCGCGCAGCGACGCGCGGATGGTCGTCGTGCGTTCCATCACGACTTTCATGTCAATCGCAGCGGGAATGGTCGCCTGCAATCTCGGCAAAAGCTCATTCACACGAGCGACTGTTTCCAGAATGTTGGCACCCGGTTGTCGGTAAATGACGAGCTGCACGGACGGTTCGCCGTTGGTCAAACCCATGTTGCGAGCGTCCTGCACGCCATCGGTCACTTTGGCGATATCAGAAAGTCGGAGCGCGGCGTTGCCCTTCCAGCTGACGACAAGCGGCAAATACTCTGCAGCGCGTTTTGCCTGATCGTTGGCGGCGATTTGCCACTGCTTGTCGCCCACTTCAACCACCCCTTTGGGGCGGTTCACATTGTTGTTGGCGATGGCTAATCTCACGTCTTCCAGTGCCACACCTGCGGCTGCGACGCTTCGCAAATCGAGCGCTACGCGAACCGCAGGCAGTGCGCCGCCGCCAACGTTGACATTACCCACGCCCTCAATTTGTGAGATGCGTTGCGCGAGCACGGTGGACGCTGCGTCATACATCTGGCCGCGGGTGAGCGATTGCGACGTGAGCGACAGGATCATCACGGGGGAATCGGCGGGATTAACCTTGCGATAGACCGGATTGCCCGGAAGACTGCTTGGCAAGGTGACGCGCGCTGCATTGATCGCTGCCTGCACTTCGCGTGCGGCGCTATCAATGTTTTTGCCCATATCAAACTGTAGTGTCACACGCGTCGACGACAGCGAACTGGACGAGGTAATTTCGTTGACCCCAGCAATCGTGCCGAGCGCTCGCTCAAGCGGTGTCGCGACGGTCGCCGCCATCGTTTCCGGGCTGGCTCCGGGCAGGCTCGCGGTGACCGTGATGACCGGAAATTCGACCTGCGGCAGAGGTGCCACAGGCATCAGTACATAGGTCAGTCCACCGGCGATGGCGATGCCCAGCGTCAACAGCGTCGTCGCAACCGGGCGATTGATGAAGGGGTGGCTCAAATTCATGGCGTTTGAGACGCCGCCTGAACGTCTTTATCGCGGTTTCCGAAGCGGCGCGCAAGTCGATCAAACTGAAGATAAATGACCGGCGTCGTGAATAGCGTTAGCACCTGACTCACCAGCAATCCGCCCACCATCGTCCAGCCCAGCGGGTGGCGCAACTCGCTGCCCATGCCGCTACCGAGCATGAGCGGCAGCGCGCTCAGCAATGCAGCCATCGTCGTCATCAAAATCGGACGCAAACGCAGCAAACACGATTGTCGAATCGCATCGTGGGGCGTCTTGCCCTCTTCGCGCTCTGCTGCGAGCGCAAAGTCGATCATCATGATGGCGTTTTTCTTCACAATACCGATCAGAAGCACGATGCCGATGATCGCGATCACGCTCAAATCGTTGCCGGAAATAATCAGTGCTAAAAGTGCGCCAATGCCAGCCGAAGGCAACGTCGACAAAATTGTGATGGGATGAATGTAGCTCTCGTAGAGCACGCCGAGTACGATATACATGGTCACAATGGCGGCGAGGATCAACCAGACCTGATTCTGCAGCGCTGCCCGGAATGCGAGTGTTGCGCCCTGAAATTGGGTGCGAATGCTTGCTGGCATCATGAGCGCAGTTTGCGCAACGTCAATCGCCTTTACCGCTTCACCGAGCGATACCCCCTTTGTCACGTTGAATGACACCGTTGTCGCCGGGAACTGGTTGAGTTTGTTGATTTGCAGCTCAGCGGGGCGCTCAATCAAGAGTGCGATGGACGCGAGCGGCACCTGCGACGTCACGCCATTCGTGGTGCCGGGCACGTAGAGTTGCGCAATGATTTGCGGGCCCGTGCTGGCGGCATCAGTTGCACCCAGCGCATCGCTAGACTTTTGCACTTCTAGCACCACGCGGTACTGGCTCGCCTGCGTGAAAATGGTGGAGATCAGACGTTGACCATACGCGTTGTAGAGCGCGTTGTTGATCGCCGCGACGGTGACGCCGACGCGCGACGCCGCATCGCGATCAATCTCAACGTAGGCCTGCAGCCCGTTACGCTGAAGCTCGGTCGATACATCGGTCAGCTGCGGCAATTGCTGCAAGCGCTCAACCAGTTGCGGTGTCCAGACGCCCAGCGCGACCGGATCGGTGCTGTCGAGGGTGAACTGATACTGCGTTTTGCTCACGCGATCTTCGATGGTTAGATCCTGAACCGGCTGCATGGACAACGTAATGCCTGCCACGTTTTTTGCGCGATCAAGCAGTCGATCAATGAGCGCTGTGGCTCGAAGCCGCCCCGATCCCAGCGGCTGCAATTCAATCATCAGGCGACCGTTGTTGACCGTGCTGTTAACGCCATCGACGCCGATGATTGACGAGATGCTGCGCACCGCGGGATCTTCCATCAGCGCCTCTACCAGTGCCTGCTGTCGTTCGCCCATTGCCGTGAACGAGATGTTCTGTGGCGCGTTGGTGATGACCGAAATCGCGCCCGTGTCCTGCACCGGGAAGAAGCCCTTAGGCACGGCCCAGGCGAGCAGCGCCGTGAGCACAACTGTCGCGGTGGCGACGATCATCGTCAACGCCTGCCGCGCGAGCACCCAATCGAGCGCGACGGCATAGCGATCCTGCTGGCGATCAAACGCGCGGCCAATGGCAGCGAGCCAGCGCGGTTCGTGGACTTCGATCTGGGGCTTTAAGAGGCGCGCACACATCATCGGCGTTAGCGTGAGCGACACGAACGCGGAAATGATGATCGCAATGGCAAGCGTGAGTGCAAATTCGCGGAACAATCGACCCACCACATCGCGCATGAAGAGCAGCGGAATCAGTACCGCAAGCAGCGACACGGTGAGTGAAATGATGGTGAACGCGATTTGTTTTGAGCCGTTGATTGCAGCCTCGAACGGCGCTTCGCCGCCCTCTATACGACGCGCAATGTTTTCAATCATCACGATCGCGTCGTCCACCACAAAGCCCGCCGCGATGGTCAGCGCCATCAGCGACAAATTGTTGACCGAGAAGCCTGCCGCGTACATCACGGCGAAGGTTCCAACCAGCGATAGCGGCACCGCGACGCTCGGGATGATGGTCGCGGAAACACTGCGCAAGAACAGGAAAATCACCATTACAACGAGAGCGACGGCGAGCATTAACTCGTACTGCACATCGCGCACCGAGGCGCGAATCGTGGTGGTGCGATCGGTGAGCGTAACCAGCTCGACAGTGGCGGGCAGCGCTGCGCGCATTTGCGGCATGATCGCGTTGATCGCATTGACTGTTTCGATGACGTTGGCACCGGGCTGCCGCTGCACGTTGATTGCGATGCCGGGTTGCTGAATGCGTTTGCCGTCGCGGTCAACCGTTGCCCATGCGGCGAGGCGGATGTTCTCGGCATCGTTCACGACAGCGGCGACGTCCTGGATGCGAATCGGCGCACCGTTCCTATAGGCGATCACGAGCCTTGAATACTCGCTAGCGTCCTTGAGCTGATCGTTTGCATCGATGGTACTGGCGCGCAGTGGCCCGTCAAAACTGCCTTTGGCGGCGTTGACGTTTTGGTTGCCGACAGCGGTGCGGATGTCGTCGAGCGAGAGGCCGAGCTGCGTCAGCGCGCGTGGGTTCACCTGAATGCGTACGGCGGGCTTCTGGCCCCCGGACAAGGTGACGAGACCGACGCCGGTGACTTGCGACAGCTTCTGCGCAATGCGGGTGTCAGCCAGATCCTGCACACGAGGCAATGGCAAAGTGTCGGAGGTCAGGGCGAGCGTCAGTATCGGCGCATCCGCCGGATTGACTTTGTTGTAGACCGGCGGTGCTGGCAGATCGGTTGGCAGCAAGGTTGCGGCAGCGTTGATCGCGGCCTGAACTTGCTGTTCAGCGACATCAAGGCGCAAATCAAGTGCGAAGCGCAAAGTGATGACCGACGCGCCGCCGGAGCTCGTCGACCACATCTGCTCCAGCCCCGGCATTTGCCCGAACTGACGCTCCAGCGGCGCGGTCATCGAAGATGAAATGACCTCGGGACTTGCGCCGGGATACATCGTCGTGACCTGAATCGTCGGGTAATCGACCTGCGGCAGCGCAGATTGCGGCAGCAGGCGGTAACCGATGACACCGATGATAAAAATGGCGAGCATCAGAAGGCTTGTCGCGACGGGTCGCCGGATAAACGGCTCGCACGGATTCATGCTCACTGCTTTGGCGCGCCTCGGGGTGCTTCGCCGTTGGCTTCACGCTGTTTTTTGCGTTCTGCCTTTTCGACATCCGTCAGTTCAGACCACGGCTTTTTTGGGGCGTCGACGCTCGTCGCCGACGAGGGTGTTGCTGATTTTGATTCGCCGTTCTTCGGTTTCGGGGCTGTTGTCGGGCTCGTCGCATTTGCCGGAGCCGCGGCTGGAACTGCAGCGGGCGCGGCACCTGTCGCGGATGGCGCTTTAGCGTCGCCCGATGCCGTGCCATCCTTTTTTGCTCGATCGCCTCGCGGGCCGCGCTGTGCGGCGGCCGGTGCCGCTTGCACCGTTGTCACTGGCGCGCCATCGCGCAGCTTGTCTGCGCCGTCGATCACAATCGATTCGCCTTCCTTGAGCCCGGTGGTGACAACCACGCGATCTCCAATCACCGGGCCGAGTTGAATTTTCCTCAGGCTCGCGTTCTTCTCTGCGGTCACGACGTAAACATAGGTGCCCGGCGTGCCGCGTTGAACAGCACTTTGCGGGATCGTAATTGCGGAATCGAGACGCTCCAGCTCCAGTTTCATATTGACGAACTGATTCGGGAACAGCGTGTTGCTTTTGTTTGGAAATACCGCCTTCAGTTTGATTGTTCCAGTGGCGGAATCGATCTGGTTATCCACGGCCAGAAGCTCACCGGTATCGAGCACCGTGCGACCATCACGATCAAGCACCTGAACCGCCAATTTCGCTGCGCCCTGGATGTCGCGCCCCATTTTCGCGAGCACCGATGGCAGCACTTCCTGAGGCAGCGAGAACACGGTCGTGATCGGCTGCACTTCGGTGATGACAACGATGCCGTTGGCGTCGGACGAGCGCACCATATTGCCGGCATCAACCTGACGCAGTCCCGTGCGGCCGGTGATCGGGGCCTTGACCTCGGTGTAGCCCAAATTCAGTTGCGCGGTGGTGACCTGCGCGCGATCCGCGAGCAAAGTGCCTTCGAGCTGCTTGACCAGCGCAGCTTGTAGCTCGACCTGCTGACGGGCGATGCTGTCCTGCTCAAGTAATTTTTGATAGCGCGCGAGATCGATTTTTGCGGAATCAAGCTGCGCCTGATCCTTGGCAAGCTGGCCCTGCGCCGATTGCAGCACCGCCTGAAATGGCAGTGGATCAATGCGACCGATGACGTCCCCCGCACGCACCAGTTGGCCCTCGCGGAATGACACCGTCTGCAGCAGGCCGTCAACGCGGGCTCTTGCTGCGGCTGTGGAGCGTGCTGTCACGGTGCCAATTGCGGAGATGATCACCGGAACTTCGCTCACCCGAACCAGATCGATGACCGCGGGCACGGCACTGCGCCCGCCGCCGGGGCCACCGCGACCACTTGCACCTACTGCGCCGCCCTTCACATCGGCAGCGTTGCCCGATTTATCCGCGCCAGCAGCGACCGTTTGAGTGCTGAGATACCACCACCAGGCGCTACCACCGAGAATCGCGATGGTCAATGTGATCAGCCCCGCGCGGACCCAGCCACTTTCTTTTTTCATATCCGTATCTCGTTTCGTGCTTCTGTAAATTCGCCTCGTCAACGCCGGCAATTATTCAGCGGTTCAAGACTGATTTTTAAGAATCAGCTTTTCGATAAAAGCAAGTATGCAAAGGGGCTAACATCGCATATCGCTGAAAGTCGACTATTAGCAAAATCGTGCACTATCCCATATTCAGTATTAGGTTCGCTGGAAAGCTATTCGAATAGCGCCCGCTTGTCTTTTGCTAACAACTGAAGTTCGCGCTTGACTTCCCGTGCCCGCGATTCAACATAGCTCGCTTCGTAGTAATCGCCGTCTCCGGCCTTGGACGCCAGTTCAAACTGGTCAAGTGCGCCGCGCAGATTTCCCTGTTTCGCGTATTGCTCGCCAAGGAAGCGATGCTGCTTCATTTTCATGCCAGATTCGGCGCTGGCGCGCGCCGCCAGGTCAAGCAGCGTGGTGTCGTCAGGCCGTTTTGCGAGACTCTTTTCAATCGAAATCAATGCGCGCTTTGGCTCCTTCGCACGCAACAGGACTTCGGGCAAGTCGTGATGCAGTTGCCAGTGATTCGGGAACTCGACAATCGCCTGCTCAAAGAATCGCACTGCCTCAGGAATTTGTTCGTTCTGGATCAAAATCTGTCCGTGCATCGCAGCGATCATCGGATGCCTGATGCGCGCCGACTCGAGCACAGCAAGTTCGCGTTTGGCTCGATCAAAGTCGCGCTGGCGCATCAACGAGGCGATCAAACCGTATCGCGTTGCAGCTTCCGATGAGTATTTGCGATCTTCCAGTGCTGATTCAAAAAACGTGACGGCAGCTTTCGGCTCGCCGACGTAGCTGCGCAGCAACGCCCGCACATAGTGAAAATCGATGCTCTCACGCGCCAGCTTGAAATCGCCACTACCGGCGCGTGCACGGGCGTCGCCAATGCGCTCCACGGTCACCGGGTGAGTACGCATGTAACCGGGCACGACACCGGTGTCGCTGATTGAGCTTACCCGTTGCAGGCGCTCCATGAAGGTTCCCATTGAGCCTGAATCAAACTGGGCTCGGGTCAGATACTGAAAGCCGACGCGATCAGCTTCGCGTTCGTTATCGCGTGAAAAATTCAGGAAGCTCTGTATCTGCGCGGCTTGCGAACCAAGCAAAACGCCTTGTGCAGCGTCGCCTTTTCCAGACTTTGCCGCGAGCACGGCTGCGGCGAGCCCCGCGATGCCCATCCACGCGTTCTTGCGCTGATCGTCCATCATGCGCGCATAGTGCTTCTGTGTGACATGCGCCATCTCATGCGCGAGGACGCTGGCGAGTTCGCTCTCGGACTGTGTGATGAGTACTAGGCCCATGTTGAGGCCGATGTAGCCGCCGGGCATCGCAAACGCGTTCACACCAGAGTCAGCTACGGCAAAAAATTCAAACTTGTCGCGAATGCCCGGATTCGCGCTCAGGATGCGCGCGCCCAACTCGTTCAGGTACGCATTGACCTCCGGATCCTGCAAATACGCACCACTCGCCCGTAGCTCACGCATTGCCTCCATCCCGAGTTTTTTCTCGGCCTGACTGGTCACCAGAACCCCAGAACTGTCGCCCAACTCGGGCAAACTGTTCTGGGGGTATGCCAGATTGGGGAGCAGTAACGAGAGCGCTGTCAGCACAGAGATCACGCGGCGCGTTACAGATTCACGGCGCGAACCCGGAAATGCAGGCACTTTTGAGCGGCGAATGGGCGTCACGCTATAAGTCACAGCGGACGTTGATTTGGGCTTTGGCATGTTGCTAAGATAGTCCAATTGCGCTTCCAGTTCCTTCGTAAAGACAGCTTCACACTTCGCCATGACCGATTCGTTACAAGAGCTTACACATTTCGACGCCTCCGGGCAGGCGCACATGGTCGACGTTAGCAGCAAGGCCGAGACCAAACGTAGGGCACGGGCCGAGGGCGCCATTCTGATGCAGCCGTCGACCCTGGCGCTCATCGACGCCGGTTCACACAAAAAGGGCGACGTGTTGGGTATTGCGCGCATCGCAGCGATTGGCGGAGCCAAGCGCTGCGCAGAATTGATTCCTCTGGCGCATCCGATTCCGCTGACACGAGTCGTGGTTGCATTCACCACCGATGCCGCGTCATCCAGCGTTCACATTACAGTGACCGCTGAAACCGTGGGAAGGACTGGCGTTGAGATGGAAGCGCTCACCGCCGTGAGTGTTGGCCTTCTGACCATTTATGACATGTGCAAAGCTGTGGATCGCGGCATGACCATTTCAGCCGTGCGCCTCGTTGAAAAAGACGGTGGCAAATCGGGGCACTGGAAGGCGGACTAACGCCGTCCGGTCGCGCATCGCCGCTCGAAACGCCTGACTGTGCGAACCCTATTTGCGCTTTGTACGTTCGCTTTGGGAGTCGGCGTCGCGCAGCTGATACCGACGTTACCGTCTCGCTCGATCAGCGTTGTCTCGGTTTGTTTCGCTGTAACGGCAGGCGCTTTCCTGCTGTTGCGCAGGACTCGCACCCCCACCTGGATGGTACTTTCCCTGGCGCTTCTTCTGGGGGCGAGCTTCACCACGCTTCGCGCCGACTTGCGCATGTCGCAAACGCTACCGGGCGAATGGGAAGGCCGCGATATTGAGCTCATCGGTATCATTGATGAGCTGCCGCAAGCCGACGCACAAGGCGTGCGCTTCGCATTCGCAGTCGAGCAAGTCATCACGCCGAACGCGACCGTGCCGCCACGTATTGCGCTCGGTTGGTACAAGGCGACAATCAAGGAGTTGCGAGGCGAACCATTGCCGACGATCCACGCTGGAGAGCGCTGGCAACTGACCGCACGCCTGAAGCGCCCGCACGGCTACAGCAATCCGAATGGATTTGACGTTGAAGCGTGGTTGCTGGAGAACGAATTGCGCGCGACCGGCTCGGTACGCGGCGATGAGCCGAACCGTCGCCTTGCAGCCAACGCGGGCCGGCCTATTGATTACCTGAACCGGTTGCGCGATCAGCTTCGTGAACGCATGCGGCAAGCGCTAAAGGATCAGCGCTACGCCGGGGTCGTGATTGCGCTTGCGCTCGGCGATCAACGGGCGATTGCTGAATCTGATTGGGCTTTGTTCAACGCCACTGCGGTGTCGCATCTGCTATCGATCAGTGGTGCGCACGTAACGCTATTTGCGACCTGGATTGCGCTGGCAGTTTTCGCAATATGGCGGCGCTCACCGCGACTCGTATCGCGAATACCTGCGCAGCTCGCCGCTTCCATTGCCGCCGCAGTAATCGCCATCGCCTACGCTGCCCTGTCAGGCTTCGCAGTGCCGGCACAACGCACGTGTTACATGCTTGTTACCGCTGCGCTCGCGTTGATGCTGCGACGCTCGCTATCGCCATGGCTCATACTTTCATGGTCGTTAGTGGCTGTGCTGGTGCTTGATCCGTGGGCCGTGCTCGCGGTCGGCTTCTGGTTCTCATTCATGGCGGTGGCCATGCTGATGTACGTCACCGTTGGGCGGGTTGGGGAACGCCGCTGGTGGCACACTTTGCTAATCACCCAAGCGGCAGTCACTGTAGGCCTCGCTCCGCTGTCGATCGCGCTGTTTCAACAGGTGTCGCTGGTGGGACCGGTTGCGAATGCAGTGGCCATTCCGCTCATCACGATGTTCGTGGTTCCGCTCACGCTGGCTTGGCTCATCGTGCCCATTGATCTGCTTTTGACCATCGCGCATCAGCTTATCGCGTGGCTCGCCATCGGTTTGCAGTGGTTGATGACTCTGCCGTCGCCTCTGTGGTCGCAACACATGCCACCGTGGTGGACTACAGGACTGGCGCTTCTCGGTAGCCTTGCGCTATTGGCGCCGCGCGGGTGGCCGCATCGCTGGTTGGGGCTTGTCTGGTGCGTGCCGCTATTTGCCATCACGCCAGCGCGTCCTGCGGCAGGGGAGTTCGAACTCACAGTGCTCGACATCGGACAAGGCACCGCTGCCGTCGTGCAAACTGCGCATCACACACTGGTGTACGACACAGGTCCACGCTGGACCGATGCGAGCGATGCGGGTTCGCGATTGATTGCACCGTATCTTCGAGCGGCTGGTTCGTCGCACATTCATGGCCTGGTCGTGAGCCATCTCGACATTGATCACAGTGGTGGCGCGACGTCGCTACTTAAAGGCGTTCCAGTCGACTGGATGCTGACGTCCGTATTTGCCGAAGCCGAGATTGTGAAATCAGCGCACGAGCGCGGTGTGAAAGTGCTCGGCTGCGCGGCGGGTCAATCATGGACCTGGGACGGCGTGCGCTTCGACGTATTGCATCCTGATGTGGCCAGCTACACAGAAGCCAAACTCAAAACGAATGACCGTTCATGCGTCGTAAAGGTGAGCACATCGCGATTCGGCGCGCTACTTACGGCAGACGTTGAGGCTGTGAGTGAAGCGGACATCGTCGAGCGTTACGCGGCCACTCCATCCATGCTCAAAAGCGACGTGCTGCTGATTCCGCATCACGGTAGCCTCACCTCATCAACGCCCGAGTTCATCGACGCCGTCGCACCGAAGATCACACTCATCAATGCGGGCTATCGCAATCGGTTCGGTCACCCACGCGAAGGCGTATTGGCGCGCTACACAGAGCGCAACATTCCTGTGATGCGAACCGACTGGCACGGCGCAATCACGCTCAACTCGGTCGACGGAATCGGCAAGATTACAAAGGCTCGCGAGACGCGGCAAAGATATTGGGTTGATCGCCCTGATCCTGCTGATCGACGACCGATTGAATGATAGGGCGGGCTGCGTCCACCTTACGGTTGTCTAAACCGACCAATCCGAACTGCTGTCTGCCCCAATTTCGGATTTGGAACCGGCATCACCATCACTGCGGCGGAATGCGGCGTGCGCACTTGATCCTCACCATCCATCGCGACCAATGTCCCCGCTTCCGCAATCACCTCGAATCCACGTAACGGACGAATCCACTGAAACCCGGCAGTCTTCACCGTGACCACGGTGCTGATGTCGACAACGCGTTGCGTAACCGGCGTTTCAACGTCCAATCCCTCTTCGACCCTATTTATATCGAGCACTTCAAAGTGCTGCAAGAAGCGCAACACTACCTGCTTCGCGACTTCGCCTGCAGCCACCTCCCAATGCTGCCCACATTCAACTAGCAAAGCGCTCTTCTCGCTCAGTGGATCGCCAAAGCCAGCGTAGTCGCGCAGCCGCTTGCCAGCGGCATGGCCAGAATCAACCAGGATGTGTTCAGGGACGCCGACGGCGCGTGCAAGTGCCAGCCCTTTACCGGTATCGCCAGCCAACGAAATCGGCGGCGCGGGCTCCACCATCGAGTGCAAATCAAGCAAATGATCGACCGTGTCATAGAACGGTAGCAACTCGCGCGCGCGCCGCAGCTCTCGCGAGTCTCGCAATTCGTGCGCCGCGTCAAGCGTCGTCACATCCCACAGGCGATTGAAATCCTCATCGATACAACGCGAATTAAGTGGCTTTGCCGAATCAAAGGAGTGATACGCATCTACATTCGCGAACACGACCGAGAGCGTGCCACGCAGCAGCCGTTCCCCCGCGTGAAGCTGGCGCAGCAGACAGTCTGCTGCAATCGCCCCACACACTTCGTTACCGTGCACCAGCGCGTTCACGCACACATGCGGCCCCGCCGTGTCGCTGACAAATCGCCAAACGTAGGGCAGGCCGGTGTTTCCCGCCCGCCAGACGCGAATGTCTGGAAATTGGGTTTCGATTGCAGCGTTCAAATGAGCCTCGGTTATTCTGTCGACACACGCCAGGCGCGGTCCGAATGATTATCGCGTGACCTGACTTTAAACCTCGACCACCAATTCAATCAACATGACTTCTCACTTCATCAACAACCAAAGGGTGGCCAGCAGTTCCGGCGAATTGGTGCCTGTGCTTGATCCCAGCGACGGTCAGGTTTTCGCGCATCTCGCACGCGGCAATGCCGAAGACATTCGCAAGGCGGTAGCAGCCGCACGCAAAGCCGCAGACGGAGGCGCGTGGAGCCGCCTCGCGCCAATGGAGCGCGGTCGTCTATTGCACAAGCTCTCTGAAGCGATCCTCGCGCACCACGGCGAGCTGGCGCACCTCGAAATGCGCGATTGCGGCAAACCGGCCAGGCAGGCGAAGACCGACGCAACAGCTGTCGCACGTTACTTCGAATACTACGCTGGAGCCTGCGACAAGCTGCACGGCGACACCATTCCGTATACGCCGGGCTTCGCGGTGATGAGCTTCTACGAACCGCACGGCGTGACTGGTCACATCATCCCGTGGAACTACCCAATGCAGATCTTTGGGCGCTCGGTGGGTGGTGCGCTTGCGGCGGGTAACGCATGCGTAGTGAAGCCTGCTGAGGACGCCTGTCTGTCTTTGCTGCGCATTGCTGAACTTGCCGCTGGATGCGGCTTCCCGGAAGGCGCACTCAACATCGTCACCGGTTATGGCCAGGAAGCGGGGCAAGCATTGGCAGACGCGGTGGGCATCGATCACATCAGCTTCACGGGCAGCGCCAAAGTCGGCACGATCATCGCGCAAAGCGCAGCGAATCGCCACGTGCCCGTCACGCTGGAGCTAGGCGGCAAGAGCCCGCAGATCGTATTCGCAGACGCCAGTCTTGACGAAGCAGTCCCCGTCATCGTTAACGCCATCATTCAAAACGCCGGACAGACCTGCAGCGCCGGTTCGCGTTTGCTGGTGGAAGCGAGTGCGTATGAGCGAGTGCTCGATGCGGTCGCTCAGTGCATCAGAGCGCTGAAGGTCGGCCCTGCCGCGATGGATTTAGATGTCGGGCCGTTGATTCGTGCGAATCAGCTGGAGCGGGTGAGTGGATTTTTGAATGATTGCAAGTCTTCAAATCTGCGAATGATTGCCCAAGGCAGCATTGTGCCCGAAGCGCCAGCCACTGGCTTCTACGCCAAGCCAACGCTGATCGCGGACGTACCGCCTGACACCAAAATCGCACAAGACGAAGTCTTCGGCCCGGTGCTCGCAGCCATGGCGTTCAGGGATGAAGCCGACGCCGTGCGTATCGCAAACGCTACCCAATACGGCCTCGTCGCAGGCGTCTGGACAGAAAACGGCAGTCGCGGAATGCGCATGGCCCGTGCTGTCAAAAGCGGGCAGGTGTTCATCAACAATTACGGCGCAGGTGGCGGTGTGGAACTGCCGTTCGGCGGCGTGAAGTCTTCAGGTTATGGACGCGAGAAAGGTTTTGAGGCCTTATACGGGTTCAGCGTGATGAAGACGATAGTGGTGAAGCACGGGTAGCGCCGCCAGGACTTCTTGCCGCTGTCAATCTCGTCCTGGGCTAGTTGAGGGTGCTAATCCAGTGCGTGGGGTTAGCAAACTGGCGTCCGGCGTGCTCCGGGAATCGCGGCGGTTGAGCTACGGTTGGTGCATTACCCCGTATTTCTCAGCCCTGCGGCGAGCCCATTTATCGTGAGGTGCAGCGCCCGCCGCGTCCGCTCTTCAACATCACCCGACCGCACGCGCCGAATGAGTTCAATCTGCAAATGATTCAGCGGATCGAGGTACGGGAAGCGGTTGCGAATGGAGCGGGCGAGCGTTGGGTTATCGGCCAGCGGCGCTGCGCCGACGATTGATTCGTAGGCATGTTTTGTTCGCTCCCATTCGGCGTAAATCTGCCCGCCAACACGCTCGCGAATCGTGCGGTCCTGCACGAGTGCGCCGTAGGCGGCGGCGATTTGCATGTCCGTCTTTGCCAGCACCATACCGAGGTTGGACAGGACGGTGGAAAAGAACGGCCAGTCTTTTGCCATCTGCCTTAGTTCGTCAATTACTGCGGGTTCTTCTTTTGTCAACTGGGTGACCGCGCTTCCGAAGCCGTACCAGCCAGGCAGCGATACGCGAGCCTGCGCCCAGCTGAACACCCACGGGATTGCCCGCAAGTCTTCGATGCGTGTGCTGGCCTTTCGCGATGCCGGGCGCGATCCGATATTGAGCTCTGCGATCTCCTTGATCGGTGTGCTTTCGCGGAAATAGGTGACGAAGCCGTCGTCACCGTAAACCAGTGCGCGATACGCGGTGAAGGCGTGAGCGCTCAAACGATCGGCAACGGCTTCGAAGCGGGTTTGCTGCGTCGTGTCTCGCGCGATGTTGGGTAACAGCGTGCTCTCCAGCACCGCTGCCAACAACGTCTCCAGATTGCGCTGAGCGAGATCGGGATCGCCATATTTGCTGGAGATGATTTCGCCCTGCTCGGTGAGACGCAAAAAGCCGTTGACGGCACCGGCGGGTTGAGCGCGAATGGCTTCATAGCTTGGCCCGCCGCCGCGACCAACGCTGCCGCCGCGGCCGTGGAACAGGCAGAGGCGAATGCTGTGCCTTGCGAAACAATCGACCAGCGCCTGCTGCGCGCGGTAGAGCGACCAGTTGGCGGTGAAATAGCCGCCGTCCTTGTTGCTATCGCTATAGCCGAGCATGATCTCATGCGCGTCGTTCTGCGCTTTGATCCAGCGGCGGTACAGCGGATGCGCGAAGGCGGCGGTCATCACCGTGGGTGCGTTTTGAAGGTCCTCGATAGTTTCGAACAGTGGCACGATTGCGACCGCGAGATGCGGCGCATCGCCACCGCGCGCGAGCCCGACTTCCTTGCAAAGTGTGGCGACTTCGAGCAAATCAGAGAGCGATTCGCCCATCGAAATAATCATGCGCGGTAACGCCGCTGCACCGAAGCGTGAGTGCACATCGGCGGCTTTGCGAAAGATCGCGAGTTCTGAAAGTGCGGTTTCGGAGAGCTTCATGTACGGCGAAGCCAAAAGCCTTGCACTTTCCAGCTCGCGGCTGAGCAGCGCTACTTTTGCATCCTCGCTCAACCCGGCGTAATTTGCGCAAAGCCCACAGCCCGCAAGCAGTTCGGCGATGACCGACGCGTGTACCGCGGAGTTCTGGCGCAAGTCCACCGGCGCCAGGTGGAAACCGAAGGTTTGCACCGCGCGCCTGAGCGGCATCACGCGCGCGTCTGCGATCACGCCGGAGCCGTGTTGCGCGAGCGATTCAGCAATGATTTCCAGATCGTCGGATAGTTCGTCGGAAGTAACGTACGGCGGCGCATCCAGGTTGTGCGGTTTGCGAGCGGTCGTCTCGCCGGTCACGCTTCGATAGGTCGCGGCGAGCCGACTGTAAATGCCGGACAGCGCTCGGCGATATGGCTCATCTGTGCGGAAACGCGACGCATCGCCCGCACGCTCGGCGAGATCGTTCAGCGCGGTTGACACTTCGACCAGTCGACTTGACATCGCAAGCTCTGCGCCCAGCGCATGCACTTCGGCTAAGTAATGCGAGAGCGCCAGCTCGGACTGCGTGGCGAAGACATAGTCGAGCGTGTCGGCATTAACGAACGGGTTGCCATCGCGATCACCGCCGATCCACATGCCAATTCTCAGAAAGGCAGGAAGCTGCGCCAGCGTTCCATCATGCGCTTCGAGCGCGGCCAATGTGTTGCCCGTGAGACGCGGAACTTCAGACAAAAAACTCGCGCGGAAATAGTTGAGTGCGTTGTCGATTTCATCGCGCACGCGCAGCTTGGTCAGGCGGAGCATTGCCGTCTGCCAGAGTTGCAAAATCATGCGGTGCAGATGAGCTTCCCGGTCATCTTCGTCGAGCGACAATGCCTTCGCAATTGCGCGCTCGGCATCGAGCGTGCTCTGCCGCTTGATCTCGGTGGGGTGTGCGGTGAGTGTTGGGCTAATGTTTGCCCGCGCGAGGCAATGCCAGATTTCATTACCGCTAATGTTGGCGGATTTCAGGTGGGCGAACGCGGCGGCGAGCGAGCCTGGCTGCGGCGCGGAGCCGCTCTTTTTGTGATGGCGACGGCGGCGATTTTGCTGAACGTCTTCCGCGATATTGGCAAGGTGCGAGAAGTAGGTGAATGCACGCACTACATCAAGCGCTTCTTCTACGCTCAGGTCAGTGAGCGTTGCATCCAGCAACCGGTGCGACGCACCCTCGCGATGGAAGCGTACGGACTCCTGACGAATTGATTCCACTTTCTCGAATGTCGCGTCGCCTCGCTGCGCACGAATCACGTCGCCAAGCAACCGGCCCAAGAGACGCGTGTCCGACTTAAGCGGCGCGTCTTTATCTTCAACGGGGAAAGTTTCATCGTTCATCGCAGCATTATGCTGCACCGCACCACTCATTTCCGATGGGCCGAGGTTCGCGGCTACCGCACAATCAGCATTGGCGGGGAGAAGATACTGGGTGTCGGATAAGTTCACCGTTGGGCTCCTGAAGAATGCCGGGAATGGCGTGTTTCGATGGGATTAATTTTTTTCCCCCAAAATCGCGCGCTAATCGCGCCAACATATCGTTTTCGCTCGCAACTCTTGAACGCCGTGTGGGCGACTACGCTAGAGAGCTATGAGTACAACGTCAACACGCAAATCAACTGGCTGCGCACCAGGATTGAAGCCGATCCCGCGCATCCAGCGTATGTATTGACCGTGCGCGGCGTCGGCTATCGTTTCACCGATCCGGGGTGAATCAATCCGAGTGAAATCACGTTCAATAGTCTGCGCACACGCATCGTCGCGCGTGTTGTCGCGTTTTGTGTGCTGATCGGTGTGATCTTCGTAATGGCCGCGAATTTTGCGTATTTGGCTTAGTACGATGAATTGCGCAAGCGTCAAGGGCTCGAGTTTGCGCAAAACTTGGCGCAGATGTACCCGGGGCTCGGCAAGTTTGATGCGCTCAACCGCGAATACGTAGAAAACCGCTTCGAACAAGTGCTGTTCCCTGATCCGAGCAGCGCGATTTATCTGTTCGAAAAGAAGGGGCGTCTGCGGGCGGGCTACACCAAAGATCGCTTTATCGGCAGCAAAAGCGTGCTTTCGCTCGCGCCGATCAAGCGGCTGATGGGCGCGCCAGTCGAAAAGACCGTGTTCGGTGACGATCCGGAATTTTCGAACTCACAGTCGCTGTTCGCCGCCGCACCGTTGCAGGATGGCGCGAAGATGACGGGCTATGTCTACGTGCTGATGCGCTCGGAGCGGGTCGACAGCAATCGTATCTTGATGTCCAGCTCCGCCAATCGCACTGCGCTTCTGGTGCTTGCCGTGCTTTCGCTGATCACGCGTTCGCCCCGTCGCCTGACCACTGCGGCCGATGCGGTGAGTGCAGGTGATATCGAAAGCGCAATGGACGCGAAGGCAATGCCGTACGAAGAATGGAACGACGAAATGGGTCGCCTCCCCCGCGCCTTTCGCTCGATGGTGATGCGCCTGCGCGAACAGGTGCAGCGCGTGCGTCGCGTGGACGCCACGCGACGCCAATAGGTTGCCAGCTTTTCGCACGACCTGCGCACCCCGTTGACTTCCCTCATGAGATCAACGTTGATTACGCAGAGGGTTTGCCGATGGTGAAGATCGACGTGGCGCTGATTGAGCGCGCTGTAGAGAATTTAATCGACAACGCCATGCGCCATTCGCCGGAGGGCAGCGCGGTGGCGCCTTCCGCGAAAGCGGAGGCGGACGGCGTTGCGCTCACGGTTGCAGACTCAGGGCCCGGCATCGTGCCGCAGGATTTGCCGCATGTGTCTGAGCGCTTCTTTCCGGGTAGCCGTCATCGCGAAGGACGCAAACATGCCGGCCTCGGACTGGCAATTATTCAGCGCGTCGCGCAACTGCACGGAGCTACGGTGCAGGCGGCCAATCAAGAGAGTGACGGGGCGGTATTTACGGTGTGGTTGCCGACCGCAGCTGGCTGAATCGAACGAGCGACGCCGCAGACTTTGCTGGCTCCCCCTCCCGCAGTGCGGGAGGGGGTTGAGGTAAGGGCGGTTGCATGGGGGCGCCCGTTGTACTCCGAGCGACCGCCGTCACCCGCGCTGTCGGGCAATCTCTCCCGAGGTGCGGGAGCGGGATATTTACCAAGCCCAAGCAATAGCGAAGTGCCGCTACGCCTTTTTCAAATGCTTCGCCACGAACTTCTCCATCGCCTCATAAAACTCAAACTGATTTTCCTGATTGCGGAAGCCGTGGCCTTCGTTGTCTTTGACCATGTAATCGACATCGATCCCGCGTTTCTTTAACGCTTCTACCATCTGATCACTTTCGGCTTTGACGACTCTTGGATCTTTCGCGCCTTGCGCGACAAACAGCGGGGTCTTGATTTTATCGGCGTTCAATGCAGGAGAAGTCGCGGTTAACTGCGCCTTGTCTTTCTCCTCATTGCCCACCATTTCACCCATCATTTCGAGGAAGGGCTTCCAGTACGGCGGGATGGATTTCATGAACGTAAACATGTTCGAAACACCGACATAGCTCACCGCCGCCGCATACAAATCCGGCGTGCGCGTGATGCCCGACAGCGTCGCATATCCGCCGTAGCTCGCGCCATAGATTGCAACGCGTTTCGGGTCGGCGATGCCTTCTTTCACCAGCCAGTTAACGCCGTCGGTGATGTCGTCCTGCATGGTCAGGCCCCATTGCTTGAACGAGGCTTCCCAGAATTTGCGGCCGAAACCGGTCGAGCCACGGAAGTTCATCTGCAGCACGGCGTAACCACGGTTGGCGAGAAACTGGATCTCCGGGTTGTAGCCCCAACCATCACGCGCCCACGGGCCACCATGCGGATTGATGATCACCGGCAGGTTGTTCGCAGCAACGCC
>JAYUWL010000018.1:0-7784 GCA_043753585.1 Burkholderiales bacterium
GCACGCTACCGGGACAAATCTCAACGCTCATCTTGCCATCCGATACGTCGTGGGATGAGGGCGGTGTCGTTGCCGATGCACTGAGCGTGCCCGCACCACCCATGATTGATCCATTCGCGGTACAGAACGCCGCGCGGGTTCTGCGCACACAAAAAAACGTGCTGATCCTGCTCGCGGGACGCGGCGTACTTGCGCAATCGCAAACGCTCGTTTGGCGCATCGCGCACGTGACCGGTGCGACACTGATGGCGGACTATGTTGCGGGCTACATGCAGCGCGGACGCGGTCGTTTGCAGCTCGAACGCGTGCCGTACAACACCGACATGGCGGTGCTGGCGTTGAGCCGCTTTGAGCACATCATCCTTGTCAGCGCCAAGGCGCCAGTCGGCTTCTTCGCCTATCCTGGCAAGCCATCGAAGCAGTACCCTGAGCGCGCGCAACTGCATGTGCTTGCGCGCGATGATCAGGATGGCGAGGCCGCGTTGCAGGCGCTGGTTGGTGAGCTCAATGCGCCAAGCGCGGCGATCCCCGATCCCGGGCCACGTCCGCACGTCGTAACCGGCGCACCGACGCCCGAAGGCCTGGCGCAAACTCTTGCGGCCGTTATGCCGGACAATGCCATCGTATCGGACGAGAGCGTGTCCTATGGTCGCGGCTTCTACAAAAACACCCATGCCGCGCCTGAGCACGACTGGTTGCATCTCGTCGGCGGTGCCATAGGCGCTGGCATGCCCATGGCCACCGGTGCAGCCATCGGCAGCGGCGGACAGCGCCGCGTGATCAATTTGCAAGCCGACGGCTCGGCAATGTATTCGCTGCAAGCACTGTGGACGCAAGCGCGCGAGCGACTGCCCGTCACCACGATCCTGCTCAACAATCGCAAATACAGCATCCTGATCGGCGAATACAAAGCCGTGGGCGCAACGCCCGGTCCCGTTGCCATGAGCATGCTCGACCTCGGCAATCCGAATCTCGACTGGGTCAAGCTCGCGAACGGCATGGGCGTGGAAGCTGCGCGCGCGACCACGTTGGAACAGTGCGCGGATTTGATGTTGCAGAGCTTTCGGCAGGATGAGCCGTTTTTGATTGAGTTGATGATTTGATTCAATCGGCGGTCAACGACCTGCGTTCAGTCCCAAACGACGTCGCCCTAAATCAAACTCGCCTGCCCCTCCGCCGCCACCAGCGGGCGCACCCGCGCATAGTCGAGCAACTCCGATAGTCGCGCGCCCTTCTTGCGCCAGTCGTGGAAGGCATCTTCCCCTAGCAATACATAGTGCCAGGTCAGCGCTCCATTCATTCCCGATGTTGCCGAGTTGATGCGCTCACACCACGCGCTAGCAGCTTTGAGTTTGCGTTGCACATTCGGATGTGTCGTCTGTTGCTGCGCTTTGGTTTCCGTGAGATACACGCAGCCGTTAGCACGCACCAGAAAGTCCGGTGAATAGAACGCTGGCAGTCCGTCTTCCTTCACATAGCGAAGCCGCGCAAACGTATGCCGGTTCTCGCTGATCTTGCAGAATGCTTCAACGCTGCTGTCGGCCTGCGCCCATTCCATGAAGACCTTCTCCAGCCCGCCGCTACGTGTCGGAAACGGCAGCCGCACATAGATGCATTTACTCACCGGCAGCGACGCACTGTCGCGCACCATCAAGTGTGGTACTTCGGATAACCGTCGATAGTGAATCTCGGTCTGGCCGACCTGAGTTTGCTGCTCGGATTCAATGAGCGCTACTGCGAACACCTGCATGATGTGCTCGACGACCGATTGCAGCAGCAGGATGCGCCAGTTTTCGCCGTCCATAGGGTTGAAATCAGAGCCGAACAAATGCAGCCAGATGTAGTCATCCAGCCATCCTGTCAGCTCGGCGGTGTTCACCTGCAAATAAGGGTTCGCCAGATGCGTGGCGATCTTGTTGTTTTTGGGCAATGGGCTGCTCAGCGCCTGACTGATGCGCCGCGTCATCCTTGCCAGATAGTCGTTGTAACCGCTAACCGACATCACCGCGCCATCAACGCGATAGTCCCCAAACAGCGTCGCGCTCTGCAAATCCTGCGAAATGAACACATCGCCCTTGCCGAGCAAACCACGAAGCTGCTCCGGTGTCATGGCCTTGAATGTGGCCAGCGCTTCGAGGTCAAACGCACGATGCTCGTTGTATTCCTCCGCCTCACGCAGGATGAACGGAATCGCAAAATCAAACGCCTCGTATCCATCCCGTAGCTCGGCTTTCACGATGTCACCGGTACTGGACGTCTCGTCGCTCTCCTCCGTGGTTGTCGTGACCAGACCTTCCTTCATCAGATCGTTGTAGAAATCGTTGAACGCCGGATGCTCGACGATGGACAGGATGTCGATGAAACTGTTCGGCTCCTGCCCGCGATTGATGCGCTCGCGGTTCTCGATCTTCAGTTCGGCATATTCTGCGTCGCGCCACATCAAGCGCAGGCCACGACCGATGGTCTGCTCCAGCAGAATCTGCGCCTGAGACGAACGTAGCGGCACGATCACGCAGATGTTGTTCACGTCAAAGCCTTCACGCAGCATAAGCACGCTCACGATCACGCGCGGCGTCGCGTGCCTGTCCACGCTGAACAGGCGTTCGCGTACGGGTGCCCAATCCTTGTCAGACAGTTTCGGCTTTCTTGCCCGAATCAATCTGCATGACGTCATCTACGCCCATGCCTTCTTCGCGCAGGAAGTCCACAACGCATGGCGACACCGTCGTGTCCTCACACACGACCAGCATCTTCGGATGCCGGCCCGGATCGATCTTGGCGAAGTCCGCTTCGAGTTTGCGCAGCTTGGTCAGGCCCGCGCGCAACATCACGCGTTGGCCATCACTCAGCGTTGGATTGCCGTCGTCGTCACGCTCCGCTTTGAACTCCAGCGGCAACGCGCCCACCTCCTTGCGCACGTCCAGCGCCAGTGCTTTCACCAGCCCGGCGCGCATCGCAGCCTTCAGGTCGAAATCGACGATGATGTGCGGAAAGTAAAGCTTCCGCTTGTTCTTGCCGCTGCCAACATCGTTGTACGGTGTCGCAGAAAAATCCACTTGCACAAAGCGTGCGCCCTTGGTCTCAGCGATGCAACTCAGGCTTCTTTGCCATTCGACTTCGGTGCTCTCGCCCTCTTTCTTCACTTCGTGAATGTGGTGTGCCTCATCGTTGAACACCATCAGTTCTGGCAGCCCGGCGAGGAATTCCAGCACGTTGCCGCGCGCATAGCGGCGGTCAAGCACGTCCAGACTGTTGCCTGTAGCACGACCGGGCGTGAGCGGCAGCACCGCGCCCACCACGCGCTCGGGCGGTAGCGTCGCGCCGGGCGCGATGAATTCTTCCTCGTCGAGCGCTTCGTCCACTTCGGCAAGCAAATGCCAGTTGGCAATTCCGATCATGCCGTTGCCTGTCGCCTTGAGGCCGATATTGTTCTTGTCGCACACGTTGCCGCGCACAAAGCCGAACACCCGCTCGCGATACGCATCGGGAATGAACAGTTCGGCAAACTGCGCCACATCCGAAGTGTCAAAATCGCGGCTGCCCGACACGCCGCCATCTGCACTGCGCACCAGCTTGCCGCAGAACGCGTCGAGCAGACGGTCGTACACAATCAATCCCGGCGCGACGATCAGGAATTGCCGCGTGAATCGCGCGTCGTCAATGCCTTCGGCGAGCGCGGTCGTCTTGTTGAGTAGTTGCCAGATGAGCAGCGCCTGCAACACCCAGGTTTTGCCGGTGCCGGTCGCCATCTTGAAGCAGTATTTCGGATGCGCGTGCTTGGCCTGCGCCAGCTCGTTCATGCGATTGCCGGTGAGCAGTGCATCCGGCGCGACCTGCTGGTAAAGCTCCAGCAGATGGGTCGTCGCCAGTACCTCATGCGCCACGATGGCGTTCAGGATCGCCTGCTTTTGCCCCGCGTGAAAATTGAGAATGCCGCGCGCTGCGATCATGTCGTCACTGAACCACCACTTGAGCAGTTCAGAGGTGGTTGGTGTGACGAGATCGAGAATTTCGGCGACGCCGGATTCGAGGCCCAGGCACAGCTGCTCTGTTTTCGCCGTCAGTGCGTTAGCCAGAGCCAGTTGGCTATCAATTTCAGCCATGCTTGATTCTCCTCGATACACTAAACAAATTGTTTATAATTGGTCGATGATTGAAAGTTTCGCCAACGCCGAAACGGAGCGCCTGTTCGCTACCGGCAAGTCGCGGCGATTGCCGCTGGACATTCTTCGCCGCGCCATGATGCGCTGGATGCAACTGGACGCAGCCGCCGACATTGAGGACTTGCGCCTGCCGCCGTCGAACCGGCTGGAAGCGTTGTCCGGCAAGCGCGCCGGGCAGTGGAGCCTGCGCATCAACGATCAATGGCGACTGTGTTTCCGGTTTGCACGCGGCAATGCGCAGGACGCTGAAATCATCGACTATCACTGAAATCACTGAGGAAAAAACACCATGCTTGCGCTCACCATTCCCCGCACCGCCAACGGTTTGCCAGCCATCCATCCTGGCGAATTTCTGCGCGAAACGCTCGATGAGCTTGCCCTCACGCAGGTCGCATTTGCCGATGCCATCGGCGTATCGCCGATGCGCGTGTCGCATCTGTTGCGCGGCGAGCGTCCGGTGACCGCTGAACTCGCATTGCGTCTGGGCAAGGCGTTGGGACAAACGCCGCAGTACTGGCTGAATCTGCAAACGGCGTATGACCTGAAAGTCGCGCAAGTGGAAATGAAAAGCAGCCTGCGGGCTGTGCAACGTTTGGCCGCAGCCTGACGCAAACCTTCCAAAGCACCGCCCATCCATCGTTGGATTCACGACGCTGACGTCACGGTGCTGACCACTTCCGCCTCAAAACCGAACACGTCCACCACCCGCACGCACACCTTGCGCGGGCCGACCTTCGCAGGCACGATCACCTCCGCCTGCGTGGTCACGCGTAACGGGTCGCCGTCGTTCGCGGTGTTGCCACGATAGTCTTGCCAGATTGAGCGGAACACCTTGCCGTCATAGTCCGGATCCACTGCCCAGTATTCGATCAGTGCCAACGGCTCCTGCTGGATCACGGCCTGCAACTTCACGCGATTGGCGTCATCGAGATTGATCGCCTCGGGCGACAGCAGCACGTAATTTTTTAGGAGAACGGTTAGCGTTTCTTGCGCGCCATCTGCGCGGCGCGTGACCGGATGAATCGTCAAATACTGCAACGATGAGAAGCGCACCTGCCCACGCAGTTTGTCGAGTCCGCCCTTCTTCTTGAGCCGATCCATGAGGTCGGGAGGAATCACCAGCACTTCAAGCCGCTGGTCGTTGAGCGCAGTGATCGTCTCGCCAATCGACGGCTCAAAGTTCCAGCCCAGCACCACCACACGATCCCAGCCACCGAGCAGGTTGTCGCGCTGCGCGATCGCCTTCTTGAGCGTGGCAGCACCTGTGAGCTTGTTCGGCGAGTCGGCGAGTACCAGCGTCTTGCTACCCTTCTGGCCGCCCCAATCCGGACTGTTGATTTGACCGAGATTGCGTTGGGGGTTGACGTCGTGTGATAGTGGCAGTGCGCCGTAGAGTGAGAGCACGATTCCCGCAAGATCGCCCATGCGGAAGTCGCGACCGAGTGTGGCTTTGGCAGCTTCAACTTGATAGTCGCCGATGGCTTGATAGAGAAATGGTTTGGCATCCTGATCGATCAAGCGTTTACGCATGATCATGCAGGCGGGTTTGCCGATGTCGGACGTGATCCATCGACGGCCTGACCGTTCGGCCGCAGCCGATGTGGTGCCAGATCCACCGTTGAAGTCTGCGACAAGACCACCAGCAGGGCACGTCGCTTTAATGATGCGCTCAATCAGGCGCTCAGGTTTCTGGGTGTTGTACCCAGTTCCTTCCTTCGCCACATTATTCAGCGGCGGGATGTCACGCCAGAGATTTGATACCCGCGCGCCAGGCGACTCGTCTAAATAGACTTTTTGATGCGGCCACTTGCCTTTGGGCGGCCAATATATTTTTCCGATTTTGTCAAGTTCATCTAAGTCGCGAGGCGGTCTCGCCCAGTGTCGACCGATACTTTTCGGATTTAGACCTCTCCAAGGTTGCCCAGTTTCTCCGTTGGTCGTACCCGCTCCCGTCAAGTCACCTCGTCGAAACCTCCGACCGTCTGCGTCTGTGTAGCGATACTCACTTTCAACGTAGTCTGGATCGAAGGGCACGTACTGCTGCTGCCACGGATAGTTATCCTGAACCTTTGAGTAGCAGTAAATTCTGTCTATCACGTTCCCAAAGAATTTGGTGTCGCCATGTGCCGATGTTCTTTGCCAGACGATCTCCCCTAAGTGGTTGGTCTTCCCGAACAATTCATCCATCACGATCTTCACGTAATGCCCCACATGCCAATCCAGATGCACATAAATTGATCCAGTGTCGGCGAGTAGCTCGCGCATCAGGATAAGGCGCGGCGTGATCATGGCGAGGTAGGACGCGGTGCCGTCGCTCCAGGTGTCGGAGTAGGCGAACTGTTCGATCATTGTGGGCGTTTGCTCCAGCTCAACGCCGGGCAACGTGACCTTGGTGCGGTAGTCGGCTTTACTGTCGAACGGAGGATCGATGTAGATCAGGTCAACCTTGCCACGCAGTGAAGGCGTGGTTTCGTCGCCTGCCAGCAGCGCGGCCATCGCGAGCAGGTTGTCGCCGTATATGAGCCGATTGCGCCACCCTTCGACCCCGTCAGAGCGAACGGAAGTAGCCTCGCCGAGCAACGGCTGCGCTGAGGGCAACAGCTCGCCCTGACCCGGATTGAAAATGGCTTCGCGTTGCGCAGCTTGTGCTTCACGCGTGATCCAGTCCTGCACGGCGCTGTCTTTGGCCGGAAGCACCCATTCGCGGGTTTGCAGCGTGACGCGGTGGCGGTTTTCCAGTCCCTCCAGAATTCTCGACGCTTCTTTGCGACCTTCGGCCACGATTTCTGGGAGTTGTTCGAGCAGGGACTTGGACATTTTCCGGAAACGTAACTTAAAAGTACGTTTTTAGCGTAACTATCACGTCCACGTACTCTTTTGTTCGCTGGCAAAGTTAGCGTCACTGCATGGATAAGAATGCGAAGGCGGACAAGGCGCTATTTGCGGATCGGTTACGCAGCGCGATGATCGGTGCCGGACTGGAGCCCAAAGCGGCTGTGCTTGAGCGCGGCTTCAACCAGCATTTCTACGGCGAACCGATGACGCTGCATGGCGTTGCGCGCTGGCTCAAGGGGCAGACCGTTCCGCCTTATGCGAAAGTGGTGGCACTCTCCAAGTGGCTGAAGGTGCCGGTCGAGAACCTGTACGGCGCCGGTGGCCGTCAAACGGCCGAGGAGTCGCGCCCGAAGTTCGGCGCCGAGATTGGCTACCAGGAGCGTGAACTGTTCGAGGCGTTCCTCAAGCTGCCAGCGCAGCAACGACGCACGATTCGCGACATCATTGTGGCCTTCACCAAAACAGCAGAATAGTGATCAGCTTTTCTGTGAAAGCCTGCTTTAACAGGGCATTGAGCTTTAAGCGAAGGTAAGTCGACTTCAGGATTAAATAGCCACCAAGCCCACGCGTAGCGGCGATTTCAGCAAAAAGCCATAAGTCATTTCCCGATAGAGTGCATCCGCTGCTGCACCCAACGCGCTAACTCGCGCGGGTCTTTCCTTTGTGTCTCAGTGCGATGGACTCCCACACGGCGACAAGTACCAGCGTGGCGGTCGTCAGCGCTGAGAGTAAGAGTGCGGAGACCAGATTCGCCAGCGCGACCGGCAGCAATAGCGCCAGCAGCGT
>JAYUWL010000019.1:0-23253 GCA_043753585.1 Burkholderiales bacterium
TCGGGCAAGGCTCTCTTGCGTCGGCAGGGCAGTTGCAATCTGGCCGACGCCTACGCCACAGCTTCTGAAAATATGGCACGCGACATGCAAACTCATGATGCGCAATCGGGAATTAGTGCCTTTCTCGAAAAGCGGCCGCCACCTGTCTGGAGAGATCGATGAGTATGTTTCGCCGAGATGTTCCGCCGCCGACCGAGGCGTGGGAAAGTTTGCGTGAATGGGCGAACCACTCCTGGTGGGCTCGCTATCGGGCGGGCTTGCTGGTCATGTTACCGTTTGTGTCGTTCATCATCGCGCTGGCGGGTGTGGCCTTATTAGTCGCTGAGCCCTCGTGGCGAACCGCAAAACTGATTGGAGGCTTGTGGGCGATCGGCATTCCCGTCACCGCTCTGGGCTACGTGCGGCGTATGGATCGCGCGGCGGCCCAAGTGCCACCGATCACTGCTGCCAGCAATAACCCGACCACCGCAGTCGATATTCGCAGTGGTCGCGAACGCACGCCTGACTAGCGGTGCAACTGCCGTCGAGCCGAGAAAAAATTCACACAGAATCCGGCGCCAGCGCCCGCGAGCACAGCCCCCCAAATTTGCCACAGCGAGCGATCGGAAAAATACAGCAGTCCGGTCGAAATTGCGAAGTTAAGCGCTGTACCTATGGACTGCGCAGCGACATAGCGCCCCCAGTCCGTGAACGAGGCAGCGGTTGACGGCGTAAACGTGTAGCGGCGATTGAAGAAGTACGTTGTCGTAACCCCCGCCAACAGCGCAACCAGACGTGCAACGATGACAGGCACGCCAAGCCTCACGCCCACTGAGACAATCGTTGCGTCAATCGCAAGTGCAATAAACGCGCCGACGAGGTAGCGGCCGGCCTGGCTTATCGTCTCACGCATTATTTTCGTTGAAGAATTCATGTTTCACCGTCTCAGGCTCGCAGACAAGTGAGACTTAGGCTCCGCGTTAAGCACCGTGATTGAAGTGCTATCCGGTGCGCCGCCCTCAACTGAGATAATCCAGTTTGCAGCTGATTCAGCGCACGCACCGCAACGAAATACACTCGTGTTGGCGAACCGCGAGAGCGCCTGTTGCGCGACGCCGTTGGCAGTCGCGCTAACCGAAAAAAGTGGATAGGTTGGCAGCAGGCTGCTGACTACCAGCAATGCGCCCGATTTGGTCTGAACTTGTGTCTGCCAAAGGCCGTGGTTTGCGGCTGCAACCATCTGGGTGAAGCGCGGAGGATAGGCGCGTGCGCTCACTGGTGGCAACGCAGCTTTCGGGGAGATGACTTCCGTAGCATGCATCATCCCGTACGAACCGAGCACGACTGTGGGAGCGGAAGCAAGCTCATGCCATACCGGAAGTGGCAGTCCCGTCCATGCCTTCTCGGCGCCACCCGCTGTCGCGAACGTGCCCCGATTGCGGCAGTGGAAAAATTGCTCCTGTCCCAAACCGATGTCATTGGTTGCGGCGAGATCTCCGTGCAATGCAACGGCACCTGGTTGCGAGCACAACCAATTTGCAATCGCATCCCGCGTCGGCGACGCACTGATCGATTCGGTGTGCGTGGTTGTCGTCGTGTCTTGCATGTTGGAATGAAGCGGCAACCGAGATGCCACCATGCCATTTCTCGCTGCATACACATACCCTGCGCACATGCCGATATGTAGCGCACCCACGCTCGCCAGAACGACCGCCACAACAACTGAGCCGCAACGAATATTTCGTAGCGCCATCCAGGCCGATGCAAACAGAGCAGCAAGCGGTGGCAGCGCAACGTAGAGCATGTAGAACGGCGTGTGATCTCGCAGCAGGGTGACGCCAATCAGGACACCCAAAAATGTCAAAAGCGACGCCCAAAAAGTAGCGCGCAAGCGTCGATCAGCCGCAGAAACGGCCGCTCCAATTGCCGACAAAATGAGCAACAGTGCCCAGAGCGTAGGCCAAGCAGATGCAAACCAAACTGCGGGCAGCATTGTGTCCACCAAATATGCCGACTGAAACCAGAACAAGTTTTGTAACAGGGGCACTAACCCGGCAATTGACCCGCGCATTCCAGATGTGCCGGGAACATTTTCGGAAGCGGACGAAACGCCTAGCAAAAACGCGACAATGAGAGGCAGGAATACGACAGCCGCCGCAAACATAGCTGCCAAAGTTGCGCGGATTCGATACAGCTTTGGCAGACTCAGCACTGCTACCAACGCCCATGGCAAGAGCAAAATCGCAGTCGGATGCGCATGCAGCGAGAGCGCCGCGCATGCACCTAATCCCAGCGCGTCGCGAGTGGCTTCGGGCGTGGCGCGCAGACGCAATGCAAAGAGCGCCGTTGCCCAAATTGTGACTTCGACAAACTGGGGGTGACTAATGCCAAAAAACTGATATGACGCGACGCCAGGCAGCGTAGCAGCCACTACCAAAATCAAGGCGAAACGCGCATCCAGCCAACGCAGCGCCACCCGATACATCAACACATATTTGAGCGCTGCCAGCGCACCTAGCAGCGCAAAGTACATTGTCAGTGACGAGCTGATCACCGCGGTCCCCGCTGCAACGTAGTACCAAATCGCACTGAGCAACTCAAAGGGGCCGACCGGCGGCCCCACTAAAGGCCACGCGCGCGCACGGGCGATCTCGATAGCCCAGAACAGATCACGCGCCACATCGATGGTCATGACGCCGTGGGCGATCGCCACAACGTAGGCCAACGCGACGACAAACACCACGATGCATACGCCTTTGCGTGAAGGAGCCCGGTGGATGAAACTCATTTCCATCGTCGAATTATCTCTGAGCTGGGAATGGTAGTCGTCGCCAGATTTAGAGCCACGGCTCTGCGCCGTTTAGAAACAATCCGCTCTCCCTCGCAGATTTCTATAATCGAAGGTTACCGTTAACGTCAACTTGGCAATGCCGCTCGTGGCATTCGCCCATCGCAGGAGCAGGTGTGAAGATACTAGTCCCGGTCAAACGCGTTGTCGATTACAACGTCAAGGTGCGCGTCAAGGCCGACAACACGGGCGTTGATATCGCCAACGTCAAAATGTCGATGAACCCCTTCTGCGAAATCGCAGTGGAAGAAGCAGTGCGGCTCCGCGAGAAAGGCATTGCCACCGAAGTGATTGCAGTTTCTGCCGGAGTCGTGCAATGTCAGGAAACGCTGCGTAACGCAATGGCAATCGGCGCTGACCGCGCTATCCTGATTGAAACCGACGCTGAATTGCAACCGCTGGCCGTAGCAAAGCTGTTGAAAGCTGTTGTTGATAAAGAGCAGCCAAAGCTCGTGATCCTTGGCAAACAGGCGATTGATGACGACGCCAATCAAACCGGCCAGATGCTGGCTGCTTTGCTCGGCTGGGGACAAGCTACTTTCGCCTCCAAAGTTGAAGTAGCGGGTGACGTGGCAACTGTCACGCGTGAAATCGACGGCGGCGCAGAAACGGTCGCCATCAAGCTCCCGGCGATCATCACGACCGATCTTCGTCTGAACGAACCGCGTTACGCGACGCTGCCGAACATCATGAAGGCGAAAAAAAAGCAGCTTGATATTTTCAAGCCAGCGGATTTAGGCGTTGACGTAACGCCCCGGCTCACAACGCTGCGCGTGGACGAGCCGCCGAAGCGTCAGGGCGGCGTGAAAGTCGCGGATGTTGCCGCATTGATCGACAAACTTAAAAACGAAGCGAAGGTGATCTAACCATGGCAAATCTAGTCATTGCTGAACATGATCATGGCTCGCTTAAGGCCGCTACGCTAAATGTGATTTCTGCGGCTGTTGTGGTGGGTGGCGACGTGCATGTGCTCGTTGCTGGTCATAACGCGAGCGCCGCTGCTGCCGCTGCGGCGCAGGTTGCGGGTGTGTCAAAAGTTTTGCTGGCCGACAGCGCTGCGCATGCGAACCTGTTGCCCGAGAGCGCTGCCGCGCAGGTCGTTGCCATTGCTTCCGCTTACAGCCACATCCTTGCGCCCGCCACAGCCTATGGCAAAGGCGTTGCGCCGCGCGTTGCTGCTTTACTAGACAAAGCGCAGATCAGCGACATTATCAAGGTGATCGATGCCGACACTTTCGTTCGTCCGATCTATGCAGGCAACGCGTACGCCACCGTCAAGTCGTCAGACAGCGTAAAAGTCGTCACCGTTCGCGGCACTGCGTTCGCTGCGGCGGCGACTACTGGCGGCAGTGGCACTGTCGAGAGCATTGCGGCCGTTGTCGACAGCGGGCTGTCGAGCTTCGTATCTGCAGAAATCACCAAGAGCGAGCGACCCGAATTGACCGCTGCGAGGATCATCGTTTCCGGTGGTCGGGGCCTCGGTTCCAGCGATAAATATCGCGAACTTCTGACTCCGCTGGCTGACAAGCTGAATGCTGCCATGGGCGCGTCGCGCGCTGCGGTCGACGCGGGCTTCGTGCCAAACGATTATCAGGTAGGTCAAACCGGCAAGATCGTCGCGCCGGACTTGTACATCGCCGTAGGTATCAGCGGCGCCATCCAGCATCTGGCTGGAATGAAAGACAGCAAAGTCATTGTCGCCATCAACAAGGACCCTGACGCGCCAATTTTCGGCGTGGCGGATTACGGATTGGTGGGTGATCTGTTTGAAGCGGTGCCGCAGCTCGTCGCCGCGCTGTAGCGCCGTAGCGCTTACTCCCCTTTCCCCTCACGGGAAAGGGTTTGGGTGAGGGGGTTCGCAGAGCTCTTTGACCGTATCCCGATAACTGGTGAGTTACCTTACCCTACGCCTATCCTGCGCCCTGTCCGGCATCTGGAGGGCGCACAAAACCGAGCGCATCATGTCGACCTACCAAGCCCCCCTCAAAGAATTCCAGCTTCTCCTCGAAACGGTCGCACCGATTGCCGAACTCGCGAAGTTGCCACACTTCGCAGACGCAACGCCGGATACCGTAACCGCAATTCTTGAAGAGTCGGCGAAGTTTGCCTCGGAAGTGCTCGACCCGCTTAACTGGTCGGGCGATCAGCAAGGTGCGAAGCACAACAAGCCCGACAACTCGGTGACGACACCTGCGGGTTTCAAGGAGGCCTATGACGGCTACCGGCAAATGGGTGGCGCAGGCTTGCCGATGCCGACCGACTTTGGTGGCCTCGGATTACCGCGCTCGGTGGTCACCCTGACTGACGAAATGCTGCATTCGTCAAACATGGGCTTTGGCCTGATGCCAATGCTTACGCAGGGCGCCATCGAGGCGATTTTGCTG
The DNA here is from genome assembly GCA_043753585.1 of Burkholderiales bacterium. GTDB lineage: Bacteria > Pseudomonadota > Gammaproteobacteria > Burkholderiales > Casimicrobiaceae > Casimicrobium. Next base: position 5,212 of record JAYUWL010000019.1, read on the forward strand.
GCGGGATCGGACGCGCTGAAAGCGACGTATGTCGAAAAAATGGTGAGCGGCGAGTGGACCGGCACGATGAACTTGACCGAGCCCCAGGCCGGCTCTGATTTGTCGCTGGTCAAAACTCGCGCCGAGCCGCAGCCAGATGGCACCTACAAAGTATTTGGCACCAAGATCTACATCACGTACGGCGAGCATGACTGGGCGGACAACATCATTCATCTGGTGCTCGCGCGCCTGCCTGACGCGCCGCCCGGCGTCAAAGGCATATCGCTGCTCGTCGTGCCGAAGTTTCTGGTCAACAGCGACGGCTCCCTCGGGGCGCGCAACGACGCCAAGTGCATCTCGATTGAACACAAAATGGGCATTCACGCCTCGCCGACTGCGGTCATGCAATTTGGCGATGCGGGTGGCGCAACGGGCTACATGGTCGGCGGGCCCAACCGCGGCCTGGAGTACATGTTCATCATGATGAACCTCGCGCGTTTCGGTGTGGGCCTGCAGGGCGTGGGCATCGCGGAGCGCTCGTATCAGCGTGCGGTTTCGTTCGCTCGCGAGCGCGTGCAATCACGCGACGTGGCGGCACCGCGTGAGCCGTCGACGCCAATCATTCGGCATCCCGATGTCCGCCGCATGCTCATGCGCATGCGTGCGCAAACCGAAGCAGCGCGCGCGCTGGCGATGGCCACGGCGTATGCGATCGACCTCGCCGGGGCACATCCTGATGCCGACGTTCGCGCGGCGCAGCAAGCGTTCGTTGAGCTGATGATTCCCATCCACAAAGGCTGGGCCACCGAGATGGCGCAGGACGCCACCTACCAGGGGATTCAGGTGCATGGCGGTATGGGCTTCATCGAAGAAACCGGTGCCGCGCAGTACTACCGGGATGCTCGCATCACCACGATTTACGAAGGCACCACTGCGATTCAGGCGAACGATCTGGTGGGCCGCAAGATGGCGCGCGAAGGCGGCACGACGGCCAAGGCGGTTATTGCATCGATGCGCGCGTTTGCCAAAGAGTTGGCCGGGTCAAACAACCTGCATCTCAAGGTCAGCCACACAAAATTCGTCGCAGGAATTGATGCTGTTGAGCGAGCGGTAGAATTCAATCTCGTCACTTTCAGCAGCAACGTCCGCGCCAGCTTCGCAGGCAGTGTTCCAATGGTCAAACTGTTCGGCGTTGTGTGCGGCGCGTGGCAGCTCGCTCGCGTCGCGCTCGAAGCCGACAGGCGTATCAACGCCGGTCATGCCGACAGCGCATTTTACGAGGCAAAACTCGCGACAATGCGCTTCTTCGCTGATACGATGATTCCCGAAGCGATTGCTGCTGCGGACACTATCGTCAACGGCTCGGAAGGCACGCTGGCTCTAGCCGAAGCATCGTTCTAACAAACGACTCAGTAGGCGCGGCGCTGCCGCGACCCGCGGTCGACTTGGGTAGGGCTGGTCGCGACAGAGCCGCGCCTACAACAACACGAAAACTCCATGCTGCAACTCCACTACTTCCCGTCTAACGCATCCATTACGCCGCACATCCTGCTCGAAGAAATGGGGCTGCCGTATGAGTTGAAGCTGGTTGATCGTACGAACAATGCGCAGAAATCGCTTGAGTATCTGAAGCTCAACCCGAACGGGCTCATTCCAGTACTCATAGACGATGACGTGGTGCTCTACGAAACGGCGGCGATCTGCCTCCACCTCACTGACACGCATCCGGAAATGGGCTTCGCGCCCGCAGTTGGCACGGACGAGCGAGCGCAGTTTTACAAATGGCTCATGTGGCTGACCAACACCTTGCAGCCCGCGATCATCATGTATTTCTACACTGATCGCTACACCACCTCGACCGACGCTGCAGTGATCGGCCAGATCAAGGCAAAAACGCAGGAGCGCATCGGCGCGATGCTCAAGCAGCTGGACGACCATCTCTCCGCAAATGGCGGTCCCTGGATGATGGGTGAAAAATTCTCGGTTCTCGACATCTACGCCTTCATGCTGGGTCGCTGGACGCGTGTGTTTGAAGGTGCGTCGCCAGCGACGCGTGCGGCGAGAACGTGGCCGCATCTGGGCCCGTTCATGCATCGCATGCTGGCTCGACCCTCAGTACAACGGGTCGTTGAGCAGGAGGGCTTGCAAGATCCGGTTATTTAGCGGCAGCGGTTCGCTTCGGCAGCATCAGCTTTCTTGTGAAGCCCATATCCTTATTGGGCCAAGGGCGCAAAACATCAAAAATCGACTAAGCCCCTTTTCTCATCTCAGCCCTTATTCCTCAATGCGCTGTCGTAAAAGCTGATAGCGTCCATTTCATCAGTCCACCTTTGCGCCCGAATCCTTCACAACTTTCGCCCATTTGGTAATTTCGGCTTTTTGATACGCGGAGAGTTCCTCTGACGATCCTCCGACCGGGTCCAGCCCGTTGTCGGCGAGCTTTTTGGTGACGTCCGGAGTTTTTAAAATCCGGCGCACTTCGGCCTGCAGCTTGTCGATAATCGGCTTGGGCGTGTTAGCCGGGGCGAACAGCGCGAACCAGCTTACGGCGTCAAATCCCGGCAGACCGGATTCAGCAATCGTTGGAACATCGGGCGCGGCGGGTGATCGTGTGCTGCTGGTGACGCCCAGTGCACGAAGCTTGCCTTCCCGCACCAGCGCAAGGCTCGAGGGCATGTTGTCGAACATCATCGTAACGCGCCCGCCCAATACGTCTGGAATGGCCGAAGCGCGGCCCTTGTACGGGATGTGAACCATGTCGATGCCAGTCATCGTCTTGAACAACTCGCCGGAGACGTGAATGGATGTGCCCGAGCCGCTGGAGGCAAACGTCATCTTGCCTTCCTTTTTGCCGAGCGCGATGAACTCCTTCAAATTTTTTGCGGGCACGTCATTGTTGATGACGAGCATGTTCGGCGTCGTCGCGATCAGTGTGATTGGCGTGAAATCCTTCACCGCGTCATAGGGCATCTTTGAGTACAGCGCCGGATTGATCGCGTGTGTGCCGACCGTGCCGACGACGATTGTGTAGCCGTCCGGCGCCGATTTGGCCACGAAATCGGCGCCAAGATTTCCGCCCGCACCAGGCTTGTTATCCACGATCACCGGCTGGCCCCAAGCCGCCGTCAACCGCTCGCCGATGATGCGAGCCAGAATGTCCGGAGCGCCGCCCGTGGTGAAGGTGACGACGATTTTGAGCGGCTTGTCCGGGAACGCGGCCACACCTGCCTGCGCAACCGAGTGCCGCGCACCAAGGCAGGCGCAGGCTGTGAGGGCCGCGACGCCAAGTGCCCGCACCGATTTAGTCCAATGCTTCATTGCAGTCCTCCTGTGTTTCGACGATGGTAGCGCTAGTGCAGCGCAGCAGGACGTCTGTTCGCCCACAAACGGAAAAATAGACACGGCGCACCTGGAGCACGCGGAAGGCGCGCTTCGCTGTAAATTCCATGACACAAGCGACTTGATCTGTCGCACAATCCGGCTTCTGTCGCTGCTATTGATTCCCGGATTGCAATGAACTCGACCGCCGCTTCAACTTTTTCAGGTTTGATTGACACCCTGCCCGGCCTGCCGATGTGGGCTAACGGGTTGATTTTGTTTTTGCTTGGTCTGGTCTTTTGGATGCAGCGACAGCGTAAGCGCGATCTGGCGCGCGCGCGCTCGGTCTCGCCGAATCTGATGATCGCACCGCTGACCTCCTTGACGCGCCAGCAGTTCGACATGTTGCTGAGTCAGGCCTTTCGTCAACGCGGATACGTGATTGGCGAAGCCATGCCTGGCCCCGGCAGGGCTGCGGTTGATCTGGTGCTGCGCAAGTCTGGCGAGTATTTTCTGGTGCACAGCAAAGCATGGCGCGTCGCGCTGGTCGAGATCACAGCGGTACGCGAACTTGATCAGGCGATGCGTGCCCAGCGCGCGGCGGGTGGCTTTGTGGTGACCTCCGGAAGTTTCACGCGGGAAGCGATGGGCTTTGCCAGCGGTCGCAAAATCCAGCTGATTGACGGACGCACGCTGCGTGAAATGCTGAACGACACCGCTGGCATGCCGACCGGAATACCGAGTGTCATTTCGCTCGGGCCGAGCACGGTTGGCAAACGGGCGTAATGGATTTGGGAACGCGATGAGCCACAGCTTTTTCGTAAAACGGTTTCTGTATGTGGGCTACAAGGTGAATTCCGGGTAAGTTGACTACTGACGTTTTCGGCCTTTATCCCATATGAATGAAGCGTTTCTGCAGAAAACCGCTTTGCGCCGATAAGCAGGTAGGAGATTTCATCCCGTTGAAGTCTTGCTTGAAAAATTTCGCTTCGCTTTAACCCCATCCTTCGAGCTGGCTCGTTTCAATCATCACCCGCCTCATTTCGAGGCTACGGACTGAAGCTTTAAAGGAGCCGACCATGTTGTTGCAGAAAGCACTTTTCACCGCAGTGGTGGCCACGACTGTCGCCGCGTCCACGAACGCCTCGGCCATTGGTCGTCTCGCCGATATCAACATCATTGATCGGACGACGGGTCAGAGCTTGCCGGTTTACTTCGCCAGGGGCGAATATTGGGTGGCAGGGACGCCGGGCGCGAACTATTCGGTCTCAGTTGCCAACGGTGCCAGCGGTCGCGTTCTGGCCGTGATGTCAGTTGACGGCGTGAATGTGCTGAACGGTGAAACGGCTGGAATTGAGCAATCGGGTTACGTATTCAACGCTTATCAGCGCTATGAAGTGAATGGCTGGCGCAAAAGCAATTCCGAGATAGCCGCGTTTGAGTTTGTCGCCTCGCCTGCCTCGTATGCCGAGCGCACCGGGCGTCCCGCTAACGTCGGCGTGATTGGTGTGGCGTTGTTCAGGGAGCGTGTTTACCAACCGCCGGTCAGCGTCACGCCGCCGTATCTGCCGTACCCTTATCAAGGGCGCAAGTCAGCGCCGTACGGAGCCAATGAAGGCGCGAACGATTCGTCCACCGCCGCCGCGCAGTCGGGTGAGTCGGGTGGTTTGGCCAAGCGTGGCGAATCGCGTGGTGAGTCACCCACTGAAATGCGGGAAAAGCTCGGTACGGGCCATGGCGAACGTGAATATTCGCAAGTGTCGAACACCTCGTTTAACCGCGCGCAATCGACCCCGAACGAAACCATCAGCATTCGCTACGATAGCCGCGAAAATCTGATTGTGATGGGTGTGATTCCTGCGCCACGCTATGGTGGTTCGAGACCGCGTCCGTTCCCGAACAGCTCCGGGTTCGTGCCGGATCCGCCGCGTCACTGGCGCTAGTTGGGTTGCTGCACTCCGGCTGTGGAGCGTCGATGGGATCGCAGGGCGGCCAGTGCCCGCCCTGCCCTTCAGGGCACTCCCATAAATCCGTTGTTCAGGCGAATTGCGTCGTTGTGGGTTGCTCGCAATCCTCATGTACCAGGGCCTACATTCCGGAAACCGCGGCCCCACGACTCGCTCTTCATCCTGAAAAACGAATTTCTAGAACTGCCCTTTAGAGAGACCATGCAGCGATAATCTCTGCATGGCCACCGCGCAAACCCTAACCGAGGAAGTCACCGACGAAGCGCTCATGCAAGCATTTTCGCAAGGGAAAACCAATGCATTCGAGCAGCTCTATGACCGTCATGAAACAGGCGTCTGGCGATTCGTGTTCCGCAGTGTGCAGAACAATGCGGTGACCGATGATCTGGTGCAGGAGCTGTGGTTCTCGGTGACACGCGCGGCAGCAAGTTACGAGCCCACCGCAAAGTTCAAAACCTGGCTATTCACGATGGCGCGAAACCGCGTTATTGATCATGTTCGCACCAGTAAAAATCACGCCAGTATCGACGCAGAAAATGAGGAAGGCGAATCGATGTTCTCTGATCTTGCCGCTGATTCACGCTTGGGGCCACTCTCCCAGGTGAGCTCGCGAGAGCAGGCAAAGGTGTTGCTTGATGCCATCGAGCAGCTGCCTGACGATCAGCGTGAGGCATTTCTCTTGCAGGCCGAAGGTGACATGAGTGTGGAAGAAATTGCCGCGGCCATTGGCGTCTCGTTTGAGACGGCCAAGAGCCGCCTGCGCTACGCCAGGAACAAATTGAAAACACTGCTCGCAGATTTTGCAGAGGTGCCGGCATGAGTACGTCTTCAACTAGTGATCGTATTGATCCGCTGGTCGATGCGTATCGGCAGGCCAGCGAGCTTCAGGCCCAGTCCGCTGGCGCGCGCCCCGCGTCTGCGTTACGCGCCGCCGTGCTCGCCCATGCGCGCGTGGTCGCGCAGTCGGCCGCTACTGCTGAACCAGTGCTCGCCGTGAGCGAGGCCGTGCGCGCCGTGCCGGCCGCCAATGAATCGAAACCGGTCTGGCGCATGGTCGCCGGTGTGATGCTCGGTCTGGCGGGCATGTGGGTGTATCAACTTACGCGCCCGGGTGCGACGGACGAGACCAATGTGGCGGTGATGACTGCGCCACAAGGCGAGAAGTCTGCGCCACCTGAGTCGGCCAATTCACCTGATTCCCCAGTCACGGGCGGTGCTGCTTCCACTGTAGCGCCCGCAACGCCTGCCAATGCGACGGATGGAGCGCCAGCGCAAAGGGATGCGAGTGTGGCGATCGCGGCGCTCCCCGCAACTCCGCCTCCACCTCCACCTGCACCTGCACCTGCACTTCGAGCAATAATTCCCGAGCCGGTCATGGCGGCGCGAGAAATCCCCTCCCGCGACCGCGCAGGCGACACAAGCAATAGCGCGGGAGCCATCGGGTTGCGCGACGGCAGTTTGGCTGCCGCGCACAGCGACACAAGCGTAGCGCTGGCAAAGGTGCATGCGCCGACCATGCGGGCCGAGCAAGCTGCGTCTGCTGACGTGCGGACGGCGGCAGCAGCCGTAGCACCCGTTGGCCGCGCTCCAGCAGCACCCGCAACGACCAACGCTACGACTTCTTCGAGCCCCGAAGCCGCCACGGCAGAGCCTTTTGCTGAAACGGTGGTGGCCTCTGTCGAGCGGCGCAAGGCCGCACGCGTAAGCCCCTCGGCACCGACAGCAGGAGCAGCACCACCCAACGCGTTTCCTGCGACAACATCAGGCGAGATGGCGGGGGCCGCAGGGCCGCCCGCCGCGCCATCAATGAGTCCGCAGTCCACCAGGGCTGCCGCGAGCGCCAGCACCCGGCAAGGCGTTGCCAGCACAGCGGAGGAGGCCATGTTCAGAGCGATTCGCATCAACGACGTCAACGCATTGCGAGCAGCGTTGGCGCGTGGAGCGAACGTGAACGCACGCGACGAATCAGGCCGCAGCGCCCTGCAAATTGCTAGTGATCGAGGCGACACGGAAGTAGTGAAGGCGCTGCTTTTAGCCAGAGCCCAGTAGCTTCCCTGGTTTACGGCACGTCCAACAATCCAGTTGATTTCATGTGACGGAGCTACACAACGTCGCGGGAATCGAAAGTTTTGGGTTAATCCGGGCGTTCGGGAAGTGGTCGCGCACTTACAGAGAAGCGCCAGCCCGCCAATTCCAGGATCAGCCTAGCGTAGGCGACACCACTTCAGTTGTAGTGCATCGAACAACGCCATTCCGTCATGAATTGAAAACGCAGACAAAGGAATTTTCAAACTTCCACTTGTCTGCGCATTTCAATACGGGGCTGGTTTTTTGGGGGTGCTCAGGTGATCAGCTCTTGCCGAATTTGGCTTTGGCATCAGTTACGCAGCGCGTTTTCAAATCACCTGCAAGAGTGTCGCATCGTTCTTTGGCGGCGGCGTACGCGGCATCGCTTTTATCTTCAACCGCGTCTTTGCGCGCATTAACCACTTTTTTGGAGTTATCGGTCTTCGCCTCAGAAACCACTTTCGCAACTTTTGCGTCAGCCTTCGCAGCGACCTTCGCAGATTTCGCATCCTTCATGCAAACGTCCTTAGGGTTGCCGCTCAATTCTTTGCATTTGGCTTTTGCAATGTCATAGGCAACGTCCGCGCGCTTGTCGCGAACTTTCATGTCAGCCTTTGCGCTTGGTTTGTACTTTGCATCGACCTCAGCTTGAGCGATCGTGTACTTGCCCTTCGCTTCCATGACGCAAACGGACTTGGCGTTACCGGTGACGGTTGAACAGGCGGTGATGTCTGACTTGCGGTCGCCATTGAGCAGATCACTCGCCGCTTTGTACTCGGTCTTGGTGAGCGCCTGCGCAGGCAAGGCAATGGCCATCGCAAGAATCGCCATGCTGGGGATGAATTGAAGTTTCATGATTATTTCCTTAAAGAAATGTCGCCGGGATTGGCTACAAAGGTGACTGTATCGAAAGTGCTGGAACCTGAGTCAGCTGGGTACGGCGGGATTTTTCACGTGCTCGTGGGCGCCCATGCCGACGGGCTCACCGGTGAGCGCGGACGCAGCCCGGGAGAGCATGCGAACCACCTTGCTGCTCGTCGAGTCCCAGTATTCCGCCTCTTCGCAATCGACGCGCAGCAGCACCAGCGTCGGGTCGTCTTCGCCCTTGGGAAACCACGGCTTGACCATTGGCGTCCAAAGCGCGTGAATTCGAGTTTGATCACTGACGACCGCTGCGCGCCCCGAGAAGCTCACATAAGACGCGCTCTTCGGTTCTGCGAACGACACGTTGACCCGGTCAAGCGCGAGACCGTGACAGGTTGCGTTGCTGGTGAAAAACCACAGGCTCGCCTTGTCGTCCATTTCGAGCGGCATCATCGGGCGGCTGGTTAACAACTGCGAGCTCACGTCCAGAGTCGTCACCATGGCTACACCAATGTCAGCGGCGAGGTCAGAAATTCTTTGTAAGCCTTCGGAGGATTGAGCATTCTTTTTCATTGTGCGCTCATTTCCCTGGCGCTTTGCTGTGGCTCGCAGCGTCAGACTCGGCATCCAGCATATCGCGAGCTTCGCTTGCTGAATGCGGCGCTGCCGCTTTGGCATCATCATCGACGTTAGCGGAACCTAGGTAGGCCTTAACGCTGTTGGCGTAGCCGCGTGTGCCTTCGTAGCTGCCTTCCCCAATTGGGTCCACGCGACCAGGCTTTTCGGTTTCGACACCGATATTGGGCGTTTCATGCGTGGGCAAAGTCCATGCGCCTTCGTCGCCTTCGCGAGGCACACTTGTACTGCTGGTTGTGCCGATGCCAGATAACGAATGATTGTCTTCGCTCGAGTGATTCTTATTTGGGCTGGGGCTCATGGCAGACTCCTCAAAATAGTAGAGAGCACGTCGACGTTGACAACAAGACAACGTAAGAATAAAGATAAGGCTAGACGTCCTCCACAAGTTCGTATGTCGTACGAAACAGCGAGTGTGTGTCGGCGAACGCCTACAGGATTGCGGCAGCGGCGCACCGACTGCGACAACGAATGCCTCCATTCGCGATCAATAGTGGAACAACCCGTCCCGACTGAAACGCGGCCAGCACTAAGGACAATATTATGTCAGAAATCCTGAGTTTTTTGACGGCTTTTTGGCGCAATCCCTGATTCAGCGGGGATACCGGACAATGAGGCCTAAAGTCGACTATCGTCAAAAATCGATGGCAGCCCCAATGCAATGGCGCTGTTAGCAAATAGCTATGTACTTTCGATGGGTACTGACGTCCGTTTCCAATTCGGCGTCGCTTAGCCTCGCCCGCCACGCACACCGCCGATGTAGCGTTCGAACAGCGATTTCTGCGCCACCAGCCAGTCGTCGACTGTTTTGCCCGGTGCGTCGCCAAGCACGCTTTTCAGGAAAACACCAGACAGCTCGCGCGTAGCCCGCTTGACCACAGAATTGAGTTCAACGCCAGCGGAGCCGGTACGATCGGTAAAGATGCTGTGCGTTGCGCCCTTAAAAACAGTCAAGACTTTGTCGGGGGCGCGCACTGCGTCGAACACGGCGATGCGATCTGCAAGATCGGAATAGTGACCCGGCACGCGGATGACGTCGTCAGTTCCGGTGACATGCAGCGTCGGCACCATGATTGATCCGAGCACGTTGATCAAATCGCCTTCGCCGACAAATGGCGGGGCCGATATCAATACGAGCGCCTTCACGCGTTCATCGCGATAGGACATCGGCTTGCCGTCGCGCTCGACGGTTGCGCCCCCTACCAGCAACGCCGTGTTAGCGCCGTATGAGTGCCCTGCTACAGCAATGGAATTGGCCTGAATTGCGGAGCCGTAGTCCTGGGAAGCGAGGATCGAGGTGATTGCGAACGACACGTCCTTGACCCGGTTGATCGCATTCGCCTCAGTCGCCGCCGCCGCGACGTTGCCAAACAGTTTGAAAATATTGCCGCCGCCCCACACCGCGCCATCACTGCCCGCGTGCTGCACATGCAGACTGGCGAATCCCTGGCTCGCCCAATGGGTGCCGAGATACGAATAGCCGCTTCGGGTGCCGCCCAAACCGTGCGAAAAAACGACGAGCGGCACGGCAGCCGTCGCGCTCGCGCCTTCAGGCCAATACAAACGCACCGGAATCTCACGTTGACGGCTGGCGTCGGTCCACACCATATCAACGATTCGGAACGTTTCTGAGCCTGCTGATTCGACACGCACCGAGCGCGAGGTCATGCTTGAAGCTGTGGCTGGGACTGTTGGGCTTGGGCTTAGGGCAACATCCGCATGTACTGCGAGCGACGTTAACAGGCCAGTCGCCAGCGCTGCGCAACGGAGCAAACGTTGCCAAAGGACTTTGGTGGGGGGACTAGCGAGAGGCGTCATGAGTGGGTAGAGTGGCGTTTCTCGGCTGAGGTTCCGTTGGCAGCACGGTGAATCCAGTGTGACGGTAATTGGGATCACTCAGGCCAGTTGCAAGACGGGAAGGCAAGCTCTGTGCCTGGGCATGCGCAAACGCGCAATAGCAACCGAGACTCAACGTATCAATTTGCGCTACTTTCACTGGCCAATTGCACGCGAGACCGGAAAAGACCAAAATCTGTGTGAACTGTAGTGGTTCGCATGGACAGTCTTAACAATTTTGGGCGGAGACAAATTTTGATGCGCGATGCAACCCTACCGGTCGTTCTGATAGCAGGCGGACTCGCCATGTTGGGGTGGAATTACGGGTGGATTCCGGACTGGAATACGCTGGTGGCAATCGCGCTGGTCGTTGCTGGCGTGGCGATCATGGTGCTCGACGGACTCACCAAAAAATCGCTGGTTGCTGGCCAGGTGTTAATCGCGATGGGCATAGGCTGGTACGGTTATTTTGATCTGGGCTGGCGTTCGCGCCTAATCCTCCCATTGCTCATGATTTTTGCGGGGCTCATGATGCTGGTCGCGCGCTTTGCGCCGCTTCCCGAGACCAAAGAAAACGGTGTCCTCGCGCCGCGTGACAAGTAAGAAAGACGATTCTCAGGAGTTAGCGCTGCCCGCCTACAATTCGCGGCATGGCAAAACAAACCTATCTTGATTTTGAGCAGCCGCTTGCCGAGTTGCAGACAAAAATTGATGAACTCAGCGAGCTGCATCATGGCGTCGATCAACTAGACGTGTCCGATGAGCTGAAAAGACTAACAAGAAAGCTCGCCGATCTCTACAAGGCAATTTATTCCAGGCTAACACCCTGGCAGGTCGCGCAGGTAGCGCGGCATGCGCAGCGCCCGTACACGCTCGATTACGCCAGTGGCCTATTCACTGATTTCGTCGAATTGCATGGCGATCGCAGCTATGCGGACGACGCGGCAATCGTTGGTGGACTGGCTAAATTTGACGGCCTGAGCTGCATGGTGATCGGGCATCAAAAGGGCCGCGACACCAAAGAAAAGGTGCTCCGCAACTGGGGCATGCCGCGCCCCGAGGGCTATCGCAAAGCGTTGCGGCTCATGAAAATGGCCGACAAATTTAGTTTGCCGATTTTCACGTTTATCGACACGCCTGGCGCTTATCCCGGCGTCGGCGCAGAGGAGCGCGGGCAGTCGGAAGCGATTGGCCGGAACCTCTTTGAGATGGCGCAGATGAAGAGCCCGATCATCGTCACCGTGATCGGTGAAGGTGGCTCGGGTGGCGCGCTGGCGATTGCGGTTGGCGACGTCACCATCATGCTGCAATTCGCGACCTATTCAGTGATTTCGCCGGAGGGTTGCGCGTCGATTTTGTGGAAAAGCGCCGAGCGCGCGCCTGAAGCCGCCGAAAACATGGGAATTACCGCACAGCGCCTGAAAACCTTGCGCCTGATCGATCACATCGTGCCCGAGCCTGCTGGCGGCGCGCATCGCGACCCAGTGACGATGATGGGCAACCTGAAAAAAGTGCTGGTTGAAGAACTCGCCCGCCTGAGCGCATTCACACCTGACCAGCGCCTTTCGCTGCGGCGCGAGCGACTGGCGGACTATGGCGCGTTCAAAGCTCCCGATTAGCAGTAACGGCGCGGCGGTTGATCGGGCCGTCAAGCGCGCCGCCGCCTCGTGGGCCGATGACACAACGATTTGTGTGGCGCTGTCGGGCGGCGTGGACTCCGTGGTGCTGTTGCATGCCTTGGCCGCACTGCGGAGCACGTGCCAAACACGATGGAAGCTTATTGCGCATCACGTTCACCACGGCCTGAGCCCGAATGCCGACGCCTGGCGGCTTCATTGCGAGGCGATTTGTACATCGCTCGACGTGCCGGTTACAACCGACCTGGTTCAGGTCGACCGCGAATCACGGATGGGCATCGAGGCTGCGGCCCGCGCGGTCCGCTACGCATCGCTGGACAAAGTTGACGCACAGATCGTAGTGTTGGCGCATCACGCGCGCGATCAGGCGGAAACGGTTTTGTTGCAACTCCTGCGTGGTGCGGGCGCAGCGGGGCTAGCAGCGATGCCTGGCAGAGCGGGGCACTATGAGAGGCCCTTGCTCGGCGTGCCGAAAGCCGCCATTGCGACCTATGCAGCGTCACACGCGCTTGCCTGGATAGACGACGAAAGCAACGCAGACGTTCGCTTCGCGCGCAATCGCCTCCGTGCACAGGTCTGGCCCGAGCTGATTCGCGCGTTTCCGTCAGCCGAAACCACTCTTTCGCGCGCCGCCGCGCATCAGGCGGATGCGGCGGTGCTGCTTGAGGAATTGGCTGCAATCGATGCCGAAAAGTGCGTAGCAGGCCAAGCGTTGCAATTGACAGCGTTTAACGCGTTGTCGCGTCCGCGAAGAGCAAACCTCTTGCGCGACTGGCTTGCAAAGTCGGGCGTTGATGTTCCGGGCACGGAAACGCTGCGCGAATGGTTGCAACAGCTGTCTGGCAACTCGCCCACGCAAGCGATTCGTTTGCAGTGTGCCGATCGCGTAACCACCCTTCGGGTTTACCGTGGCACGGCGTGGGTCGTGCGTGATGTTCCGCGTTGGTACGCCAGTCCATGGCACGGCGAACCCGCGCTGATTCTGCAGGGCGATCACGGCGTTGCGGGAGAGGTTACATCGATCCAGTCGCAAGACGGCAATGCGCTTCGTTTGCCACTATCGGGAGAAATCTGGGCCCTTCGGATGCGCGAACCTGGCGACGCCATTGAGCTCTCACCGCGCTCAGGTTGCGTTACAGCGAAAAACATCTTTCAGAATGCCGCGGTGCCGCCGTGGCAGCGCGAACGCTGGCCAGTGCTCGTGTGTGACACGACGGTGGCGGCAATTGTTGGTATAGCGACAGCCAGTGCCTTTAAAGTGCGCGCTGGCGAACTAGGCCTCTGGAGCGGGTGGAAACCCGCATGAGATGGGCGTTGGCATTCGTAAAATTACAACAGCAGGTCAACAGACGCCCGTCGAGCGCGTTCTAGGACCGATAGCAGTCAATAACCCTGGAGAGTCCTGAAATGATCAGAAAAATATCGATGCTGACCGCGACACTTGGCGTGGCTTTCGCCGCAACCAGCGCGTTTGCCACCTACCCCGACAAACCGATCTCCGTGGTCGTGCCTTTCGCGGCGGGCGGCCCAACCGACGTCGTTGCGCGCTCGCTGGCTCAGGCAATGGGTACCCAGCTTAAAGGGTCCATGATTGTGGAGAACGTTGGCGGTGCTGGTGGAACCATCGGTGCCGGCAAAGTCGCTCGCGCCGCGGGTGATGGTTACACACTCCTGTTCCATCACATCGGGATGTCGACCGCGCCTTCGCTGTACCGCAAACTCGATTTCAAGCCGCTTGAGGACTTCATTCCGATCGGTGCAGTGGTTGATGTGCCAATGACGATCATTGCCAAGCCGACAATGGCACAAGCCAACGCCAAAGATCTGCTGGCCTTCGTTCGCGCCAACAAGGACAAAATCAATCTTGCCAATGCCGGCGTCGGCTCAGCTTCGCACTTGTGTGGCTTGTTGCTGCAAAACGCGATGAAGACAGAGCTGACTACCGTCCCGTTCTCGGGCACCGGCCCGGCGATGACTGCACTACTCGGCGGCAATGTTGACCTGATGTGTGATCAAACGACCAATACGTCTGGCCAGATCAAGGGCGGCAAAGTAAAAGCCTACGCGGTGACCAGCAAAGCGAAACTCGCGAACTTCCCGGAGCTGCCGCCACTAGCCAGCGAGTTGCCTGGTTTTGAAGTCGGCGTCTGGCACATCCTGTATGCACCCAAAAACACGCCGTCCGATGTAGTGACCAAACTGCAGTCCTCATTGCAAGCTGCAGTCAAGGATCCCGGATTTGTCGCGAAGATGAAAGATCTGGGTGCAGAAATCATGCCTGCGGACCGGCAAACATCAGCTGGTGCCAAAGCATTGCTGGCAGCGGAAATAACCAAATGGTCGCCCATCATCCAGGCCGCCAAAGCGTACGCAGACTAAATAGCGGTCAGCCGCGCTTGAAGCGCGTTTGAAACATGGGGATGCTAACGCGCAGGTAAACAAAAAACGCCAACTGAAAGGATGGCGTTTTTTTTCGCGGCAGCGGTTTTAGCCGCCGGTTCCCGTCTTGTCAGCGTCGTTGTCTCCGTCCTCGGATTTTTCGAGAAGTTTGGTCAAGCAACCCGCGCACGTAAATACCGTGCGCCCACCCACCTTGCGCGTTTTGCCGCCGCGGATAATGGCGGGCTGCTTGCAGGTTCCGCAAAGCCTGGTCCAACTGCCGGCCACCGAGCGCTTGCGCGGGGTCGCCGTTTGTTGACGAAATTTGGCGATCTGGTTTGGATCGAGCATAGACATCAACATCCTGGGTTACGCCCCCGCACCTCAATTCCCTACCCCGTCGCCAAGTCGTGTAAAACAACTTGGTAACGTCGCAAAAGAACATATTAGAGTTGCAGAAAACGTTGCATTTTCAACGGCCTATATTATGTCTCAAAAGCGAATTCTTTTCCACACCGAGGTCATCAAAAAAGCGCGCAAAGCTGACCGGGGCTTCATCCTGCCACTATTTTTTTTACTCATGGCGGTGGCGGTATTGAGCGGTTTGTACGGCGTGATCGTCTGGAAGTGGAGCTATTCTGATGGCGAACGCGCTGGGGTGGTGCAGAAATTCTCGCGCAAAGGCTGGGTTTGCAAGACATGGGAGGGCGAACTCAACATGGTGATCTTGCCGGGGGCGCTGCCGGAGAAATTTTTTTTCACGGTTTGGGATGAAACCGTCGCCAGCGCTATCAACCGGAATGTGGGCAAGCGGGTCGCTTTGCACTACACCGAAAAAGTCGGGCTGCCAACCAGCTGTTTTGGCGACACCCGGTACTACATTTTGAAAGTGTCGCCGCTGGCCGAATAGCTGGCTTTCAACCGCTGGTAGTCTAGAGGCGTATCGATGCCAGGCGGCAAAGCGTCCGCGACGACACCCACCGCAATGCGAAAACCGTGCGCCAGAGCGCGCAATTGTTCCAGCGCCTCGTAGCGCTCAATGGCGGGCACCGAGAGCTGCGGGAATCCCCGCAAAAAGCCCGCGCGATAGGCGTAGAGCCCGATGTGACGATAAATTGGCATGGCTTCGGGCACAAACTCAATACCATTCCGCCACGCGTCGCGAGCATAGGGAATCGGGGCACGGCTGAAGTACAGCGCTTCACCCATCTCGCCGACAACACATTTCACGACATTCGGATTGGCAATATCGGCCACGTCGTGAATCGGGTGACATAGCGTTGCAATGGACGCTTTCGGATTGGCTTCGAGCACAGCAGCCACCCGATCAATCACGGTTGCGGGAATCAAGGGCTCGTCACCCTGCACATTCACAACGACTGCGTCATCCGGGAGATTGAGGTCCGTGGCGACCTCCGAGAGTCTGTCGGTACCGGTCAGGTGATCGCTTCGCGTCATCGCACAGGCCACACCCCACGCTTCGCATGCCGCGGCGATCCGCGCATCATCTGTGGCGACCAGCACCTGTTCTGCACTCGACACTGACGCCCGCTCGGCTACCCGCACCACCATCGGTTTGCCGTTCAAGTCGATCAGCGGTTTGCCGGGAAAGCGCGTCGAGCCATAACGCGCAGGGATGACCACGATAAAACTCACAACATCACACCAAAGCTTCGACCTCTTCCGGGCTCAAGCGCCGCGCATCTTCCTCCAGCATGACGGGAATATCGTCCCTGACGGGATAGGCCAGACGCGCTGACTTCGAAACCAGCTCCTGATTTTTTTTGTCATAAATCAATGGCCCTTTGGTCACGGGGCAGACTAGTATTTCCAGCAGTTTAGGATCCATCTTCCAATCTCGATTACGGCACCGGTCTTGTGGCGTGATTTAGAGCGTAAATTTCGCTCGCATTACGCACGAGCAGCATAAGTTTACGCTTGGTTTCGGGTGCCAGATGAACGGTCAGGGGTACGACCCACATGCGTTGATCAGCAAAGTTGCGACACTTGGCAGCGTCCTTTTCGGTCATCAAAATCGCCCGCTCACCCATGGCCTCAAAATCTGCGGCACTAAAGTTGTAGTGATCGGCAAACGCGAACAATTTCCCTTGCACGCCCGTGCGCACCAGGGCATCATAAAACTGTTTGGGATTGGCAATACCGGCCACGATGGCTGGGCGCGACTGCGCGAAAGTGGCCAGCGGCGTCTTGCGACCTGGCTCGACCAGTGCGTAGGCGTCCCCTAACCTGCGTCGTACGACGTGGTGGTTGCCGTCTTTATAGCGCCCGACTGGCGTCACCCACGACGGCATCAGTCGAACGTCGCAAGCGCTAGCGCGGGCGCGAGGCTCGCGCAACGGACCAGCCGGAAGCAACTTGCCATTGCCATAGCGGCGCTCAGCGCTAATCACCTCAACTTCAATATCGCGCATCAACGCGTAGTGTTGAAGCGCGTCATCCGCCACCAGAATGTTGACCTCAGGGTTCTGCTTCAAAAGTGCTGTCGCCGCAGCCACGCGACTCGCGCAGACGACCACCGGCACTCCGAGCGCGAAGTGCAACAGCGGCTCATCGCCAACGTCGGTCGCGATCGAGCGCACGGTCACACGGCGTGGTGTTTTCGGGCTGACCGGATAGCCACGGCTGATGATTCCGGGCCGATATCCGGCCTGTTGAAGGCAGCGCACGATGGCCTGCACCACGGGCGTCTTGCCTGCGCCGCCGACCACCACATTGCCAACAATCAGCACCGGTACGCCTGGATGCGAGCGCGCCAGAAAGCCGCGACTGTAGAGCTCCCGGCGAATGCCCGTAATCGCGCCGTAAAGTGCTGAGAGCGGTGTCAACAACCGCGATAGCCAGGTCGCTTTTTTCGCCCACCACGTCCGTTCAAGCAGCGTGGAAAACATAAGCAGCGTGGGAGGAATCGGTTGAGGAATTGCCGCTCGCTATGACGTTGGCGAACGCGGCTATTTCCCCGGCGCGGTCGGCGTTTGCGTTGCAAACGTGATGTTCGAATACTGCGCCAGTCGCGCGGCTTCCATCACGTGCACAACATCCTGATGCTTTGCTGCCGCGTCGGCATTGATGATGATCACCGGATCGGCGATACCGGCTGCGCCGTCTTTGAGCGCTTGCGCGAGCGCAGACACGGTCGTGAAGGTGAACACCTGTTTGTTAATGGCGTACTTCCCTGCCGCGTCAACACCAACGTTGACCTCCTTAGCTCGGGTTGCCTGCTTCTCGGCGTCCGCCTCGGGCAGCGAAATTTTCAACTCGGTGAACTTGCTGTACGTCGTCGACGCCATCAGGAAAATGAGCACGACCAGCAGCACATCAATCAACGGAATGAAGTTGAT
>JAYUWL010000020.1:0-7752 GCA_043753585.1 Burkholderiales bacterium
GTGGGCGCGCTTAACGCTGGCATCGCCAACAACGTGATCCCGGCCAGCGCGACGCTGAAGCTGAGCGTGCGCTCGCTGGATCGCGAAGTGAGGAACACGCTGGAGACACGGATTTGTGCGCTGGTAAACGCACAGGCGGAGAGCTTTGGTGTGCGTGCCGAGATTGATTATCAACGCAACTATCCCGTGCTCGTGAATACCCAGGCAGAGACAGAATTTGCGTACGGCGTGGCCCGCGATCTGGTCGGTGACGAGAAGGTGGTTTATCCCGCGCCGGCACTCACAGGCAGCGAGGACTTCGCGTTTATGCTTGAGAAGTTGCCCGGCTGCTACTTGTTCATCGGCAACGGCGACGGCGGGCTTGGCATGGACGGCAAACCGACCAGCGCCTGCATGGTGCACAACCCTGGCTTCAACTTCAACGACGCCAACATTGGCGTAGGTTCCGCGTATTGGGTCGCGCTGACTCAGCGGTACTTAAGCGTCGCGTAACGACGGTAGCACTTCAAGCTTCGCCGGATCTTCCTTGATGGTGATGCGCCACAGCGTACGCGCGTGCGCGGGTGGCGTCAGCGTGGCCGAATGAAGTAGCGCGGCGTTGTCCCACACGACCACATCCCCGACACCGTACTTCAGCGCGTATTGATAGCGCGGCTGGGTCGAATGACGCTTGAGCTCGTCTAGCAATTCAATCGCTTCGTCGTCGGGCATTCCTTCTATGCCAAACGAACTTCCGGAAATTGAGTACAGCGCCTTGCGTCCGGTCAACGGATGCGGTCGAGCGATGCGATGGCGCACCCAGTGCATCCTGTTATTTTGCTCATCGCTCAGCACCGAAGCTACGGTGCGTGATTTTTCGTTGAGATCGTCACGATTTCCGTAGCGGTGTCGACCGATTAACGGGTCTATCCGCTTCTTCATATCAGCGGACAAGTCGTTGTACGCTGCCGTCTGATTTGCGAACAACGTTGCACCGCCTTCCTGCGGAACGGTCAGCGAATAGAGCATGGTGCAACGAGCGGGAATTTCGAGGTACGAATAGTCGGTGTGAAAGTACGTGCCAGCATCCTGCAGGCCGGTCGGTTCGCCGTTTTTCTTCACGTTGGAAAGCATGAGAATGTCTGAAATCTCGGGGTGATGAAACTGGTCAATGACGTGCGGTTCCGGTTGTCCGAAACGCTTCGCAAACGCATGAAAGTGATGCGTTGTCAGCGACTGCGCCCGAATGACTAACACGTGATGCGCGAGCCACGCCTCCCACAGTTCTGCGAACTCAGCATCATCAATCTGCGCGAGATCGAGGTCACTCGTTTCAATGCCGAAACCATCACACAGCTTCGAGTACTTCATGGCAACTACTTCAATAAATCAGGCGATACCCAGCGCGGCAAGAACAACGGAATTTCCGGAAAAACGATCAGTAGCGCCAGCACAATGAGCATTGGGATCAACATGATCATGGTGTCTTTAATCGCAAACTTGAGCGGCACTTTCGCCACGGCGCACGAGATCATCAAACACATGCCGTAAGGTGGCGTAACAAGACCGAACGCGAGCGCCACGATTCCGATGATTGCAAATGAGACCGGGTGCATTCCAGAGGCTGCGGCGAGCGGTTGCAATGTCGTGCCGACGATAATGATGGCGGGAATTGCATCGAGGAAACAACCAACAATCAGGAACACGACGGCGATAAAAAAGCCGGTGCCGATGATGCCCAAGTTCCAGCCTTCCACGCCGGAAAGTAGCGCTTTGGGAATTTGGTAATACGCAAGCAACCAACCAAAGACGGAGGCCGTGCCGACGCAAAAGAGCGCTGCGCCCGAGAGCTTTCCGGTTTCGACCAGCGCAGTCCAAAGCTGTTGCAGTCCCATTTCGCGGTAATAGAAAATCGACAGGATGGCCGCGTAGAGCACCGCCACCGCGGCTGATTCTGTCGCCGTAAACCACCCCGCCAGAATACCGCCGACGATGATCAGTGGCGTCATGAGCGCGGGAATTGAGACCAGTGAGGCTTTCACGATTTCCATCAAGTTCGAACGCGGATATACCGGATAGTTGCGCCGTTTGGCGTATGCATGCACGGTGGCCATTTGCGCGAGCCCGATGAGGAGGCCCGGGATCACGCCCGCCAGATACATCGCACCAATCGAGGTGGAGATCACGCCGCCCCACACCACCATGAGGATCGATGGCGGGATGATCACCGCCAGCACGGCCGATACCGCCGTGATCGCGATGGAAAACGACAGGTCGTAACCTTCTTTCACCTGGGCTTCGATGAACAGCTTGCCCTGACTCGCTGCGTCGGCCGTGGACGAACCGGAAATGCCTGCGAAGAACACCGAGAGGATCACGTTGATCTGCGCCAGCCCCCCTGGAAAATGCCCGACTAACGCACGTGACAATCGCATCAACCGATCCGTAATTCCGCCCACATTCATCAGGTTTGCCGTGAGCAGAAAGAACGGTACAGAGAGCAGGATGAACGAGTTATACGACTTGAACATTTCGTTAAAAATCACCATCGGCGACAGTCGCGGTTCAATGATCAGCACTGGCAACGAAGCTAGCCCCAACGCAAAAGCAACGGGAACCCGCGCGACCAGCAGTGCGAAAAATGTTCCGAAGAGCACGAGTGACGCCATGCCTGACGTTAGTACGACAGCGCTGTTCATGCTTTGCTTTCTTTGTCCAGCGCCAACCAGGCAGCGCGATCATCCCGGAAGCGCTCAATCTGAAACACCAGCCAGCTCACGCCCGTCACCGGCCACGCGATGAAGATGAGCCACATTGGAAGGTCAGCCAGCTCGGAGGTTTGATTCCAGCCGAAGCGCGTGAATTCAACGCCCCACAAGATGATGACTGCGGTGAAGATGAGCACCAGCGCATTCGACAAAAAACTGAGGATCAGGTTTTTTCGCGGTGACAAATCGGGCCACACGTCGACGTCAAAATGCAGCTTGTCGCGAACGCCGACCATCGCGCCCAACATCACCATCCAGATAAAGAAGAACCGGCTCATCTCCTCCGTCCAGATGTACGCGGGAATTAAATCCGTGAAACGCGAGAAAATCTGAAGCGAAACCGGAATGATCAGCACGGCGACGGTGACCGCCATGATCCAGATCAGCAGTTGATACCAACGGTCGAGAAATCGGGTCACGGAATGGCCTTTCGTGATAGCGCAAGGATAAAAGCGAACGCGGCGTTGCGTGAACGGCAATCACCGGAATGAGCAAGCCACGCTGCCGCGAATGCGGCGCGCAGACCTGGAACGAGTCGTGACCTACTGGATCGCGTTGATGCGTGAAAAAATGGCTTCTGCGCCAATTTCTTTCGCGTAAGCCGCCATCACGGGATCGACCGCTTTTTGCATGGCGGCGCGATCCTTGAACGGCACCAGCGTGAGCTTGTTCGCCTTGGCGAGGGCATCGAGCTTCGCTTGATCCTCGGACGATTCAATTTGCCGACCATACACGCCAGCCTCTTTGCCTGCCTTCAAAATGGCCGCCTGCAAGTCAGCGGGCAGCGTCTTGAAAGTCTTCGCTGAGAAGCAGATGGGACGGATTGTGATGGCGTGTTGGGTAACGTTCAGGTTCTTGCCAACTTCGTAGAACTTCATCGCTTCGACCCCCGCTGCCTCGTTCTCTCCGGCTTGAATCACGCCGTTCTGAATAGCGTTGTAAATCTCGTTGTACGCGATGACGGTGGGTGCCATGCCTGCGGAGGTAAACGTACGGCTCCAGATCGGCGCGCCCTGAACCCGAACTTTCAGGCCTTTCATTTCCGCCATGTTGGTGAAGGCTTTGGTCGCAAAAATGTTGCGCGTACCGCCGCCAGCGTAGCCAATCAGCATCACTTCCCCTTTTTGCGCGACTTCATCGGCAATCGGTTTCAGCACATCCTGATCCAGCACTTTGTTCCAGTGCGCGAGGTCGCGAAACAGGAAGGGCGCATCGATGAACGGCGCTGCTTTGGAAAACGTCGACATGTGGGCGGGCGAAACGATGCCGTAGTCAACCGCCTTGCCCTGATTCATGTACGCGAAGTAATCCTTTTCGAGGCCCAGTTCGCTATTGCGATGGAGCACGAAATTGATGGGCTTGCCGTAGTATTTTTTGACCAGTTCTTCGAACTTCAGTAGCGAACGATTAAACGCATGATCGTCAGCAAACTGAACCGCGCCATGCAAAGTGATGGGGGCCTGTGCGAGCGCTGGCCCTGCAAGCAAAGCCATGGAAAACGACAGCGCAAAACCGATGCGCCCAAGCTGCGTACATAACTTCATTGTGCCTCCTTATGTTTGAGAACCTCGCACTGCCGTCGTGTGCGGAAGTTGCGCGGGTCGGACGTGAAACGACCGCCCAATCGCAGCGTTTCACAGTATCAAACCCTTGTCAATCTGTTAATCCGCATTCTCGTGCTTGACACAACTAAGAACATTAGAAACGGAACTGTGTTTCCGTTGTAGCGGCGTGTAGTTGTGCCGGCGATCGTCTCGTGACTTTAATTCCGCTCCCGCATTGGCCAAGCGTTTCGCTTGTGGCGCGGACTCTACAAGCACTCGAAGTGCGGCAAGCATCCTGTTTGCAACGCGGTTTGGAGCGCGCAGCTTCTCTCCAAGCAAGTCTTCCAG
The DNA here is from genome assembly GCA_043753585.1 of Burkholderiales bacterium. Lineage (GTDB taxonomy): Bacteria > Pseudomonadota > Gammaproteobacteria > Burkholderiales > Casimicrobiaceae > Casimicrobium. The sequence continues at coordinate 4,640 of JAYUWL010000020.1, forward strand.
CGCGCGTACCGATTTTTTCTATCCTGTGGAGCGGGCCCGCATCGTGCGTATGATCCGGCAAAAGTTTTACGCCCCTGAACTCGTCCAGCAGATGCTTCTGCGAATAATCCCAAGCCGCACGGCTCGCCTGTTCTTCGTTCTGCATTTTCAGCGGCTACTCAAACACTTCGCTCTTCGGGAACCGCCCTCGCGTGTATTCCGTCAACTGTCATAAGATTGCTGGCCAAATTTCCTACACCTGTTGAGCGGAGCATTCATGTTTGACCGTATTCGCGAAGACATCACCGCCATCCGCACAAAGGATCCCGCGGCCACGTCAGCGCTCAACGTGTGGCTGTCCTATCCGGGCTTTCACGCCATCCGCTTTCATCGAATCGCCAACGCACTGTGGCGCGTCGGCTTCAAAACGCTCGCCCGCTGGGTGTCGCAGTGGTCGCGTTTTTTCACCGGCATCGAGATTCATCCAGCCGCGCTCGTCGGTCGCCGCGTGTTCATCGATCACGGCATGGGCATCGTGATCGGGGAGACCGCCGAGGTGCACGACGACTGCACCATTTATCAGGGCGTCACGCTTGGTGGCACCTCGTTGGAGCGCGGTGCCAAGCGGCACCCGACATTAGCCCGTGGCGTGACCGTCAGCGCGGGCGCAAAAGTGCTCGGCAGCTTCACGGTGGGAGAAGGCGCGACTGTGGGCTCGAATTCTGTGGTGCTTAAAGCCGTGCCACCAGGAGCCACAGCCGTTGGCATACCTGCTCGCATCATCACCGCCGAGACCAAAGAAAATCGCGAATCGACGGCAAAAAAAATCGGCTTTTCGGCATACGGAATATCGGCTGACCTGGATGACCCGCTGGTGCAGGCCATTCACAAACTGCTCGACCACAGCGCCGCACAAGACGCCCGCTTGAACGCTATCTGCGCTGCACTCGCGAAGCAGGGCATGGATTGCGCATCCCTCGGTGGCACGCCGGTGGATGCCAAGGCCATTGAAAAATTGGTGGACGCCGATTGAACGGTCGCCGCTTGCTGCGACTTGGCGCGAAGGTGGTGCACGACATCGCCTCGATTTCCTTCGGCGGCGCGCCGCCTGCCTCGTCATCAACCTGACGGCTAATCGCGCATCATCCGCACAGTTCGCCACCGCACGGCACCTGTTTGCAGCCATCGCGCAGTATGTGCTAATCCCATCAATGGCCGTCGTCGTGGTCAGTGGCCTAATCGCGATGATGGCCACGCGCGGGTATCAGGACGCCGGTTGGGCCTGGGTCTAAGCGGTGCTTGGTATCAGCGTGTTCGTGGCCACGGTTCGCTTGGTGGGCGCAAGCAGCAATCAGACCGAACTCGCGGCCTCCGCTACTGATCCGGGCTTGCTCGACGCGATGCTTCGATCCGAGCGCAACATGGTGTGGCTGCTGATTGCGCTCTGTGTGGTGAATGTCGTGCTCGCGGTGTGGCGACCGAAGATGATGATCAAAGTCTCCTGAAGCGTTTACAAAGCGACATCGAGGACGGCACACAGCCACGCTCCGTTTCTGCGATCTTACGATAAACCGGCGTCAATATGAGTCACCCGACGCGGTCAGCGACGCCTAAAAAACGGCGCGCAAGACGCGTTGCTGCACTTTGCGACTTTCAGAGCACCAGCACCAACGGCGGTTGTCTCGTGAAACGAAATCACGGGTGTCCCATCAGCTCCGATGGCGATGGATGTGGTGTGTCCAGTACTACCAGGACTCACGTTTCCTACCGAGCCAATCGCTCTTAGCCAAATGGCTCCAGAACAGTCCAAGTTGTCGCACTTTGCAACTTTTAAAGCGCTGTTGGTTATGTCGATATAGGACATCACCGGCATGCCATCGGCTCCTATGGCCAGCGAGGCGAACTGTCCCACATCCCCTACCGTATCAACCCTGTTTGTGCGAGTACCGGTTGCACCTCCAGAGGGGTTCCGGTAGCAGTCTTGGTCAGCGCAGTGCGCCAAAATTAAATCACCTGCCACTTGACCTTGACCATAAAACGAAATCACGGGGTATCCATCGCTACCAATAGTCATTGCGATAGACGAGCCCGCGGCGAAGCTGCCGTATGCGTTAGGGGCCTTCAACAGTGCCGGCGAACAAGCGGCGTCGCCACACTTCAAAACTACCCAAGCGCCATTGCCGAGTATGTACGAAATCACTGGAAGGCCGTCCAGGGCGACAGCGATGGACGTGCTCACGCCGCTGCTGCTGATAGTGTCTACGGCGTTAAGGGTGTTACCCGCCGAACAGTTGGCGTTGCCGCACTTGGCTACCTTCAGGTCACCGTTAACTGCGTCGAAGTACGACATCACAGGCAGTCCGTCAGCGCCGATGGCAATGGACGTGTACTTGCCGACGTTACCGACGGTATCCACCGCTGTGACGGTGTTTCCAGCCGTGCATGCGGCGTTGCCGCACTTCGCCACCTTTAAATCGCCGTTGGTTGCGTCGTAGTACGAAATCACCGGCAGACCGTCGGCACCGATGGTGATGGAGGTGAACTCGCCCACGCCGCCAGCTGTGTCAACAGCGGTGACGATGTTGCCCGCTGTGCAGGCGGGATTGCCACATTTGGCCACCTTCAAGTCTCGATTGGTTCGGTCGTAGTACGAGATGACCGGCAGCCCGTCCGGCGCGACAGTGATTGCAGAGTACCAGCCGACAAGGCCGGTACTGTCGATAGCCGTGATAACAGTGTCTTGCGGGGCTGCAACAGACGCGGCCGGGGCACCGGAAGTGGCGCAGGCCCATATCGAGCCGTTCCACTTCAAGGTTTGATCCGCAGCGCATGCAAGCGTCGGCAGCAACTGAGTGCTGGCAAGGTTGATGGTGCCGCTGCTGGTGATGGGCCCGCCCGTCAACCCCGCGCCGGTGGCAACGCTGGTGAGGGTTCCCGTGCCGATGGCGTCCAACTGGCAGGTCACGGTGCCGTCTGCGGCAATAGCTCGGATGCTAGAGCCAGCGGGGCAGCTCGACGCAACGCGCCGCTGCAAGACGGTCGTGTCCGCGGCAATGGTCCCGCTGCTGGTGATCGGACCGCCGGTCAGCCCGGTGCCTGCGGTAATGCTGGTGACGGTGCCACCCGACGATGCG
>JAYUWL010000021.1:0-2505 GCA_043753585.1 Burkholderiales bacterium
GGCGCGGTTGATCCGGCGAGCAGCGTCGCGATGGTTTTCATGCGCTCCGGCAGGGTGCGCGGCCACACCAGTTTGCGGGCTTTGGCGTTGATGCGTTGCTGCGGCACGGCGACTGCATCGCTCGGTTGCGGTGCGTCGATGGCGAGCGTGGTTTGCTCCGCCACCGCCTCGACCGCCGTGCCGCGGAACGCCGGGTTTTGATAGGTGGGGCGCAGATAGGCGATCTTTCCGTTCGCCTCTTCGGCAACGCGCTCGGCGTTCAGCGCGACCAGTCGCGCCAGCAGCGTTTGTTCGTCGCGCGGCAATGTGATGTTGGCCCAGCCGTAAGCCGCAAGCACCGCCGCGTCAAGTTCATCATGCAGCGACTTGAGCACCGCGACCAGCCCGGCGTCGTGGATGGCCTTTTCTTTTGCTGTCAGCACGCGGCCTTCGCGCAGCGCTTCGAGCACGTTGTAGAGGCCGGTGAGGGTCAGGCCGTTGCCGGACGCGAGTACCCGTTTGCGATACGCATCGATGTCTTCGGCGAGGCTGGCGATGCGCGCGCTGAGCGCGGGCGTGAGGCCGGTTTCAGGCGTGGGGAAGGGGAAGGTTTCGAAGCAGCGGGTTTTGTTGTACCGAGGTCGATCTTCGAGTGTTCCGCCTGCTGCGAGCGCCCACGAAATGTGAGCGCGACTCGACAGTACGCCGTGCAAACACGCGTCATCTGTGGCGATAGCGACGAGCATGTTGTCCGGCAGGATGCTGGCGTCGAGGAACGGAAACGTACGGTGTTTCGCGGTTTCGACGGTGGCGATGTAGCGGGGCAGGCCGCGAAGTTGGTCACGTAACTTCGGGTTTGTTTCACCAAAGAGCCACCACTTATTCCGGCGGCCAGCGCGTGCATTTTGATCGCGCTCGGGCTTTACGCGTTCGAGGACGCGCTGGTAAATCGCCGGATACTGTTTGCGTACTTCGTCAGCGGTGAGGCCGAAGAGGTCGATAACTTTTACGTTGCGCGGGACGTCGGTCAGGTCGCGACCATTTCGGTATTCGCGAATCACCGAGTGTTCTGCTGCGCGACGGCCCTCACCCCAACCTCCTCCCGCCTGCGGGAGAGGGCGCAGAACGGCGGGGAGGAGCGCGTTGGCCTCTGCTTCGGTAACTATGAAACCTGCGCTGAAGAGTTGCACGCCACGATTGCTGAGGCTCGCGTTGGCTTGCAACGACTGTGCAGACGCGATATTCGCGCCCACCATCAAATCCGCGTGAATCTCGCCCTGCTGTTTGGCAAGCGTGACGTTCACTTCGCCGTCCGCACCAGGCGATTCTGCGGTGACAGTTTGCAGGCGGCCTGCACGTTAGCCCAATCCTCGCGCAGCGGCATGATGACGGTGGGCAGCACCAGCCGCTCCACATGGGAGCGCGGCGTGTGGCGTCGTCAAAGCTTTTGCTCGCAATGTCGGCCCGCACTTTTTTGTTTTTGAGGACAAACGCACCTTGCCGATAGCAATCGATAAATTTCGTGGTGCTGCTGCCGTCGCCATGCTGAAACACCACGCTGCGCTCAAATACGTAGTCATTAGCGGCGTTGTCATCCTTCGCCAGATTGGGCGGCGGCAGGTCAAGCGCAATACACAGTTCGCGGGTGAAGGTGTGCGCGTTTGCGATCTCGCTGCCGCTGGCCTTGCTGCCCCAGGCAATAAATTCGTCGATGGTCATTGCACGGGAGTTTAGCGGGCGGGCGGGATGCTTCGCGGGTCTGGTCTATCCATGCCCGGCGCCATTTCAAATCACTCGCAGCTCATTTCCCGTCCGGCAATCCCGCAATGAAATTGCGCTTGGCGCGGTACTGCGCGCGCAGGCCGTCGAGCCATACAATGCGCCGTTCCGGCTCCATGCGGCGCGCAATTTCGCTCACCAGCGCCAGCACTTCCTTGTACGGCGTTTGCGCCGGCGGCATCATGGATTCAAAGACGCGCTTGAGCAGGGTAATTGCGTCTTCGTTGTGCGACTTGGGTAGATGTCTTGCAATGTGCGCCAAAACGGTATCGGCGCAGACGTTCGGAGGTTGAACCAGTGCAAGCGCGTCGAGCCACTTTTTCTCTGCACACAGAATTTCGGCACGTAGCGACACATTGCGCGCTGGCTTGCCGCCGTTGCGCTCGACGTTGCCCCTTCCGTAGCGCAGGGTGAACGCTGAAACGGGTTGCTTTTGCTGCTGCAACTCGCGCTCGGCGAGCGCATTCCATAGTTCCTCGCGCATCGCAGCGTCATCCCGCCGGGCGGTCGTGACTGCCTTCAACAACGCCTGAAACCGATCCACAGTTGGGCCTGCGTCAAATTGTGCGCGGCGAATGGCCAGCGCTTCTTCGACATAGCCGTCGCGGTCGTATGCACGCAACAAGGCTTCCTGTACTTGCCAATCGGTCGGGTCATTTTTCGCGAGTTTTTCGGCCTCCAGCAGGGCCTCACGCTGGCGACCGATTTTTTCGAGGTAATTCACAACCCGCATCGCTTCGCCTCGAC
>JAYUWL010000022.1:0-22766 GCA_043753585.1 Burkholderiales bacterium
GATGGCAAAGATGTGCAGCCGACGGATGAAGAGGTCAAGCGGGTTCGTCCGCAGTAAGGTCCCCCCAGTTGCGGTAGGGCTTGCTCCCTCTCCCGCAAGGGGCGAGGGGACAAAGACGGGGCGAGGGGACTAGAACCGCGAACCCGCTATTGTTACGCCCATGTTGTCCTCCTTCCTCATCCAGACGTTGAACGGTTTGGCGTCAGCGTCTTCGCTTTTCCTCGTTGCGGTAGGTCTCTCCCTTATCTTCGGCGTAACGCGCATCGTCAATTTCGCACATGGCTCGTTCTACATGCTGGGCGTTTACGTCGCTTACAGCGTGGCGACGACGGTGGGCGGTGCGCTGGGCTTCTGGGGCGGTGTGCTGGTGGCGGGGTTGGCGGTGGCGGTAGTCGGCCTGGCAGCTGAGTTTTTGATCCTGCGCCGCATTTACGATGCGCCGGAATTGCTGCAACTGATTGCGACGTTTGGTCTTGTGCTCATTATCAAGGACGCAGCGCTCGCAATCTGGGGGCCGGAGGATTTGCTGGGGCCGCGCGCGCCAGGGTTCACGGGGGCGATTGAGATCTTTGGCAAGGCGTTTCCGACTTACGATTTGTTGTTGATCGTGCTTGGCGTGTTGATGCTTCTTGCGCTAACCACGCTGCTCAAGAAAACGCGCTTCGGCCTGCTGCTGCGCGCGGCGACGCAGGATCGTGAGATGACCGACGCGCTTGGCGTCAACCAGAAGCTTTTGTTCACCGCAGTTTTCGCGCTGGGCAGCTTTCTGGCGGGAATTGGTGGTGCGTTGCAGTTGCCGCGGGAGCCAGCAAATCTGGCGATGGATTTAACGATCATTGCCGATGTGTTTGTAGTGGTTGTGGTTGGAGGGCTGGGAAGTTTGCCCGGCGCGTTCGTCGCGGCGATCATCATTTCGCTGGTGAAAGCGTGGTGTATCGGGCTTGGTGAGGTGACGTTTTTTGGCGTGGCGTTTGAGTTCAGCAAGCTCACGCTGGTGGCTGAGTTCATCGTGATGGCACTAGTGCTGGTGTTCAAGCCACACGGTCTGTTTGGGCGTGCGCTTTCGCATGCTGCGCCGTCGCGTGAGGCTGCGCTTGCGCAGTTGCCCATCTCGCCACCGGGACGCAACAGGTGGATTGCGCTCGCGGTAGTCATCACGGCACTTGCAGTGTTGCCCGCGCTTGTTGGCGAATACTCGCTGGTGCTGGCCGTCGACATCATCGTGTTCGCGCTGTTCGCGGCCAGTCTTGGTCTCATCATCGGACCCGGTGGCATGGGCTCGTTCGGGCATGCAGCGTACTTCGGATTGGGAGCTTATGGCGCAGCGCTCGCTGTGAAGGCGGGGCTTGGATTTATGCCTGCGCTGGGTTGCGGCGTTGTGCTTGCGGCTGCGGCGGCGCTGCTGTTCGGCTGGTTCAGCGTGCGGCTAAGCGGCACTTACATGGCGATGCTCACGCTGGCGTTTGCGCAGATTACCTGGTCGATCATTTTTCAGTGGGACGCGATGACTGGTGGCAGCAATGGCCTCGTCGGAATCTGGCCGCCTGACTGGCTGTCGGATCGAGCGCACTTTTACTGGATGGTGCTCGCAGTCGCGGGCGCGGGATTGCTGGTGTGCAGCTGGATCGTGCACACACCGCTCGGTTACAGCCTGCGTGCCGCGCGTGATGCGCCGGTGAAGGCGCGCTCGATTGGGCTGTCGCCACGCCGCTTGCAGTGGATGGCGTTCGTCATTGCGGGCGCGTTGGCGGGTGTAGCCGGCGCGCTGTATGCCTTTTCCAAAGGCAGCATTTCGCCAGAAGTGCTGGGCATCCCACGGTCAGTGGATGCGCTGGTGATGGTGCTGCTCGGCGGCATCAACACGCTTGCCGGACCGATTATGGGCGCGGCGGCGTTCACGTGGTTGCAGGACACGCTGGCGCGTTCGACCGAGTACTGGCGGGCAGCGTTGGGGGCAATCATCCTGACGCTCGTAATGCTGTTTCCGCGCGGGATTGTGGGCACGGTCGGGCCCTTCTTCACAAGCGTTTTGCGTCGCCAAAGTCTCCTCTCCCGTAGTGCTGGAGAGGGCTAGGGTGAGGGCGGTGGATATGCAAAGCGAGGTTGGCTCTTCCGAGCAACGGCCCTCACCCCCACCCTCTGGCGCACTGCGGGAGAGCGAGTTATTGGCTCTGAAGGTTACGGGGCTTAAAAAATCCTTCGGCGGCGTCACCGCCGTGCGCGGCATTGATTTCTCGGTTGCTGCGGGCGAGTCCGTCGCGCTGATCGGCCCCAACGGTGCAGGCAAGACAACGAGCTTCAATCTGGTTAACGGGCAGTTGATGCCTGACGAAGGTCGCGTGATGCTTTATGGCGATGACATCACGGGCATGCAGCCCGAGGCGTTGTTCCGCAAGGGGGTTGCGCGAACGTTCCAGATTTCGGCGACGTTCAGGTCGATGACCGTGCGCGAAAACGTGCAGCTGGCGCTGATTAGTCATGCCCGCAGCGCGGCATCCGTGCTGTCGTGGGCGAGTCGTCAACATGTGGCTCAGGCAGTGTCGTTACTCGCGGACGTCGGTCTCGCGGAGCAGGGAACCCGGCTTGCCTCCGAGTTGGCCTACGGTGATTTGAAACGGCTGGAACTGGCCGTGGCGCTGGGCAACGAGCCGCGTCTGCTGCTGATGGATGAGCCGACCGCAGGCATGTCAGCCACCGAGCGCGAAGCCCTGATGAAACTGGCCGTCAGCGTGTGTCGTACGCGCTCGGTGGCGCTCTTGTTCACCGAGCACGACATGGACGTGGTGTTCACTTTTTCCGATCGCATCATCGTGATGAATCGTGGCCGCATCATCGCCAATGGCACGCCTGCCGAAATTCGCGATAACGCCGAGGTGCGCGCTGTGTATCTTGGTGGGGTGAAGATTGACGGGGTCGCTCCACATGCTTGAAGTCAAGGCACTCAACGCGTTTCAGGGCCGCGCGCAACTGTTGTTCGACGTGAGTTTCGAGGCGAAGGCGGGAGAAGTACTCGTGCTCGTGGGGCGCAACGGCGCTGGCAAATCGACGACGATGCGCGCGATCATGGGGCTCATGCCTGGCGTGACTGGCGATGTGCGTTTTGACGGCGCGGCCATCACGCATTTGACGCCACATGAGATCGCGCGACGTGGGCTGGGCTACGTGCCCGAAGCGCGGTGCATCTTCACTGATCTGACGGTTGCCGAAAATCTCGAAGTGGGGCGTCAGCCGTCGCGACAGAACGTCACCGACGCGCCGCGCTGGACGGTGGCGCGCGTGTGTGAACTGTTCCCCAAGCTCGGTGAAATGCTCGAGCGACCCGGTGGCCAAATGTCCGGCGGCGAGCAGCAAATGCTCACGATTGCGCGCACAGTGATGGGTAATCCAAAGGCGATTCTGCTCGACGAACCGTCGGAAGGGCTCGCCCCCATCGTTGTGGAGCACATCGCCCGAAGCGTTCAGGCGCTCAAGCGAGAAGGGCTGTGTGTGGTGCTGTCGGAACAGAATCTCAATTTTGCGCGCGCAGTGGCAGATCGCGCTGTAGTGATTGATCGAGGTGTCGTGAAATTCTGCGGGAGTTTTGCCGCACTGGAAGCAGAACAATTCGCACCATCCGCGAATTGACAGGTGGCGCGCCTTCCGCAGCATGATTTGTGAAGAAGCTTGTCCTTTTAGCGCGCTCCCGGTTGCGATTTCCGCGCTCGACGGGATGCCGTTTCGGCCAAATGGGGTTTTCCGGCTACCGATTCGCCAATGTCTTCGCTAATCGTTTGAGGCTAGTTTGCATGCGCTCACTCTTGATGCGGCTAGCGACTGCATTCAGTTTTCGCTGAGATTCAATCTCCGGCAATACCCGTGCCCGAGGGACCGATGCACTGTTTGATTGCGTCTTCAACGAAATTTCGTTAAATTTCAACCTCTTACGGTCCAGTTTCGTGAGCATTTCGGTGCTCAGTAGCCGCGTCAAATGCGCGGCTTCAGCGGAGGCCACCGTAATACTCAGCGTTGATCCCGAGGCCGACATTGACACCACAAAGCGCTTAAGACGCTCCGGCACGACCTCGATCAACACATCGAATTGACGTGATCCTTCGCGGGCATGTAATAACGCAGAGCTCAAAGCGGGCAGACGATCCAGAAATTGGGTCAGCGCTTTGGGACGCGGGTAGAGTGCCTTGCCAGCGCCGGGAAAATTGAGGAATCTCACTTGCAAATTATCGTTGTTTCGGGTGATTTTAGAACCAAGAAATCGCTGAATGTTGGCGTTCCGCAGGTCATCGGCCTGACGTTCGTCGCGCTGCTGGCGCTGGGTCTGACGGCTACGCTCGCTAATTACCTGTCGATCAGGTACGCCGCCACCAGCAATCATCCGCTGATACGCAGCGTGCTTCTGGCCGATCAGCACGCTGAAGCAAAAGAGCGCCAGCAACAGATTCAGGACAACATTAACAACCTTGCCCTCAAGCTCGGTGAGGTGCAGGCGCACATGCTGCGGCTGGACGGGCTGGGTGAAAAACTTGCCAAGGTGGCCGGTCTGAAGCCCGCAGAGTTGCCGAGCGCTACAGCCAATAGCGGTCGCGGCGGAGCCGCGACGGTCGGCGCACCGCTCTCAATTGGCGATTTCGCCAGGCAATTGGGTGAATTGAACAAAAACGTCGACGTCAAGGCCGACCAACTCTCGGTGCTGGAAGCGCTTTTGGTTGAAGGAAGCGCGCAGCGCAAGTTCCTGCCTACGCTGCCACCCGTTGAAAACGTAAATTACACCTCGAACTTCGGATACAGGATTGACCCGTTTAACGGCCATCAAACCTTCCACGAAGGCGTGGACTTCGCTGCCGAAACCGGCACCGCAATCAATGCAGCCGCCAGCGGCAAAGTGATTTATGCTGATTATCATCCCGCCTACGGCAAAAGCGTCGAGATTGACCACGGAAACGGGCTCGTCACGCGTTACGCGCATGGCTCCGAACTCCTTGTCAAGGAAGACGACCTCGTCGTGCGCGGACAACGCATTGCCCGCGTTGGGACCACCGGCCGCTCTACTGGTCCGCACCTGCATTTCGAAGTGCGCCTCAACGGCGTCGCGCAGAATCCCGGCCGCTTCCTCGCGGTTCAGTAGCGCGAACTTCGCGCTTTCGCTGTGGCGTTCATCGCCGCAGGCCGAGCGCTCACTGCCGCTGCACATAGAATCTAGAGTTTTGCCCGCTTCGCATTGTCAGCATGGTTTCGTGTTTGCGGCGGCTGGCTGGCTTTGCTACATCCGCAACCTTGGCCGCCGTTATTCGGGCGGCCGCATTTCCCGCGCCTTTTTCGCGCGCAGTTCAAGATCATGATCGACAAATTTCTAAAAACAATATTCGGCAGCCGTAACGATCGCCTGCTCAAACAATTTCGCGGCAATGTGATCAAGATCAACGCGCTTGAGGAGCGGCTTGAAGCGCTTTCCGATGACGAGTTGCGCGGCAAGACCGCCGAGTTCAAAAAACGCGTCGCCGACGGCGAAACGCTGGAAGACTTGCTGGTCGAAGCGTTCGCAGTGGTACGCGAAGCGGGCCGCCGTGTGCTCGATATGCGCCACTTTGACGTGCAATTAATCGGTGGCATGGCGCTGCATGAAGGCAAGATTGCCGAGATGCGCACGGGGGAGGGCAAAACGCTGATGGCGACGTTGCCGATCTACCTGAACGCGCTTTCGGGCAAGGGCGTGCATCTGGTTACGGTGAATGACTACCTCGTGACGCGTGACGCCGACTGGATGGGGCGCATTTATCGCTTCCTCGGCATGAGCGTTGGTACCGTTACGTCGCAGCAGGACAACGCGTCGAAAATCGCCGCCTACGCCGCCGACATTACCTACGGCACCAACAACGAATTCGGTTTTGATTACCTGCGCGACAACATGGAATATGCGGTGGCGGATCGCCGTCAGCGCGGCCAAAACTACGCGATTGTTGATGAGGTCGATTCCATCCTGATTGATGAAGCGCGCACGCCGCTCATCATCTCCGGTCAGGCCGAAGACAACATCGAGATTTATTACAAGATTAACGACTTGTCGCCAAAGCTCACCCGGCAAGACAAAGAAGACGCAGCCGGTGATTACTGGGTCGACGAGAAAGGGCGTCAGGTTCACCTCTCGGAACAGGGCCACGAGCACGCTGAGCAGTTGCTGGAAGAGATGGGCCTGCTGCCTGCCGGTGCCAGTCTGTACGACGCCGCAAACATTTCGCTGATGCACCATGTGTATGCGACGCTGCGCGCACATGCCCTGTACAACCGCGACGAACATTATGTGGTGCAGGACGGTGAGGTCATCATCGTTGACGAATTCACCGGTCGATTGATGTCCGGTCGTCGCTGGAGCGATGGCCTGCATCAGGCTGTCGAAGCGAAAGAGGGCGTGCCGATCCAGCGCGAGAATCAGACGCTGGCCTCGATCACATTCCAGAACTATTTCCGCATGTACGCGAAGTTGGGCGGCATGACAGGGACGGCTGACACCGAGGCCTACGAATTCCAGCAGATTTACAACCTCGAAACCGTCATCATTCCAACCCATCGCGACATGGTGCGTCGAGACGAAAACGATTTGTTCTTCAAATCCGCTGCCGAGAAATACGCCGCTGCGGTGATCGATATTCGCGATTGCTACAACCGTTGCCAGCCAGTACTCGTCGGCACCACCTCGATTGAAAACTCCGAGCTTATCTCGGCGATGTTGACGAAAGAAAAGCTGCCGCATCAGGTGTTGAACGCCAAGCAGCATGAGCGTGAAGCGAGCATCGTTGCACTGGCGGGCATGCCCAAAGCGGTGACGATTGCGACCAACATGGCCGGTCGCGGAACCGATATTGTGCTTGGTGGCGCACTTGAGCCGGAGCTGCGCGCGATTCGTGAAGACGAATCACTGTCTCCTGATCAGCGCAAGGCCAAGATGGAAGCGACGCAGACGGCATGGCAGGCGAGACATGATGAAGTGCTCGCGGCGGGTGGCTTGCGCATTGTCGGCACCGAACGCCATGAGTCGCGCCGGATCGATAACCAGTTGCGCGGTCGCGCCGGTCGTCAGGGCGATGCGGGGTCCAGTCGCTTCTTCCTGTCGGCGGAAGACCCGCTGATTCGTATCTTCGGCGGCGACCGCATGAAGAACATCATGACGCGTTTACGCATCCCTGACGGCGAGCCGATTGAGGCGGGCATCATGTCGCGTCAGATCGAAAAGGCGCAGCTCAAGGTGGAGTCGCGCAACTTCGATATTCGCAAGCAATTGCTTGAGTACGACGACGTTGCCAATGATCAGCGCAAAGCGATTTACGAGCAGCGCAATCACCTGCTTGAACACACGAATGTCAGCGACACCGTGCGCGACATGATCGGTGGCTGGGTTGACGATACGGTCAAGCTCTACGTGCCTCCGGAGAGCCAGGAGGAGCAATGGGATCTGCCAGGTCTTGAGGCCGCGATGCACGATGTGCAGGTTCATGCGCATGTTGCCGAGTGGCAGAAAGCGCAGCCGGATTTAGACGACGCGGACATTCTTGGGCGATGCAAAAAAGAAGCGCTCGACACCTACAACGCCAAGCGTGAAGTCGCAGGTGAAGTTGTGTTCAGCCAGTTCGAGCGCAATATCCTGCTTCAGATCATGGACACGCAGTGGCGTGAGCATTTGTCGAATCTCGACCTGCTGCGCCAGGGCATCCACCTGCGCGGTTATGCGCAGAAGAACCCCAAGCAGGAATACAAGCGCGAATCGTTCGAGATGTTCGGCGGAATGCTGGATCGTTTCCGTGGCGAGGTGGTCCGTATCTTGTTGACCGTACAAGTTCGCTCCGAGGCCGATGCGCAGGCCGTTGAGCCTGCCCCTGCGATGCAGAACGTGGCGTACAAGCACGCGGGCGTGGATGGTTTGACAGGTGAGGAAACTGCGGTTGCCGCGTCCGATTCCAGTGGCAATCAGCCGGTCGTGAATCAGGGGCCGAAACTTGGGCGCAATGATCCGTGCTTCTGCGGTTCTGGCAAAAAATACAAAAACTGTCACGGGCGTCTGGACTAGTATCGAGCGGCGGCCAGACAATTTCACTTTAAGGCCCGCGTAGCGACTACGTCGGGCCTTTGTCATTGACCTGATTCACATTCCCATCATGCCAGTCTCTTATCGTCCTCTTGATCCTGCGAATGCACATCCCGTTGCCGGTGTCCGCTTTGCCTCCGTGCAAGCTGGAGTGCGCAAACCCAACCGCTACGACATGCTGGTCGCTGAGTTCGCGCCTGGCACCAACGTTGGCGGCGTGTTCACCCAGAGCCGCTTCGCGGCCGCACCCGTGCAAGTGTGCCGCGAACATTTGGCTACAACTACCGCGATTCGAGCACTCGTTGTGAACACGGGTATCGCCAATGCGGCGACTGGCGAACTCGGACTGGAGAATGCCCGTGCGAGTTGCGCGACGGTCGCTATCGCGTTGGGTTGTAACGCAAATCAGGTGCTTCCATTCTCGACTGGCGTGATCCTCGAGCATCTACCGATGGATCGCATCAATGCGGGCATCGCCGCCGCAGGTGACGAGATCAAGGCCGGCAAACTTGCCGCATGGGATCGCGTCGCACAGACCATCATGACCACCGACACGGTCTACAAGCTGGCAAGTACGCAAGTGCTTATCGGCGGCAAAGCTGTGAGCATCACCGGCATCGCCAAAGGTGCCGGCATGATCCAGCCGAATATGGCGACGATGCTTTCGTTCGTGTTCACCGACGCCGCCGTTGCGCCCACGTTGTTGCAACCACTCGCGACGCTTGTAGCTGATGTGAGCTTCAATCGCGTGACTGTGGACGGCGACACCTCAACCAACGACAGCTACATCGTCGCCGCGACTGGCCAGGCAGGTAACGCGAGTGTTGCATCGCTCGAATCTGCCGACGGCAAGGCGCTGGTAGCGGCGCTGGAGAAAGTCAGCCTGGAACTCGCGCAAGCCATCGTGCGTGACGGCGAAGGCGCGACCAAGTTTATGATCATCAACGTGAGTGGCGGCAAGGACGTTGCCGAATGCGACCGCATCGCGCGCGCAGTCGCACATTCACCGCTTGTGAAAACCGCGTTCTTCGCCAGCGATCCGAATCTTGGTCGCATCCTCGCAGCGGTGGGTTACAGCGCGCCAGCCGATCTTGATCCTGCGCTGGTGACCGTGCATTTAAACGAAGTGCTGGTCGCGGAAAAAGGCGGTCGTGCGGCAAGTTATCAGGAGTCCGAAGGCGCTCGCGTGATGAAGGGTGACGAAATCACCGTCGCGATCAATCTCGGCCGCGGCGGTTTCGCACAGACGATTTACACCTGTGATTTTTCGTTTGATTACGTCAAGATAAATGCGGAATACCGCAGCTGATCGGGTGGCAGCATGAGCCAGTCCAGCCTCCAGTTTTTGGAAACTCTCGGCCGTATCGCCAACGCGCTGGAGCGTCTTGCCCCTGCGTCGCGCGTCAAGCCGGACTTCAAGAAAATAATTGCTGCACGCTGGCGCGTCTCTGGAACACTGAAATACCTCGAAGCCGTGCAGCATGTTCATCACATGGACGCGGACTGGCTCGTGGGTGTCGCAGCGCAGCACGCACAAATTGATCGCAATACGAAGCAATTTATCACCGGTAAACCCGCCAACAATGTGCTGTTGACGGGTTCGCGCGGAACGGGGAAAAGCTCGCTGGTGAAGGCGATGCTCGCGCGCTACGCGAAGCGTGGATTGCGCTTGATCGAAGTGGAGAAGGAGCATCTCAACGACATGCCAGACATCGTCGATCAGATTGCTGATGCGCCGTATCGCTTTGTGCTCTTTTGCGATGACTTGTCGTTTGATGCAGGCGACGGAAGCTACAAGGCGCTAAAGGCGATCCTCGACGGCTCCATCGCTGCGGCGACGCCGAACGTTTTGATCTACGCCACCTCAAATCGCCGACACCTGCTACCTGAATATTTCCACGAAAACGAAGAGACGAAGTACGTGGGTGAAGAGGTGCACTTTGGCGAAAGTGTCGAGGAGAAAGTTTCGCTCTCTGAACGTTTTGGCATGTGGATTTCGTTCTATCCGTTTTCGCAGGAGGACTATCTTGCCGCAGTCACGTCGTGGGTTAACCAGCTCGGCGCGGTGATTCCGTCTGACGGGAAGCAACACGAAGTTTTTGAGCGCGATGCACTGAACTGGGCGCTGCAACGCGGCTCGCGCTCAGGGCGGGTTGCCCATCAGTTTGCACGTGATTTTGCCGGGCGTGCTGGCGGAACGGCTGGCGCTGCACGATCCAAAGGCGCATGAGTCACGATATTCCGAAGTTCGACGCGAACGATGCTCGGCCCTTGACACGTGTCGCCGTCGCCATCATCGAGCGCTTCGTCGATGGCGAATATCAGGTGCTCTTCGCGCAGCGCCCCGAGGGCAAAGCGTACGCCGGCTACTGGGAATTTCCGGGCGGCAAGCTCGAAGCCAACGAGACCGTCATCGAAGCCCTCATTCGCGAGATTGACGAGGAGTTGGGTATCCACATTCACAGCGCTGCGCTGTGGCGCAGTGAGCGTTTCAGCTACGAGCATGCGCACGTAGAACTGAACTTCTGTCGCAGCAGAGACTGGTGGGGCGAAGCGCGGGGGCGAGAGGGGCAAACGTTTGCGTGGCAAGCGCCAAACGCGATCACGCTGGCACCCCTGCTGCCGGCGTTGCATGCGCCGGAGAGCCGTATTTTGCGCGGCTTGCGCGACTCGGCTAGCTAGCAGCTTTCGCTTGAAACAATTAATCAATAAGGGTTAAAGCCACAAAAATACAATAGTCGACAGGAAGCTAATCCGAGGCTCAGCCCTACTGCAACCGAGTGTGCAGCTAAAAGCTGCTAGTCGTCAACTCGCTGCACCATCGGATCACTGTCAGGCGGCGTCGCATTCGCGATGCGGTACTCCTCATTGGCCCAGGCACCAAAATCCATGTTTTTGCAGCGCTCCGAGCAGAACGGGCGAAATTTGCTTTCAGGGCCCCAAATTACGGGCTTTTTGCAGCGAGGGCAGGGAACTGAAGTCATCGTTTCGAAATCGTTAAAGCGAGCAGAGCGCCAGCCCAAACGGGATGCTGCGCGCTGTTACCGTGGCGCGTCCCGCCGCATGAAAATTGCCGCTGTGTTCGAGAAAACGAATGTTCACCGTGTACTTGTTCGCGCTGACTTCGGGCACCACAGCATGCCCCGGATTGATCTCGATGCGCGCTAATAGCGGCGAGCGCGCGCCGGCCAGGGCTCGCTGAAAATTACCGTGTGGCGCTGTCTCGGAGGATGTCTGGCTGGACTCACGCAGCAGACGCAGCACCAACACCACCGCCTCTTCGAGGGGAGCAATCGGATCCAGCCAGGTCTTTAATTCGCCACGACGTTCGATCTCGTCGCGTTGCAGCCAGCTATGCAGCATCGGCAGTTCAAACTCACACGCGCCACCCGGGCTTGCTGCGCGTTGCCGCACCGCTTGCAGCCATTCGCTCTCACGCAAATGCTGGCCAATTTTGCCAATCTGGCTGTGCAGGTCATGGATCACCGCATCCATGTCGCGCAGGAATTCCGAGAGCGCTTCGCGCGCGATGTCGGGGTTGTCGAGCTGGCTTCCCCACACCGCACGCTGACGATCCAGTTCTTGTAACAAATCCGTCTTAAGGTCACTGCGACTGGCGGTGTCGACGATTTGAAACAGACCCAGCAAGGCGTGGCGATGGTCGAGCGGATCGCGTCGGGCCGCGAAGGATCGCGTACCCGAAAACAGCTCCTCAAGCCGCAACCAGGTGCGGGCACGCTCGGTTAGCGGGCACTCAAAAACAAGCAACCCGGCGGCGGAGGTGGGCGCTGCGGCGCTCATCAGGCGACCTCCGCCATCGGCGAAATCAATGCGCGTGCAGTTGCGCTCGCGTTGACGACAAACACCGAATGCAGCAAAGCGATCTGCTCGCCCAATGCTTCCGGCGCACCGCTGTTATTAACTACGAACTGGGTGTGAGCAAGGCGTTCGCTGCGTGTCATTTGGGTATCGATGATGCGTTTCACCTCGTCGGCAGTCAATCCGCGGCTGCGGGTGACACGCTCGATTTGGGCCGCCTCATCAACGTCCACCACCACGGCGCAGTCGATCCGCTTTTTGTAGGATCCCGATTCAAACAACAGCGGCACCATCAGGACCACATAAGGCGCGTTCTGCGCGGCACTGGATTCGAGTGCTTCACTCGTGGCTGTACGAATCATCGGGTGCAAGATCGCTTCGAGAGACCTGCGCGCCGCACTGTCGGCAAAGACACGTTCCCGCAGTGCGGCGCGATCGAGCACGTTACCCGTCACGACGCCCTCGAACACTGCGCTGATCGCACCCAGTGCTGCGGCCCCGGGCGCAGTCAACTGGTGCGAGAGCGCATCGGCGTCAACGACAAACGCACCCAATGCCGCAAAGCCGTCAGCAACCGTTGATTTGCCCGAGCCAATGCCGCCGGTCAGTCCCACAATAAAGGGGCGCTTGATCGCTTTGGACATAGTCACAACACGAGCGGCAGCTGCTGAATCTGCGGACCGAAGAACAACATGATGAGCCCGGCAAGCGCCAGATAGGGACCAAAGGCAATAGCGGTTTGCCGACCTTTTTTCTGAACTACAAGGATCGCGATCCCGACGACCGAGCCAACCACCGCTGATACAAGCAAAAGCACCGGCAGCGCCTGCCATCCGAACCACGCTCCCAGCGCGCCTAACAGTTTGAAGTCGCCGTAACCCATGCCCTCGCGGCCGGTAGCCAGCCTGAATAACCAGTAGACACTCCACAACACAAGGTAGCCCGCAACCGCGCCGATCACGGCATCGGGCAGGCGGACGAACAGTCCGCCAAGATTCACCAGCAATCCAAGCCACAAAAGCGGCAACGTCAACTGATCCGGCAGAAGTTGGGTGTCCAGATCGATTCCGGTCAGCGCCACGAGCACAGCACAGAATGCCATTGCGGCAACGCATTGCAGCGTTGCGCCAAACACAAAGGCGCAGGCAAAAAACAGGAGCGCCGTGACGACTTCAACGAACGGATATCTGACGCTAATAGGCGTACCGCAGGCGCTGCACTTGCCCCGCAGCGCGATCCACGAAATGACGGGAACATTTTCCAGAGCGGTGATCAGGTGTCCACAGTTACCACATCGCGAGCGTGGCAGCACCAGGTTGAAGCGTTCGCGCGCAACCGGTTCCTTGCCTTGAGCCGTGGCGATCTCGTCGTCCCAGGCCCGCTCCATCATAAGCGGCATACGATAAATCACCACGTTCAAAAAGCTGCCGATCAGTGCGCCCAGTACGCACGCCACGAGGAGCAGCACCCAGCGCTCCTGGACGAGCATTTCAATCAACGCGGGCCCTCCCTAGACGACGGCGCCGAGCTTGAAGATCGGCAGATACATTGCCACAACGATGGTACCGATCACGACGCCGAGAAAAACGATCATGATCGGCTCAATCAATGACGACAACGCAGTAACCGCATCATCCACTTCACGCTCATAAAAATCAGCGACTTTGGAGAGCATGCTGTCGAGCGCACCCGTTTCCTCGCCAATACGCGTCATCTGCAACGCCATATTGGGGAACACGTTGGTGTCCTCCATCGCAACGGTTAACGCAGTGCCCGTTGCGACATTGGTTTGTATCCGCTTCGTGGCTTCGGAAAAGACCTGATTGCCCGATGCGCCGCCCACGGCAGTTAGCGCGTCGACCAATGGCACACCAGCGGCGAACATCGTCGCCAATGTACGGGTCCAGCGCGCGACGGCCGCTTTCTCAAGGATTTCGCCCAACACGGGCAACTTTAGTGAAATGCGATCAATGAAGTGCTTGAAACCGGGAAATCGCTTCCAGCAATAAGCCATCACCATAAACGCAACAATCGGGACAATCGCCACGATGTACCAAAACTGCACGAACCAGTCAGAAACGGCGACAACGAGATTGGTAAGCCACGGCAAATCCGCACCAAAACTTGTGAATACCTGCTTGAACGATGGAATTACGAACCACATGATGATGGCCACTACCACCACGGCAATCACGATCACGATAGCTGGGTAGAACAGCGCAGCCTTGATCTTGCCCTTCAGCGCCAGCGTTTTTTCCTTGTAGATTGCCAGTCGATCCAGAATCGAGTCGAGAATACCGGCCTGTTCGCCCGCCGCAACCAGATTGCAGAACAGCTCATCGAACTGCATCGGATGGCGTTTAAACGACGCAGCCAGGCTGTTGCCGGATTCGATGTCGCCCTTCACTTCGAGCAACAGGCGCGACAGACGGTTGTTGCCGGTACTCCGCGCGGCAATGTCGAAGGACTGCAGCAACGGCACGCCTGCCCTGGTCATCGTCGCAAGCTGTCTGGTAAACAACGCGATTTCCTTTTCCTTGATCGAGCCGCCGCCTTTGAAGGTCTGCTTCTTGATCTTCAGGACCCTGACGTTCTGGCGACGCAGCGAATTGCTGACCACCGCTTCGCTCGCTGCACGCATTTCGCCGCGTACTTTTTTTCCCGCGCGATCTGTGCCTTCCCAGACGAAGAGGTTCACCTTTACTTCAGGCCGCGTCGGTCGGGCGGACCGTCCCTGCGTTTGTGCGGCGCTTGCCATATCGAATTCCTCTTCTCTACTTCAGTGCATTAATGCATTTGGGGGTGAAGTTTGCTGCTCGCGCAGACAAAACTAGGCGTTTGTCACGGCTTCAATCTCTTCCAGCGAAGTCATGCCTTGCTTGACTTTGATGAGCCCCGATTCTCGCAGGTTACGGATGCCTTCGCGCCTCGCCTGCGCGGCGATGTCCAGTGTGGTGCCGTTGCTCATGATGATGCGCTGCATATCCTCGGTGATGGGCATCACCTCGTAGATGCCCACCCGACCTTTGTAACCGGTGTCTTTGCAGGTGTTACATCCCATCGGCTTGTAAGGCACCCAGGTACCGTCGATCTCAGATTCCTTGAAGCCTGAGGCGAGCAAGGCTTCTACCGGAATGTCGGCGGGCTTTTTGCATACGGAGCACAGCCGACGCGCCAGGCGCTGTGCGCTGATCAAGAGCACGCTGGATGCGATGTTGAACGCGGCAACCCCCATGTTTGACAAGCGCACGAGTGTTGCAGGGGCGTCGTTGGTGTGCAACGTCGACAGCACGAGGTGACCCGTTTGCGCCGCCTTGATGGCAATTTCCGCGGTCTCAAGGTCGCGAATTTCGCCGACCATGATGATGTCGGGATCTTGCCGCAAAAATGACTTGAGCGCGGCGGCGAAGGTGAGCCCCTGCTTGTCGTTGACGTTGACCTGATTGACACCCGGTAAGTTGATCTCAGCCGGGTCTTCGGCCGTGGAAATATTGATGCCGGGCTTGTTTAAAATTCCGAGGCAGGTGTAGAGCGAAATCGTCTTGCCTGAGCCCGTGGGGCCCGTGACCAGAATCATGCCGTACGGCCGACCGATGGCGGTCATCAGCGCCGCCTTTTGATCGGGGTCATAGCCCAACGCGTCGATGCCCAGCATGGCGTTCGACGAATCGAGAATACGCATTACGATTTTTTCGCCGTAGAGCGTGGGCAGCGTCGACACGCGAAAGTCGATCGATCGATTTTTAGTGAGCTGCAACTTCATGCGCCCGTCTTGCGGGACGCGCTTTTCGGAAATATCGAGCCGCGAAATCACCTTGATGCGCGACGCGATTTTGTCCTTGATTACGAGCGGCGGCTTGGCAACCTCAACCAGCTGGCCGTCGAGACGGTAGCGAATCCGATAGAACTTTTCGTACGGCTCGAAATGAACGTCCGACACGCCCGCGTTAATTGCATCAAGCAGGATTTTCTGGATGTAGCGCACGACGGGCGCGTCATCCACCTCTGCGCTGTCGTCTTCCTGCGTAGTTTCGTCATCGACTTTGATGTCGAGTTCAAACTCATCGCCGGTATCAAGCGAGGCGAGCGACTTGTCGTTTCGCTCGGTGACGGCGGCAATAGCGCGGGCGAGCTTATCGTCCTCAACGACAATTGGCTCGGCGATCAGGCTCGTCTTGAAACGAAGCTCTTCCAGCGCCTGCAAGTTCGTCGGGTCAGACACCGCGACAAACAGTCGATTGCCCCGTTTGTGCAGCGGCAGCGCACGCCGCGCTGTGATCAGCTTGACGTCAATCCACTCTTGATTGATCTGCGTCGTGTCGAATGCAGCCAAATCGAACAAAGGGACGCCAAAGGTTTGCGAGGCGAAATCCGCGAGCTGGCTTGAAGTGACGCGTTTGGACGAGATCAACTGCTCGACGAAGGTCATCGACGAGGCATTGGCCTGAATCTGGGTCTGTTCCGCATCGGCCTGACGCAGCACATCGTGCTGAACCAGCGCGCGGCCCAGGCCGGAAAGCAAAACGGGGGAGGACGAAGTTGCCACTTTAGTGCGAAAAAAGTTGGTTGTGTTTCACGTATGTTTGTCAGTGTGCCGCGTAAGCACTTGGTTGTAAAGCAGATTTTTTTACTGTTTAGCGGATTCGCAGCAGGCGCGCGTGCCAGATGAGTTGACCGCCTAAAATACAGCTACTGTTGCTATCAAGGATCTCATGGCTAATCAATTAACTGAACGCTTCGCTCGCCTTGTCAAAACGGTGCGTGGCGAAGCTCGGCTGACCGAGTCAAATTTGCAGGATGCTCTGCGCGAAGTTCGCCTTGCCCTGATTGAGGCCGACGTTGCGCTGCCCGTGGTCAAAGCCTTCGTTGAGCGGGTAAAGACCGCCGCCGTTGGCGCAGAGGTTGCCACTTCCCTGTCGCCGGGCCAGGCGTTCATCGGCATCGTCAATCGTGAGCTCGTCACCCTGATGAGCCCGCAAACAGGCGAAACGTCGGGCCTCAATCTCGCCGTTACGCCGCCAGCTGTGATCCTGCTCGCGGGCTTGCAGGGCGCAGGCAAAACCACCACGGCGGGCAAGCTGGCCCGATTTTTAAAGACCGAGCAGAAGAAGAAAGTTCTGTTGGTGCCGTGTGACGTTTACCGTCCGGCGGCGACCGAGCAGCTAAAGACGCTGGCCGCACAGGTGGAGGTCGAGTTCTACACGCCGGAGGCAGCCAACAGCACGCTGCCGGTAGAAATCGCCAAAGCCGCCATCGAATGGGCGCGCGTTCGCTATTTCGACGTGGTGATTGTTGACACCGCCGGTCGGCTGGCAACCGATGAAGCCATGATGGCCGAGGCCGCAGCGATCAGCGCAGCAATCAAACCCGCCGAAACGCTGTTTGTGGTTGACGCCATGCTCGGTCAGGATGCGGTCAATACGGCCAAAGCCTTTAACGAGCGACTCAAGCTCTCTGGTGTGATCCTGACAAAACTGGATGGCGACTCGCGCGGTGGCGCGGCGCTGTCGGTACGCGAAATCACGGGCGTTCCGATCAAATTCGCCGGCGTCAGCGAGAAGCTGGATGGGCTGGAAGCTTTTCACGCTGAGCGCATGGCAAGCCGCATCCTCGGCATGGGCGACGTGCTGTCGCTGGTCGAGGCGACAGCCAAGGCCGTCGACATGGAAGCCGCGCAGAAGCTTGCGGCCAAGGTCAAGAGCGGCAAGGGCTTCGATCTGGAAGACTTCAAGCAGCAGATCGGCCAGATGAAAAAAATGGGCGGCATGCAGGGTCTGCTCGACAAAATGCCGCACGAATTGCAGCAGGCGGCCGCCAAATCCGGCAACGTCGACGACAAGCAGGTCGGGCGCATGGAGGGCATCATCAATTCGATGACGCCGCTGGAGCGCCGAAAGCCCGAGCTCATCAAAGCCACGCGCAAACGCCGCATCGCGGCGGGCGCGGGTGTTCAGGTGCAGGAAGTCAACCGCCTGCTCAATCAGTTCGAACAAACGCAGACGATGATGAAGAAATTTTCCTCAGGCGGCATGGGCAAACTCATGCGCGGTTTAAGCGGCATGCCTGGCATGAAGGGGCGAATTCCGGGGATGCGGTAGGCGTCGGCGGGAGCGTTCGGGTGCCTATGGTTTCAGTTACATGCACGGATGGGTTCCTTTTTTACTTCAGCCGACCGCTGTAGCTTTTATCTGAAACGACGGCTGCGCCTGGGCTAAGCGGCAGAAAGAGAGTAAGTCGGAAATAGCGATTTTGTGCCGCTAGCCCTTACGCATAAAGCCTCTAAACATAAAGCTGTTAACCTCTTGAACTTCCACGCCATCATCAAAGAAGTCGGTCGCGGTGCGCGCGGCGCGCGGGGGCTCGAGCCGCATATTGCCCGCCAGGCTTTCACGGCGCTGCTCGATGGCGAAGTGAGCGACGTGCAGCTCGGCGCATGGTGGCTTGCTATGCGGATCAAGGGCGAAACGGCGGAAGAGCTGGCCGCCTTCGTTGAGGCGATGCAGGCCACGCTGGCTTTCCAGGTCACGAGCAGCGGACCCGTCGTAGTATTGCCCTGCTACAACGGCGCGCGACAATTGCCGAACTTGACGCCGCTTTTGGCTTGGGCACTGGCGCAACGCGGCGGGAAAGTGTTGTTGCATGGAGTCCGGACCGATCCGTCCCGCGTTACGACCTTTGCGCTGTTCAACGCGCTGGGCTTTGTCATTGCTCAGTGCGGTAAGGACGCAGAGCGGGCGCTCACATCCGATGGTTTTGCTTTTGCCCCGCTCGATGCAATTCACCCCAAACTTGCCGCGCTGATCGCGAACCGCTGGCGCATCGGCGTGCGCTCGACGCCGCATACGGTCACCAAGCTTTTGCAGCCCGTCGCTGGCCGCAGCCTGCGTGTCGTCGCGCTCACCCACGGCGACTACATCGAGCGAATGTCGGCTCATCTGGCGTCGCTACCCGGCGCGTCGGCAGCCGTCTTTCGGGGCTGTGAAGGCGAACCTATCCTGCATCCCAAGCGCGCCGTGCCCGTGCAGATATTCCAGAACGGCGCATCGTATATGCGCGAATGGCCCGGTGTGATAACCCACGACCTGCCTGAAACTTGTGACATCGCGACAACTGTCGCCTACATTGAGTCAGTAATTCACGGCAAGCGCAAAATGCCGCCGTGGATCGACTGGCTGGCACAGCAAGTGCTTGAAGCTAGCCATGAAATTGACAACCGCCAATCCCACACCGCTGCGTAAACAACGACGGCCTAAATCAGGCAAAGTATTTTTAGTTGGTGCAGGCCCAGGCGACATTGAATTAATCACGCTCAAGGCCGCACGATTGCTTGCAACGGCGGACGTCGTGTTGATCGATGATCTGGCGGGCGACGAGGTGCTGACGCTGTGCCCGCAAGCCCGCATCATTCACGTCGGCAAACGCGGCGGCTGCAAGAGCACGCCACAGTCGTTCATCGAAAAATTATTGGTGCGCGAAGCGTTGGCGGGCCATACGGTCGTGCGGCTCAAGGGGGGCGACGTCTCCCTGTTTGGCCGGGCAAGTGAGGAAATTAGTGCGCTGGAAGCGGCGGGCATCGAATTTGAAATCGTCCCCGGCGTGACCGCGGGCCTTGCTGCTGCCGCTGAACTCAAAGCCTCACTCACACACCGTGATCATGCGCATGGGGTCGCTTTCATCACAGCGCACGGCGCGGAGGGCGCAGCGATTCCGTGGCAGGCGCTGGCGCAAAGCGCGCTGACTCTGGTCGTTTACATGGGTGTTGCGCGCGTCGCCTCATTGCAGGCGAGCCTGCTTGCGGGCGGCTTGCGCAGCGACACGCCGGTGATCGCAGTTGAAAGCGCTTCGCGGGCCGAGGCGCGAAGCATGTGTTCGACTGTCGCCACGATGGTCAAAGATTTCGCCGCGCAACAGCTCAAGAGCCCTGCGGTTTTGGTGATTGGCGAAGCGATGGCTGAACGAGCGCAACAACTGGCCATCTTGGCCATAGCTGATGCAAAAGTAGCGACTAACGCGCGCCGTGTAGTCGCATAATCGCGGCTCCCACTTTCCGCGCTCGGGCTGCATGCCCGTTATCAAGAGTATGACCGCGATACTGTTTTTTGCTCACGGCTCGCGCGACCCACAGTGGCGCGTGCCATTTGACGCCATCCTCGCCGACTTTCGCGGTATGCATGCGACGAAGCTTGCTGAACTCGCGTTTCTCGAATTCATGCAGCCGAACTTTGAAACGAGCTTGAAAGCGTTAGTCGATCAGGACGCGACGCAGATTCGCGTGATTCCACTGTTTCTCGCGACGGGCGCGCACACACGCAAAGACCTGACCGAGCTAATTGAACAAGCGCAAGAAACGCACGCGGGTGTTCGCTTCACGGTTGCCTCTCCGATTGGTGAAGTTCACTCGATTCGTTCAGCGATTTCGAGCTGGGTAGCAACCCAGTTGTAGCGGCGTCAAAGCGTTCGTGATGCCCGCACCAACGCCATCATCTTCTTTGCGTTATCGGTAATCAGGGCCCAATTTTTCGCCGCCACCATTTCGCGCGTCGCCACTGCTGAGCTACCGATCGCGGCAATGTTTTTGCACGTGAGCACTGCCGGAATATCGGCAGCGGCAACTCCCGTTGCGCAGAAGTTGACCTGCGGAATGGGTGCTTCAATCATCTTGAGCCATGCCGCGCCGCCGAAGACGCTCGCCGGAAAAAACTTCTGCACGCTGAATCCTGCGTCGAGGCAATTCAAGACCTCCGAAGGGGTTACAGCGCCCGGCAGCAACGGCAACGAGGCCTTCAGGCAGGCCGCGCCCACAGCTTGCGTAAAGCCAGGGCAGACTGCGAACTTTGCGCCTGCGTCTACGCATTGAGCAACCTGATCAGCGAGCGTCACCGTGCCCACACCCACCAGAATCGGCAGCCCTGATTTCGCAATGGCCTTGATCGATGCCAGTCCCGCGCCGGTGCGCAAAGTCACCTCGATGCTGCCGATGCCGCCGGCGATCAGCGCTTCGGCCAGCGGCAGTGCATCCTCCACGTCGTCAATAACGGCGACGGGCACATAGCCGAGTTTGCGCAGCGTGAGATTTAAGTCCATAAGCTCAATTTCCAAAAATAGAAGCGCCGCAATCGGCGTCAGATATATTTTCCCGGAATGCTGCGAACAACTCGCGCCCCCATCCCGATTTTGCATCGGGTGGTGGCGCGTTACTGCGCGCAGCCAGCGTCGCGTCGTCGACATGCAAATCCAGCGTTCCCGGTTCGCAATCCACAATCACGATATCGCTATCCTGCACCCGCGCCAAAGCCCTGCCAACTGAGGCTTCTGGCGTGACGTGGATGGTTGCGGGAACGCGCCCCGACGCGCCGGACATGCGGCCATCGGTGACCAATGCGACCTTCAATCCGCGATCCAGCAATACGGACAACGCCGGCGTGAGTTGATGCAACTCCGGCATGCCGCAAGCGCGCGGCCCTGACTGCGCACGATTAGCACGCTGTCAGTGACGAAGCGATTGGCCTTGAACGCGGTGATCGCGTCAACCTGTGCGTCGAACACATGGGCGGGTGAGGTGATCACCCGATGCTCCGGCGCAACGGCGGAGACTTTGACAATGGCTTGACCCAGATTGCCCTCCGAAGGCGCAGCTCGCCCTCGGCACTGAACGGTTCTGCGAAGGGGCGCAGCACTGTGAGGTCTGCCGATTTTGCGACGGCGGGCATGTAGGTTAGTTTGCGCGTTTCGGCGGTTAGGGCCTGCGTGTACTGCGACAACCCGCTTCCTATCACGGTGTCGACATCATCATGCATATGACCGGCGTTGAGCAATTCACGAAGCAGGAATGCCGTGCCAACGACACGATTAGAGTCGTTGACATTCGCCTCGCCGTTCGGATAAAGCCGCGGTTCGACGCGGATCACTCGGCTGCACAAATGCCGCGCCGGGAATCATCAAACCCGTTGCTTCAGGCAACATTTGATTGCCGTTTGCGCTGCCATAAAACGTGCAGGTGCCTTTTGTGTCACACGCGGCCATGTCGGCGCCTAGCAGCTTGGCCGGAGCCACTTTTCAACGGTTACGAATCAACTCCGTTACGGCGTGAACCGTGGTGTTGAGAGGGGATTTGGGCTTCATCATCAGTCATGTAGTTTTATATCGGAGTAAAACTACATGCAACATCGGTCGATCAAATTGCGACTCGCGTCTACAATTTACAACATGGAAGCGTGGCCGAGCGGTTGAAGGCACCGGTCTTGAAAACCGGCGACGGGGCAACCCGTTCGTGAGTTCGAATCTCACCGCTTCCGCCACGAATGGCGTTCCGTGCGGCGTTCGGCTTGTACGCAGTCTAATCACCACACAATCTACCCCCATTTCCTATTGTGCTGATTTGTGCAAAACTGGGGGTTTTGACCGGAAAAAACGGCGCGGCGCTCCGATACCCTCCAGCGCGGCGACGCCATCTTTCTTCCCGGTAGGTGAAGAAGAGGGTGAGCGATCGAAAACCGCGGGACTAATGTGAAGGGTGGTTCAGAGCGCCAGCCGTTCTCGTTAGCCATCTGACGAAGCTCGACGTTGACATGTAGGCGCAGTCGTCGCGCAGACGGTTTGCGTTGGTCGAACAGCTTGCTACTTTGATCTCATGCAGCACCCTCAACGCATTCAACTGACCCGAAAAAACGGCTGGCGCATGCCGGCCAATACCGTGAAGGCCGACCGAACGACAAAGTGGGGCAATCCGTTTGTGGCTGCTGACTTGTGGCGTCGCCTGAGGCCTTCACCGAAGATTTCTAGGGAAACACCGATTTAATCAATCTGCGCAGAGCCAGTTGCGAATCGCGAACGCCTACTTTCGCGAGTCTTCAAATTGTGTGGCTTTTCACGAATC
>JAYUWL010000023.1:0-7518 GCA_043753585.1 Burkholderiales bacterium
GAAATGGGCTTCATGCAACTGGTACGCGTCGCCGTGCGCATGCTCGACAACGTGCTTGATGTGACCGTATGGCCGTTGCCGCAACAAAAAAACGAGGCCTACAACAAGCGTCGCATCGGGCTCGGCTTCACCGCCCTGGGCGATGCGCTGGTCATGCTGAACCTGCGCTACGACACCGATGACGCGCGCGAGATGGCGCGCCGTATTGCGGAGCTGATGCGTGACACGGCGTACAAGGCCTCGGTCGATCTGGCTTGTGAACGCGGCGCGTTTCCCTTGTTCAACGCTGATCTTTATTTGAGCGCGCCGACCTTCGCGTCGCGCTTGCCGGCCGAGATCAAGGCCAACATCCGTAAAACCGGCATTCGCAATTCGCACCTGCTGTCCATTGCGCCCACGGGCACCATCAGCCTCGCCTTCGCTGACAACGCGAGCAATGGTATCGAGCCGCCGTTCAGCTGGAGCTACCTACGCAAGAAGCGCATGCCCGATGGCAGCAGCAAGGAATATTCGGTCGAGGATCATGCGTGGCGCCTGTTCCATCATCTGCGTGGTGGCAACAGCCGAAACGAGCCGCTGCCGAGTGCATTTGTGACGGCGCTGGAGATGAGCGCGCATTCGCATGCCGCGATGGTGGCGTCGGTTGCGCCCTATATCGACACGGCGATTTCGAAAACCGTGAACGTGCCTGTGGACTATCCGTATCAGGACTTTCAGGATCTGTACCTCGATGCGTGGCGATCGGGCTTGAAAGGCTTGGCAACCTACCGGCCCAACGCCGTGCTTGGATCAGTGCTCAGCACGCACGAGCCTGCAAAAGTCAGCGAAAGCATCGCCGTTGACGGCTTCAATGAGCGTCTGGCGCTGAAGCGTTTGCCCGCACCGGTGCTCGCTTCCCTGCGCTGGCCAGGACGTCCGGATTTGCCCGGTGGCAATCCGGCATGGACCTACATGATTCATCATCCATTTGGTGATTTCGCGTTGTTCGTGGGTGAACTTGCCAACGAAAACGGCGGTGGTTCGCGCCCGTTTGAAGTGTGGGTCAATGGCGCCGAGCAGCCTCGCGGACTGGGTGCGCTGGCGAAAACGCTGTCGATGGATTTGCGGGCGAACGATGCGGCGTGGTTGCAACTCAAACTCGATGCGCTGGCGAGCGTTGCCGAGGAGCGTGCATTCGAAATGCCGTTTCCGCCGCATTCGCAGATGCGCCTGTTCCCCGGCGTGGTTGCCGCTACCGCCGCAGTCATCCGCTGGCGCTGCGAGATGCTGCACGCACTGCCTGCTGCATCGGATGACGCAGCAAAGACACCAACGCCAGTCATGGACGCGATGTTCAGTCGCGACGAGCCGGAGACAGGCCCGTCGGGCACGCTCGCGTGGACGGTGGACATCGACAATCCGGTTGCGGGTGAACATTTCTCTCTCACACTCAAGGAAGTGACGCTGCCCGATGGCGAAGGCGGCACCACCACGCGGCCCTGCGCGCTTGGCCTCTCCGGCAACTACCCGCGTGCGCTTGATGGCGTCGCGCGTCTGCTCTCGCTCGACATGCGGGTGATTGATCCAGCGTGGATCGGCATGAAGCTCCGCAAATTACTCAATTACGCCGAGCCGCTGGGTCAATTTATGGCCTTTGTGCCCGGCCTGCCGCATGGCGAACGGCGGCAACAGATGTGGCCCTCGACCGTGGCCTACATGGCGCGGCTGATCATTCATCGCTATGCCATGCTCGGAATACTCAATGAGGAGGGCTTTCCGATTCGCGACATGGGCGTTCTGGATGCACCGAACGAATCCGGCGTGTCGCATACGTTGCCCGGAAAAGTGTGCCCCGAGTGTCACAATCCCACGATGATCCATCGCGACGGCTGCGATTTTTGCACTGCCTGTGGCTACGTTGGGCAATGCGGATAGGCGTGCAATGAGTCGAACCACGTTGTCGGTTGACAGCATTTCGCCTCCGGGATTTAGCGCGCCCGCCGCAGGCTTCGAGCAGCCGTTTGCGATACTGGAGGCGTGCCATGAGCGCATCGAGCGCACGTTGCGGCTGCTGCTGAAACTCGTGGATCACGTTGCAACCCGTGGCGTCGATGCGCAGGCGCGCTCGGCTGCCAGCGATGTGTTGCGCTACTTCAACATCGCCGCACCGTTGCACCATCAGGACGAGGAACTGCATGTGTTTCCGCAGCTGATCGCGCGGGGCGACGTTGCGCTGAGCGCTCAGGTGCGCACGATGCAGTTGGATCATCGGCAAATGGAGAAGCTGTGGAGCGAGTTGCGACCGTGTCTCGTCGCGCTCACTACGGTCGATGGCGCGGAAATCGATGTGCTTCACTTCGGGTCAATGTCACGTGCATTCGCCAATGTCTATGCGTCACATTTGCAGACCGAAGAAGAGGTGCTGTTTCCGGCTGCCGCGAAGCTGAAAACACTGTATCAGTTGCAAGACATGGGCGACGAAATGCGTCGGCGGCGCACGACGTCCTGACGATGATTACCCGGTGCTTTTGGATTGCGGAACGCGCAACAACTCCAAGCTGAAAAGCCCACTGCTATTGAGCTAAACGTCAATTTAACCGAAATGTCGAGAAATTACCATAACAACACATAAGCCCATATTAAATGGGCATTCCCGAAAAAAGCTGTACCCTCAACCACCGTCGTTTTGAGCAGGCGCATACGCTCGTGGCACCATCACCCAAGCCACGAAAGCAATCGCCACGCTGCCCACCCCATTTGAGATCACCAGCGGCCACGCGCTGCTGCCGAGGCTCGGGGCCATGAGCTGGCCGAAGGCAAATACAGCCATCATCATGGCAAATCCAGAGAACGCCGCCGCCCGCCCCGCGTGCTCCGGGAAGTCACCCACCGCGCCGGCCTGAGCGCACGGCTGGTTGACGCCGTGTGACAGCGCAAGCAAACATTGGCCCGCAATCATCGCCCAAGGCTGCGGGCCGGAAACAAGTGCGACGACTAGCATCATTGCCGCGCCCACCAACGCAAACGAGGCGCTGCTGCGCACCGCGCGATCCGGGCTCGTGCGGCGCAACAACCAGCGGCAGAAATACGTGCCCGCAATGTAGGCCACGCTGTTGCCGGCGAGCACCAGGCCGCAGGCAAGCGGTGAAAAACCAAACACCTTGATGTAGACAAAGCCGCTCGACAGCAGGAAGCAGAACAGCATGCCGTAGGTAGCGATGAGCATCGCCGTCCACGCACGAAAGCGTTCGCTCTTGAGCACGGCGAGCGTGGCGCTCCTGGTAATGGCGTTGGCGTCGACCGGAGCCGCATCCGGCCGCGATTCGACGTAGTAGAACCACACCCAGACACCGGCAAACGCCGCAAAAATCCCGATCGCGATAAACGCCGCGTGCCACGAAAAAAACGCAATCAGGGCCGCGCCGATCAAGGGGGAGGCCAGCGCCACCAAACCGAGCCCGGTCAGCCCGCGTGACAGGACGCGCATGCCGTCCACCGGCGAGTACAAATCGCGCACTGAAGCCCGTGCGCACACCACAAGTGCTGCCATCGCGGCACCCTGCAGGCAACGGCAAATGACCAGACCCGAAAGCGTGGTCACCCAGGCCCCCGCAAACGACGTCAGCGCGTACGCAGCGCACCCGGCGAGCAGCACAGGCCGTCGGCCAAATCTATCTGACAGCGGGCCCAAAATCAGTTGGGCAAAACCGAATGCGAGCATCAGCCCGGTCAGAGTGAGCGCCGGATTGCCCAGTTCCGCGGCAATCGAAGGCAGCGCGGGCAGATAGAGATCGGTGGCTACGGGTTGGCTACCGAGCAGCAGCGCCAGCAGCACGACATGGCGCGATTCAGAAAACTTTTTGCTGGCCGTCACCGTGGTGACGGAAGACGCACTCAACTCTTGTACCAATCCGGTTGCGGCAAGCCTTGAAACACTTGCCGCAGACCCTGACCCCACGCCTTGCGGATATTCTGGAAATACACGTCATCCTCGGTCACCCGGTAGCGCAATGACGGCTTGAGATAGTCGCGTTTGAGCACCAGCACATCAATCGGCAGGCCCACCGAAAGATTGGATTGCATGGTCGAATCAAACGACACCATTGCAGACTTGAGTGCCTCGGCCATCGGCGTTTCCGGGCGCACCACGCGATCAATAATCGGCTTGCCGTATTTACTCTCGCCGATCTGAAAATACGGCGTGTCGCTGGTGGCCTCGATGAAATTACCGTGAGGATAAATGCGGAACAAGCGCGGTGGTTCGTCGCGAATCTGCCCGCCGACCAGAAAGGTGCAGGTGAAGTCGATTGACGTTTGTGACAACTGGTTTTCTTCGACGTGGGCGATGGTCGACTTCATCACCTGGCCAAAATGTTCGGCCACGTCAAACATCGACGGCAAATTGAGAATGTGCTTTTCTTCGGCGGTGGCTTGTGCAGTTTTTCGCCGCAATTGGCTGATGACGTTTTGCGTGGTCGCGAGATTGCCCGCATTCACCGCCACGATGCAGCGCTGGTGCGGTCCATCCGGCACCTCAAACACGCTCATTTTGGAGAAGACAGCGACGTTGTCAACGCCCGCATTGGTTCGGGAATCGGAGGCAAACAGCATGCCCTCGTGCAGGGACATGGCGACACAGTAAGTCATGATTAGGATCGCAAAAGCGCGAATGAGGGCAGAAACAACTCTTGAGTTTATCGGGACGGGTATCTTGCGTTTGTTGCGCGAACCGGTTGGGGTGGGAAGTCCCGTGGCCGCCAATCGTCTCTATTGCGGAAGCGCGGGCACTGGGTATACAACTGGCGATTGCCGGGACAATGTCTACGCGGTGTTTCAGTGCAACTCCATATACGCCGCATTCACCGCAGTACCGAGCTTCACCATGTCCTGCAAAAAGTCGGCGAGGTAGCGCTTCAAGCCATATTCAAGCACTTCATCAATCGTGCCATAGCGAAGCTTGGCGTTGATTTCGGAGGCGATGCGGCGCGCGATCCGACCACTGCCGGTGGGCAGCTCGTCGAGCACGAGCGTCGTTTCATCCATGCAGTAGCGCAACGAACGCGGCAACTTGGCATCAAAGATCATGATCTCGGCGACGCGCCGGGCGTCGATCACATCGCGGTAGGTGTCGCGATACGCCTCAAGGGCCGAGACTGAGCGCAGGACCGCTGAAAGGCGGTAGTAATCGGTCTCTTTATCGACCTCTTTTTCATCAAAGGTATCCGGCGCTTCTTCAGCGTATTTCACATTCAGAATACGCGCAGTGTTATCGGCCCGCTCAATGAAAGTGCCCAGGCGCGTGAAGTGATACGGCTGGTCACGGCGCGCGGTGGCGAAGGTGACGCCGCGAAAAAGGTGTGAGCGCTCCTTGACCCATTCAAAGAATTCATTGCCCGTCATCATCGGGTCGATGTTCTTTGCTTTTTCCTGAAACGCGATCCAGGTGTCGTTGATGTTTTCCCACATCTCGCTGGTGATTGAGCCGCGCACCGCGCGCGCGTTTTCGCGGGTGGCTTCGATGCAGTTGCGGATGGAAGAGGGATGCTTCAGGTCCCACGCCAGAAACGCGATCACGTTGGCGTAGGTGGCGGCCAGCTTCGTTTCAGCGAATTCCGCCTGCGCCTCGGTGATCACAATCGGAGTCATCGCACCTCCCGAGTCGGCAGAACGATCGAGCATCGCAAGCGACTGCGTGACGTCCAGAATACGCGCCATGTTTTCCGAGCGCTCCAGATAGCGGCTCATCCAGTAGAGGTGGGAGGCAACGCGGCTCAACATGATTACCTGCCCTCCGTTGTTTTGGCTGGGGGCGCTTCCTCTTCGCCCAATACCCAGGTATCTTTGGTACCACCGCCTTGTGATGAGTTCACCACCAGTGAGCCTTCGCGCAGGGCCACCCGCGTGAGCCCGCCGGGCACCATGCGCACCTCCCGGCCGGTCAGCACAAACGGCCGCAAATCAATGTGTCGTGGCGCGATACCCGACTCTACAAATGTTGGGCAGCTCGACAGAGACAGCGTTGGCTGCGCGATGTAATTGCTCGGATTTGCTTTAACAATCGCCGCGAAATCTTCAACCTCTTTCGCGGTGGATGCGGGGCCAACTAGCATTCCGTAACC
Organism: Burkholderiales bacterium; assembly: GCA_043753585.1. Taxonomy (GTDB): domain Bacteria; phylum Pseudomonadota; class Gammaproteobacteria; order Burkholderiales; family Casimicrobiaceae; genus Casimicrobium. The sequence continues at coordinate 6,099 of JAYUWL010000023.1, forward strand.
GCCAGCGCCGTGCACTTCTTTGACGACCAAATCCTTCATGTTTGCGAGCACGTACGAAAGATCGGCCGGCTTCCTGCATTGATACGTCGCTACGTTGTTCAAAATCGGCTCTTCGTTCAGGTAGAACTTGATCATGCCCGGCACGTAGGGATAGATCGATTTGTCATCGGCCACACCGGTACCAATCGCATTGCAAATGACGATGTTGCCCTTTGCATACGCCTGAAAAAGTCCGGGCACCCCAAGCGCAGAATCCGGGTTGAACGCAAGCGGATCGAGGAAAGTATCATCGAGGCGCCTGTACATGACATCAACACGTTGTGACCCGCTCGTCGTGCGCATGTAGACGTAATCGTCCTTCACGAACAAGTCCTGGCCTTCCACCAGCTCCACGCCCATTTGCTGCGCGAGAAACGTGTGCTCAAAGTACGCGCTGTTGAAACGACCCGGGGTCAAAAGCACGACGGTCGGGTTGTCGATATCGGCTGATTCTCGTAGCGTTTGCAGCAGCAGCGCCGGGTAATGCTCGACCGGACGCACTGTCTGTCGCAGGAAGAGCTCGGGGAAGAGCCGCATCATCATCTTGCGATTCATGAGCATGTAGGACACGCCGGACGGCACGCGCAAGTTGTCTTCGAGCACGTAATACTTGCCATCGTTGTTACGAACGATGTCCACCCCCGCGATCGAAGCATAGGTGTCGTGCGGCACTTTCACGCCGACCATCCTGGTCTGGAATTGCGTGTTGCCCTCGATCTGTTCACGCGGAATCAGCCCGGCTTTCAGGATTGCCTGATCGTGATAAATGTCAGCGAGAAATTTGTTGATCGCCGTTACGCGCTGCGTCAACCCCTTCTCCAGATACGCCCAGTCCTCTGCCGTGATGATGCGCGGAATCACGTCAGAGGGAATCAGACGCTCCGTGCCGCCTTCTTCGCCATGCACAGTGAAGGTTATGCCGATCCGTCGGAACAGCAGATCGGCCTGTGCGCGGCGCTGCGTTAGCGAAGCCGACGGCGTGTCCGCCAGCCAGTTGCCGTAGGGAACGTAATGGGGTCGCGGCCCCAAAGATTGCGACTGGGATTGACCGCCAAACTGCTGTAGCTGTATTTGAAACTGGCTCTGCGAATGACTCGAGCTGACGCCTGACCAGGCAAGCATTTCGTCAAAGTGGGAGGCAGGGGGCGGTGTGATTGCGTGCATAGGCTCAGGTCTACATTGGCAACCGCAGGGGAGCGATCTTGGTGCAATAGTAAGCAAATGGTGTGCCGTTGTCTTTTTAGTGTCTCGCGAGCGCACGTTTGAGCTCTGGCGAGGTTAGGCTGAAGTTCCTCCCCCAAAAAGCCGAGTTTGCGCTATGAAACTCGTGTCAAATGGGGTTCCGCGTTCTGTCTACACGTTGATCTGAGCGATCAAATCA
>JAYUWL010000024.1:0-2426 GCA_043753585.1 Burkholderiales bacterium
CCGTCTGAAATTGCTGAACTGCATGCGTACGGTGTCACACGCATTTTCTCGCCGCAGGACGGTGCCAAGCTCGGTTTGCAGGGCATGATCAATGACATGATTGCTGCTTGCGATCATGATTTGTCGAATCAGCCGCTGACGCTTGAAGCGCTCAAATCGGGTTACCGCAACGCGCTCGCCCGCTGGATCACGACGCTCGAAGCGGGTGCTGTCGATGCGGCCACGGTCAAGACGCTGCACGAGCTGGCCGCACAAAAGAAAACACCAAGTCTCGGCATCACCGGCACCGGTGGCGCTGGCAAGTCTTCGCTCACCGATGAATTGGTGCGTCGCTTTCGTATCGACCAGAACGATGCGTTAAAGATCGCCATCATCTCAATTGATCCGTCACGCCGCAAATCCGGCGGTGCGCTGCTGGGCGACCGCATCCGCATGAACGCGATCAATCACGAGAACATTTACATGCGCTCGCTGGCAACCCGTGACTCGGGTGGGTCGGAAATTTCCAAAGCGCTACCCGACGCGATTGCCGCGTGCAAAGTCAGCGGCTTTGATGTGATCTTTGTCGAGACGTCCGGCATCGGTCAGGGCGACGCGGCCATCGTGCCATTTGTCGATGCGTCACTTTATGTGATGACGCCAGAATTTGGCGCCGCGAGCCAGCTTGAGAAGATCGACATGCTCGATTTTGCCGATTTCGTGGCCATCAACAAGTTCGACCGCAAAGGCGCGCTGGACGCGCAGCGTGACGTGCGCAAGCAGGTGCAGCGTAACAAGGAAGCGTGGGGCACGTCACCCGACCAGATGCCGGTGTTCGGCACGATGGCGAGTCGCTTCGCGGACGACGGTGTCACTGCCTTGTATCAGGCGATTGCGCCGCTACTGGTTGCCAAGTCGGGCGGCGCGCTAAAGCTCGCCGCTGGCAAGCTGACAACCGTCGACACCCGTGCATCGTCGCAAACCCAAGCCATCGTACCCGCGAATCGCGTGCGCTATCTGGCGGAAATTGCAGATGCGATGCGCGGCTATCACCGTTGGGCCGACGGGCAGGCACGGGTGGCGAGGGAGCGGCAACAGCTGCAAGGAGCTAAACGCATGCTCGGTTCGACCCCCTCTCCCCTGGCGCATGTGCCTGCTGGCACTAGTGAGTGCCGGGGTTGGGGTGAGGGGGCGGCGCAAGCGCTCGATCGTTTGATCGAAGAAAAATCCCAAGCCCTGGACCCTCGCGCCAAAAAACTCCTCGACATGTGGCCGCAAACCGTCGCCAGTTACGCAGGCGACGAATACGTCGTAAAAATCCGCGACAAGGAACTGCGCACCGCACTAACGTACACGTCACTCTCCGGCAGCAAGATCAAAAAAGTGGCGCTGCCACGCTACGAAGACGACGGCGAAATCCTCAAGTGGCAGTTGAAAGAAAACGTGCCTGGCAGCTTCCCGTTCACGGCAGGCGTGTTTGCGTTCAAGCGCGAGAATGAGGACCCAACGCGCATGTTTGCGGGCGAGGGCGACGCGTTTCGCACCAATCGTCGCTTCAAAAAAGTCAGCGGAGGGATGGACGCCAAGCGCCTGTCTACCGCGTTCGACAGCGTCACGCTGTATGGCAACGACCCCGCGATTCGTCCGGATATCTACGGCAAAGTAGGCAACTCGGGTGTGTCGATTGCCACCGTTGAAGACATGAAAGTGCTCTACGACGGCTTCGATCTGTGCGCACCGACCACCTCCGTTTCAATGACCATCAACGGCCCGGCGCCGACGATTCTCGCGTTCTTCATGAACACCGCGATGGAGCAGCAGCTCACAAAATTTCGGGCCGACAACAAACGTGAACCGACCGACGACGAGCTTGCCAAGATCAAGACCTGGACGCTGGAGAATGTGCGCGGCACCGTGCAGGCCGACATCCTGAAGGAAGACCAGGGCCAGAACACTTGCATCTTTTCTACCGAGTTTTCGCTCAAAGTGATGGGCGACATTCAGCAGTATTTTGTGCAGAACAAGGTGCGCAATTTCTACTCGGTGTCGATCAGCGGCTATCACATTGCCGAGGCCGGCGCGAACCCGATTTCCCAGCTTGCGTTCACCATGAGCAACGGCTTTACCTTTGTTGAAGCCTACCTGGCGCGTGGCATGCACATCGACGATTTCGCGCCGAATCTGTCGTTCTTTTTCAGCAACGGCATGGACCCGGAATACACCGTGCTCGGTCGCGTCGCGCGGCGCTTGTGGGCCGTGGCGATGCGCGAAAAATATGGCGCCAACGAGCGCAGCCAGAAGCTGAAATATCATATCCAGACCAGCGGCCGTAGCCTGCACGCGCAGGAGATTCAGTTCAACGACATCCGCACCACGCTGCAAGCCCTGATTGCGGTATACGACAACTGCAACAGCCTGCACACCAACGCATTCGACGAAGCCATCAC
>JAYUWL010000025.1:0-2422 GCA_043753585.1 Burkholderiales bacterium
ATCGACTCTGCGATGCGCCGCGCGTTTCACGTTGCCGCTGGATTTGATTTGCGATTAAAAATTGTGAGCTACCTGGTGCCGTCGCGTGCCATGTTGCAACTGGCGAAAGATTTTGAATAGTGCCCCTTTTCAAGACCGTTTTTCGGTACGACCAGAGTGAACTGCCTGGGGCGGGTAAACCGTTCTATCTGTGCGACGTATTTTGTCGTAACAATCAGCAAAATGAAGTTCTACCCCAAGGGGGACAACATTTTTTAAAAAGATTGCAAACATGGCCTGTCCTTTTGGTGGTGCACTTCCTTCCGAATTTTCCGATGAATGCGACAAGCAACGAGTTGTGCCCTACCTGTTGCGCTACTACGCGTCTGTCAGCAACCCTCGTGCAAGCGTACTCGCCGAAGGCATTTTCGACACGCTAGTTGGGCAAATCATCTGGCCGCGTGGTTCAATGCGCCGGGCGACCGCAGTCGTGAAGGCACATGGCCATCCAGCAACTGGCGAATTGCCAGAATTCCTGCGTGAGACTGAAAGCGACGAAGATCAAGTCGACTTGCGTGTCGTCCCAACCCACGACGTCGATGCAAAACTTTTGCAGCTCGGCGGCTTCAAGAGCGGATTGAAGGCGCTCTATGCCGAAGACCCTACGTGGTTGCGTGTTGTTTTGCGCAACTCGTTGCGTGCAGCTGAAGCGCGGCAAATTGAAGCCGACGGACTGATGTGGACGCGTCTGCAACAAGTCGGAGAAGTGTTTGGATGGACGCCCGCTGAATTGCAACTCGCCCGTATCGCGATGCATGCTTGCGACATTGCAGAACTCGCGGAGTGGCTTGATACATTGCCTAATGCTGGCCGAGACGCAGCTCGTGCATATAAACGCGTCTTGAGTGCGGACGTACCAGCGCTGCGGCAAAGCCTGCGACCGAGCAGCCACCTCAGCTGCTGTGGCCTGTTCATTGTGGATCGCTCGCATGATCGCCCGCTTGGCCTCTCTGAACCTCCGCGCCTGCACCCAAAGCTCATGGCCGCACTGGGTGAAGCGGACTTCCATGTGAAGCAACTGTCACGATTTCTGTTTTCGAACTCTCCCGCGCCAACGCTGGGCGACTCCGATTTCGTGCATTTAAAGGCTGAGTACGAGCCGCTGACCACCCTTTTGCGTCAAGCCACAAACGACCAGGAAGCAGGCATCAACATCCTTATTTATGGCCCACCTGGCACGGGTAAAACGGAGTTCGCACGCTGGTTGGTGACAAACGCTCATTTGTCCTCGTTCGAAGTCCCCGCGACCGAAGGTGACAACGAAGACGGTTGCACCCACCCGGTGGGTGACCGGCTGGCCTTGCTGCGCAGCGCACATTGGCTGATGCGCGGCGCGAAGCAAACCGCAATCATTTTCGATGAAGCTGAAGACGCATTCCCCAAGGACACCCCGCTATCGATCAACGTTCATGGCCTGCGTGGCGCAACGCAGGGGCAACGAAAAGCTTGGGTCAATCAATTGCTCGAGTTGACACCGCTGCCCACGATCTGGATAAGCAATGCAGTGGACCGGATGGATCCCGCCTATCTGCGTCGCTTCACCTACCACCTTGAAATGCGCAGCCCTACGCAGCGCGTTCGCGAGCGAATCGCCCAGCAGCGCGCCACCGCCCACGGGTTACCCGACAGTGTCGCATCGGGACTCGGCGCATTCGCTGACGCCAGTCCCGCGATGATCGATAGCGCGCTGCGTTTCGCTCGACTCGCCAGCAATAGCGACGATGCAGAAGCTCGTGCAATTTCACAAGGGCAACACGCGCTGCGCAGCCTGCGCGCCGGTCTACAGGCAGCAGGGCTCAAAGTTCACAGCCAGACCCGACTGCAAAGCACAACGTACGACCCCAGCTTCATCAATCTACGCAGCGGTATGGATACAACGTCCTTGCTGCAAAGCCTTCATCGCGCACGCGCGAGCAACCTCTGCTTTTACGGCGTACCCGGCACCGGCAAAACCAGCTTCGCCGAACACATCGCGCGAGAGCTGGACCGTCCACTAATGATCCGTCGCGCATCCGATCTGCAAAGCATGTGGCTCGGTGAAACCGAAAAACGCATGCGCGAAAGCTTTGCCGAAGCACAAACCGAAAACGCCGTGTTATTGCTCGACGAAGCCGATTCATTCCTCGGTGATCGCAGCGGCGCGCATCACAGTTGGGAGCGATCACAAGTCAACGAGCTCTTGCAATGCATGGAGCGCTTCGAAGGTATCTTCATCGCAGCCACCAACATGATCGACACGCTCGATAAAGCGGCATTGCGTCGCTTCACCTACAAGATTGAATTCTTGCCGCTCAACCTTGAGCAACGTGTCGCCATGTTTCGTCAGCAACTCGGCGATGTGCAATTGCCGGAAATTCGATGGGCGCATCTACGCACCAAACTC
>JAYUWL010000026.1:0-2420 GCA_043753585.1 Burkholderiales bacterium
ATCGACTCTGCGATGCGCCGCGCGTTTCACGTTGCCGCTGGATTTGATTTGCGATTAAAAATTGTGAGCTACCTGGTGCCGTCGCGTGCCATGTTGCAAATGGCGGAAGATGTTGAATAGTGCCCTCTTTTCAAGACGGTGTTTCGGTACGACCACAGTGAACTGCTCGGGCGCGTAATCCGTTTTATGTGTGCGACGTATTTTGTCGTAGCAATCAGCAAAATGAAGTTCTACCCCAAGGGGACAACATTTTTTGAAAGATTGCGGATATGGCCTGTCCTTTTGGTGGTGCACTTCCTTCCGATATTTCCGATGAATGCGACCAGCATCGAATTGCACCCTACCTGCTGCGCTACTACGCGTCCGTCAGCAACCCGCGAGCAAGCGCACTCGCAGACGGCATTTTCGACTCACTCGTTGGGCAAATCATCTGGCCGCGTGGTTCACTGCGCCGGGCGACCGCAGCCGTAAAGGCGCATGGCCATCCAGCAACCGGCGAATTGCCAGAATTCCTGCGTGAGTCTGAAAGCGACGAAGATCAAGTCGACTTGCGTGTCGTCCCAACCAACGACGTCGACACAAAACTTTCGCAGCACATCGACTTCAAGAACGGATTGAAGGCGCTCTATGCCGATCACCCAGCGTGGTTGTGCGGTGTGTTGCGCAACTCTCTGCGTGCAGCTGAAGCACGGCAAGATCAAGCGGACGGACCGATGTTGACACGCCTGCAACAAGTCGGAGAAGTGTTCGGATGGACACCCGCTGAATTGCAACTCGCGCGAATCGCGATGCATGCTTCTGACATCGCAGAACTCGCGGAGTGGCTTGATACATTGCCAATGGCTGGCCGAGACGCAGCTCGCGCCTACAAACGTGTCCTGAGCGCGGACGTACCAACGCTGCGGCAAAGCCTGCGGCCGAACAGCCACCTCAGCGGTTGTGGCCTATTCATTGTGGATCGGCCGCATGATCGCCCGCTTGGACTGTCTGAACCACCGCGTCTGCACCCAAAGCTGATGGCCGCACTGGGTGAAGCGGACTTCCATGTGAAGCAACTGTCACGATTTCTGTTCTCGAACTCGCCCGCCCCAACGCTGGGCGATGCCGATTTCGTGCATCTAAGGGCCGAGTACGAGCCGTTGACAACCCTTTTGCGCCAAGCCACAAGCGACCAGGAAGCAGGCATCAACATCCTGATTTATGGTCCTCCCGGTACTGGCAAAACAGAGTTTGCACGTTGGCTGGTATCCAACGCCCATTTGTCCTCGTTCGAAGTCCCCGCGATCGACGGTGATAACGAAGACGGTTGCACCCATCCCGTGGGGGACCGGCTGGCCTTGCTGCGCAGCGCTCATTGGTTGATGCGCGGCGCGAAGCAAACCGCACTCATTTTTGACGAAGCAGAGGACGCATTCCCCAAGGACACGCCGCTCTGGATCAACGTTCACGGCCTTCGAGGCTCTTCACAAGGGCCACGCAAAGCGTGGGTCAATCAATTACTCGAACTGACACCGTTGCCCACGATCTGGATCAGCAACGCAGTGAATCAAATGGATCCCGCCTATCTGCGTCGCTTCACCTATCACCTTGAAATGCGCAGCCCTACGCAGCGCATTCGCGAGCGCATCGCCAAACAGCGTGCCACCGCCCACGGGTTACCCGACCGTGTCGCATCGGGCCTCGGTACATTCGCTGACGCAAGTCCAGCGATGATCGATAGCGCGTTGCGTTTCGCGCGACTTGCCAGCAATGACGACAATCCAGAGACTCGTGCAATTTCACAAGGCCAACACGCCTTGCGCAGCCTGCGCGCCGGTTTACAGGCAGCAGGGCTCAAAGTTCACGGCCAGACCCGACTGCAAAGCACAACGTACGACCCCAGCTTCATCAATCTACGCAGCGGTATGGATACAACGTCTCTGCTGCAAAGCCTTCATCGCGCGCGCGCAAGCAATCTCTGCTTTTACGGCGCACCCGGCACCGGTAAAACCAGTTTTGCCGAACACATCGCACGGGAGCTAGATCGTCCACTGATGATCCGCCGCGCATCAGATCTGCAAAGCATGTGGCTCGGCGAAACAGAAAAGCGCATGCGTGAAAGCTTCGCCGAAGCGCAAAGCGAAAACGCCGTATTGCTGCTAGACGAAGCCGATTCTTTCCTCGGTGATCGCAGCGGCGCGCATCACAGTTGGGAGCGGTCACAAGTCAACGAGCTGTTGCAATGCATGGAGCGCTTCGAGGGTATCTTCATCGCAGCCACCAACATGATCGACACGGTCGATAAAGCGGCATTGCGCCGCTTCACCTACAAGATTGAATTTCTGCCGCTCAACCTTGAGCAACGTGTCGCCATGTTTCGTCAGCAACTCGGCGATGTGCAATTGCCGGAAATTCGATGGGCGCATCTACGCACCAAACTC
>JAYUWL010000027.1:0-2414 GCA_043753585.1 Burkholderiales bacterium
GGGTCGTTTGTTGATTGAATTGAGTGGGAAGGTTCGTTTTTTCTAGGATTTGACGGAGATGCGACCAATCATGCCTGCCTGGTAGTGCCCTGCGATCAGGCAAGCAAAATCGAATGAACCGGTTTTGTTAAATTTCCAGAAAATCTCGCCGGTCTTGCCCGGAGGCACATGCGCCATGTAAGGTTCGTCATGCTCCATGTTTGGAAACTTGACCATCAGTGCAGCGTGCTCCGCGTTTTCTGTCGCTGTGCCGATGACAAATTCATGCATCACAGTCCCGGTGTTTTTCACCACGAACTTCACGGTGTCGCCAAGCTTTATGTCGATCTGGTCAGGACTGAAGCGCATGCTGTCAAGCATCCGGATTTCGATGGTTCGCTTGACGGATTTGGCGTCACCCGCAATGCCCCAAGCCTTTTGTTCCTTCCGGGTCACGTTGGGGCTCTTTGCCTGGTCGCCTGTGCCGTGAGCAGCGGCCTCGTTCGCCGAGATCATAAGTGCAATAGCAATCAGTGTTGTCAGTAGTAGTTTCATCAGATTCCTGTCTGTTCCGCATTAATGATTCATCGGGCCTACCGGCTTACGAACCTGAACTTCGATGTCCTGTTTTGGCTTCGTCGCGCGTGGCATTGAACTTTGGTTTTCGGCTTTGAAGCGCGCGGGATCGGGCAATGATCCGGTCCATTCAAACGCGACTTCTCCCGATGGGTGTTGATACCAGCCGGGATCGGAGTAGTCGCCGGGCTTTTGATCCTTACGCACTTTCAGCACGCTGAACATGCCGCCCATGCCTACCGATCCAAACGGGCCGGTACCCGTCATCATCGCGGCGGTGTTGTCCGGTAGCGGCATTTCCATCTCGGTCATGTCGTGCATGCCGCGCTCGCCCATCACCATGTAGTCGGGGATAAGGCTGGTGATTTTTTTCGCGACACTGCGATGATCGACGCCAATCATCGTCGGCACGTTGTGTCCCATCGCGTTCATGGTGTGGTGGCTCTTGTGACAATGAAACGCCCAGTCACCAGGTTCGTCGGCGAGGAACTCCAGCTGGCGCATCTGCCCCACCGCAATGTCGGTTGTGACCTCGGACCAGCGCGACCCCTTTGGCGTCGGCCCGCCATCCGTACCGCTCACGACAAACTCATGCCCGTGCAGATGAATCGGGTGATTGGTCATCGTTAAGTTGCCGATGCGAATACGCACCTTGTCGCCGTGCTGAACATTGAACGAATCAATGCCCGGAAACACGCGGCTGTTCCAGCTCCATAAGTTGAAGTCCACCATTGTCATGATTTTTGGCGTGTAGGAACCGGGCTCGATGTCATAGGAGTTGAGCAAGAAGCAGAAGTCACGATCCACCTCGTCGATTAGCGGGTGCTTGCTCTTCGGATGTGTTACCCAGAAGCCCATCATGCCCATCGCCATCTGCACCATCTCGTCCGCGTGTGGGTGATACATGAAGGTGCCGGGTCGCCGCGCCACAAATTCGTAGACGTAGGTCTTGCCAGGTTCGATCGCTTTTTGCGTGAGACCCGTCACACCATCCATCCCATTTGGCAGGCGCTGACCGTGCCAGTGCACGCTGGTGACTTCGGGCAATTTATTGGTCACGAACATCCGTACGCGGTCCCCCTCGACGACCTCAATGGTTGGGCCTGGACTCTGCCCGTTGTAACCCCACAAATGCGCTTTGAAACCTTCGCACATTTCACGCACCACGGGTTCGGCGACCAGGTGGAATTCCTTCACCCCTTGATTCATTCGCCACGGTAGCGTCCAGCCGTTAGGCGTGACAACCGGGTTGTAGGGACGGCCCGTATTTGGCACCAACGGCGGCATGGTGGTGGGTCTGGTCTGAATGACCGGTTCTGGGAGCGCCGCCATCGCGACGCGGCTGACGGCAGCGGTTGCGACAGCGCTGGCTATGCCAGCGGTCCTCAAAAAATTACGTCTGCTGTTCATGGGGTATCGCTCGCCGGTTGCGATGCGTAGGGTGTGCACCAGAGTGCGCACCGTTGGCTCGTATGATTGATATGCTGCGGCACGAATCGGTGTGCACTGTGGTGCACACCCTACGAGAAGCCTGCTTAGTGCTGTGCATCGCGACCTCCGCTCATTGAGGGCGACGAGCCGACGGCAGCTACCCTCACGGGCTTACCCATAATCGTCGCCTGCAACGCCGCATCAGCCAGCCAAAACTGCTGCTGTGCGTTGATCGCTGCGCTGACACTGGCGATCTGGTCGCGCGAATCAGCGAGAAGCTCAAAGACGCCGATCAACATGCCGTTGTAGCGAAGCACGTTTTCATCCGCGATGAGCTTTCTCAGGGGGACGATTTCGTCGCGATAATGCTTTGCGGTGTCATACGCAGTTCGATAGCCAGCGTACGTTTCGCGAAGGTGCGAGCCCGC
>JAYUWL010000028.1:0-22336 GCA_043753585.1 Burkholderiales bacterium
GTGTCGTCACCCAAAGCGGGGGATTGCTGCGTGTATTGCAGTTACGGAACTGTGAAATGTCCACCGATTCAGGCGGGCATCACTTGTTGCGATTGATTGCACCCTACACAGCCTGGTCAGCTTTTGTCCGCAAACCCTGCTTTATATGGGACGAGGCCCAAACCAGCCAAAAGTCAACTAGTGCTTAAATCGAGTGAAAACCCACACGAGATGAGCGTTGTGGGAAAAAGCTGACTGTTCCTGTGCAGCGTGAGTCTAGCTCTCCGCCAGCTTGATTTCGACTGTGGCGCGATCGCGAAGCTCTCGCAACCAAGTCTGGTACGCCTCATCGGCCTTGCGGTCGCGCAGCGCGACACGGGCGCTTTGGCGGCTCTTCTCGGCCGTGACATCCTGCTTGCGCCGCTCGGTCACCTCGATCAGGTGAAAGCCAAACTGCGAGCGAATGGGGCCAACGACGGTGTTGATCGGCGCTTTGGTCATGGCGGCTTCAAACTCGGCCACGGTATCGCCGGGCGAGACCCAGCCTAACTCGCCGCCTTTGGGCGCACTGCCATCTTCGCTGCCAAGCTTGGCAACCTCTTCAAATTTGACACCGCCGCCGATGCGATCTCTCAGGCGCTCAATCTTCGTCTTTGCTTCGGCCTCGCCCACCAGATCGTTCACACGAACCAAAATGTGCCGCGCTTTGTTCTGCTCGACGATGGCTTTTTGCTCACCAACGCGCTTGTCGAGCAAGCGTACGATGTGGAAACCGTTTGCGCTACGCAGCACTTCACTGGTTTCGCCAACCTTTAGTTTTTCGGAAGCCTGGGCATAGATCGCTGGCAGGCGATCACCTTGCCGCCAACCCAGCGCGCCCCCCTGTGTAGCGTCGTTGGCGTCCGAGAACACGGCTGCAACCTGCGCAAACGCAGTACCCGTCTTCAGCTGGCGCTCCGCCTCTTCCGCCCGCCGCTTGCGCGTGGCGACCTGATCCGGCGTGGCCTGCTCTGGCACCAGAACGAGGATATGGGCGAGCTGGTATTCCGACTGATTGGCACCCTGCAATTTGGCCTGCGCGAGATACGCTTCGATCTCGGAATCGGTCACAGCGACACGAGATTCAACCTCGCGATCACGCAGCCGTGAGAGCACAATCTCGTTCTTCAACTCATCACGGAATTTCTCCAGCGTCACGCCGTCCTGCTTGAGCGCGGCGGTGAACTGAATCATCGACATTTTGTTGTCGCCTGCGATGCGCTGGAGCGAAGCGTTGACCGTCTCGTCGTCGGCGCGAACACCGTTTTCCCGGGCAAATTGCAGTTGCACTCGCTCGTTGACGAAGCGCTCCAGCACCTGCGCGTCCAGCTCGGAGTCCGGCGGCATGGTGACGCCTTGCCGTTTGAGCTGGGCGGTCACGGCGCGCTTCTGCTCATTCAACTCATAGCGGGTAATGACCTCATCATTGACGACCGCCACCACACGATCGACCAGCTGAATGCGGGCAGACTGAGCAAACGTTGGCACGGCGGTTGAGAAAAACAGGGCGGCGGCGGCGGCCGCAAGCGCCTTGGGGAAGAACGGGTTCGATTTCATGTTGGGCGAAAGTCAATTAGGATTGAGCGGTGAATTCGGTGTCCACGGCGTGAACTCGGGGCCTGAAGTGGGTTGGTCATCGGTTCGGCGACGTGTCGGATTATCGTAGAGAAGCGAATAACCCGGAATGTTCCGTTTGAGAACATCGAGCGGATTGGAGCCGACACGGGCCAAACCGTTCAACTCAAGTTGCAAAAAGAAACCGTTGGTTGCCGTGGTAGTCGACGTCGTCAGTCGTTGCGCCACGGCCCGAATGACATAACAGCAGCCGTCGTATTCGAGCCCCACCACACTCTCGGTCATCCGCCGGTCAGCGATTGAGAAATTCAGCCGCCCCACGACGTAAATCCCGCGATAGATCGGCCACTGGCCGGCGACATCGATTTGCTTCACGCGAACCGGACCCGATTGCGTGATCAGTTCGCGAATCGCACGGTAATTGATGTTGATCGTACGTGAGCGCGCCGGCGAATAGCGCAAACCGAGCGAGAAGCGTTCCGTCTGGCCTAGATTGGCGTTGTACTGCGCGCTCCCCTCGACGAAGAGCGCATCAGTAATCCGCCCCTGCGCTGAGAGCAAAAGGTCCGAGCTATTGCGCTCGCGCGTCGATTCGCCCGGCAAAGTGACCTGCTGATTATTGAAATAAACGCGCCCCCCGACCGTGAAGCGCAAGCGCTCTTTCTGCGAGTCCGGATCCAGCAGGCGCGAGGTGATTCCCACGGATAACTGCTGGGTATCGCCGATGCGATCCTGCCCGACGTAGCGGTTCTGGCTGAAAAGCTGCAAGTAGTTGAAATCTGCAAGCGCCGAATCGAACACCGGCGTCTGATCCTGATCGCGATACGGGATGTAGACAAACATCGCGCGTGGCTCGAGCGTCTGCGTGAACGCCGTACCAAAAATCGATGCCTTGCGCTCAAATCGCAAGCCGCTGTCAATGCTCGCGATCGGCATGATTCGGGTTGAATTGCGGTAGTCGTCGAAGCTGCCAATCAGGTCGTAGCGCGTTGCGTGCAGACCCACTTGCGGCACTACAAAAAAGCCCGGCTGATCGTAGCGGTACGCCGCAGTGCCATAAGTGTAGGTTCGGTAGCCCGAGGGAAACGCACCGTTGGGGTACTCAAAGCGCGTCGCATCACTGCTGAGCTTGAACTCCAGCCGCCGATCTGCGAACGGGCGATAAACCGGCGACTCAGCGGTCAACTGCGGCAGCCGGTTGTAGGGCGGAAGCACCAGCGCGCCCGGATCCTGAAGGGTCTGAAAGCGCTGCGCTTTGGCAGTGAACACCCAATCGAACTTGCGATAGGTCAGCGTGGCGTCCCGCGGCAACGTAGTGATGGACGTAATTGACACAAAGTCGGACAGGTCAACAAAGTAGCGCGCGTCGGACACGTGGTTGTAGTTTATGACCAGTGTTAGATTCGGCGTGAAGAGCTGAGTGTGCCGGATGTTGGTGGCGTCGCGGGTTGCGCCAGCGAGTCGATCCTTCGGCAATATCTCGCCGTCCCAGGCGCCAGCGCCCGTGCCAAAGGGTGTGTCAAAAATATAGCGCGCCTGCCCGTTGAACAAAACACCACGCTTGGTCATCACACGCGGCGTGATCGTGGCGTCATAGTTCGGCGCAAGGTTCAGGTAGTAGGGCACTTGAATATCGAGGCCGCGGTTACCGCTCAAGCCGTAAGTCGCCGCGAGGAACCCGCTCTTTCTTTCGCTGTCGAGCGGAAAACTGAATTGCGGCAACCAGGCCACCGGGATCGAGCCGAGATAAATCCTGGCGTCGCGCGCCACGCCGACCGACGCATTCTCATCAAGATCAAGCTGTCCAACCTCAAGCCGCCATGCCGGAGAGTCGCCAACGCAGGTGGAATAAGTGCCGCGTATGACGCGATACTGCTCCGGGCCGGTGAACTGCAATTCGGTCGCCTTACCGCGTCCCTTGTACGCGCCCAGAACGAAAGTCGGGCTTTTCATAAACCCGGTCTCGGTATCGCGCTTGTACTCCAGCTCCGGACCTTCGACCAAATCCTGCCACGAACGAATGACCACGTTACCGCGTGCTTTGATCGTGTCAATCGGAAACTCGTAGCGCATCCAGTCCGCCAGCACCTGCTTCGACGGCGATTGCAGATCGACGGAACCCTTCGCTTCGAAAAAAGTGTCGTCAACACCGGAGCTCTCTGCCGCCTTGACCGTTGTGATCTCCCCGCCTTCTTTGCCCTCTTTGCTTTTGGCGAGCGGCGGCTTCAACTGCACCGGGTAGCTGCCATTCGAGGAAATGGCTGATGGACAATAGGGGCGCAAGTCAGCTGTTCCACGAGCCGTCAGGGGGGCCGCCAGCCCCGCCGCCGAAAGTGCGCCAGCTAACGGTGTCGCGATGCATGAGCTTTGCGCGTGCGCACCCGCCGCCGTGCAAAGTGCGGCGGTCAAGACCAGGCTGGGTGGGGGGGAAAAGCGCAAGACAGGCAAGGCGTCGCAGCAGACAAAGCGATAAAAACCCTACAAGTTTAGCCGACCCCTCTTGCCCCTGAGAACGGAGCGAAAAAACAGATCGGCGACCGATGGGGCCGACCGCGTCACTGACGCGCTGAATTCAGTGCAAGAGCGCGTGCGGTCTAGACAAATCCCAGATTCTTGTTCGCGAACGCGCCAATATTTGGGGCGACGGTCGCCAGTCCGCTGGCGGGAACTCCAAACCAGGTGGCCAAAGTGGCGGCGTACTGATCAACCGATGTCGTCGGTAGCCAGCGGCCCTCGCTCGAAACATCGTCCACGCCGCCGAGCTGCTGCACAGGGAACGTTCCATACATGGCACCACCCTTCACCGCACCACCCATCACCATGTGGTGATTGCCCCAGGCGTGATCGGAGCCGCCGCCTGCGGCAGGCTTAAAGGTTCGACCGAAGTCCGACAGCGTGAATGTCGTGACATTGTTGGCGACGCCGAGCGCTGCGGTCGCGTCGTAGAACGACTTCATCGCACTGCCAACGTAGCCTAGCAAGGTTTGCTGGGTGTTGATCTGATTGTTGTGGGTGTCGAAACCACCAAGCGAGACGAAAAAGATTTGTCGTGACAGGCCAATCGCGGCACGTGCCTCGATTAGTTTTGCGACCTGAAGCAACTGCGCAGCCAGATTATTGCCGGTCGTCGTGAACAGGTTCGCGACGCTCGAATTGGTCGCCGTGATGATCGGGTTGACTTTGGCGGAGAGGGCAATGGCCTGCTCGGTCTGTTCGGCCGCCGCTTTGACCAGCATATGGTCTTTGCCCTGCAGCAGGAGCAGATTGAGCGCTGTGGCGCGCGCTTTGGTGGCCGCGTCGGTGCCGGACAATCCGCTCAGACTAAAGCTGCCCCCTGAGGCTGGAATCGACAGCGGGCTTTGCGAGTTACCCGTGGTGTAGAGCGTGGATCCCGCAATGGAGGTCAGCACCGGAAAGGTATTGTTGCCATTCATCGACGCCACGCTATCGGCAAGGCGCCCGCCCCAACCCGTGCGCGCAGGCTGGTTGGAGATCGTGCTTTGCCACTGCGCTTGTTGGTCTGAGTGCGAAAACAGTTGATCGGGACGGCTCATTCCAGCGACGTATTGCGCTTTGGTGATGGGCGCTAACAGCGGCCCTGCGTTGGCAATGACCGCGAGTTTGCCTTGATCGAACAAAGGATGAACTGCTGACAGTGCAGGGTGGAAGCCGTAGGTTGACGAGCGATTGCTTGGCTTGAACGTGAGCAGTTCACTCTGCGCGATATTGATGCCGGAATCAACCGTACGAATGCCGCTGTAAGCCGCATAACCAGACGCGTCGGCCGGGATGATCATGTTATTGCCATCGTTGCCGCCGAACAAAAAGATGCAAACGAGTGCCTTGTAATCGGACGGCGCTGTCTGCGCGTTTGCGAACGGAAGCGTGAACCCGTTGAGACCCGAAGCGAGAGCGCCGGCTGACAAGGCTTTGAGGGTGTTGCGACGTGTGAGATTCATGATGTGTTCCTTCAAGCGACCGTTAGCGGGTGATTTGCGCTTCGGGCGCGGCAACAGCGAGATAAAGCGCCATGCGCGCGCGGTTCATGGTGTCAGTTGACGCTACCGTGTCAATCGCTGTTTTCATGGTGGCGCGAGTCGTGCCAGAAAGCTTTCCGGAGAACATGATCTCGTTGACACGATCTAGCAGCGCATTGCTGTCAGCGGCGACACTGGTGAACGGGGTCCAGTCAAACTGGGTACCCGTTGCGCCGTAGAGCGCAGCGCTGATATTGATCGTTCCATACAGCGCGGAGTTCGCGAAATTGATTCGCGACAGCGCGGTCGTCGAATTGAAAATGCCGAACTCCGGACTGTTGACCTTAATCGAGGAAACCACGTAGTCCGGCGCGTAATAATTAAACACGGTGGGTGCGCTGAACACCGTTTGTCCAAGGCCGTTAGCGCTGTTGTAGAAGTAATAACCGTCAGTTTTTGTCGACAGTGCCCGGGCGAGGCCCGTCACTAACAGCACGGGCTCGTTCAAGTGCCCGTAATTGGGCTCGAACTTCGCTGCGCCGCGTGCCTCGACGTCGGTGAGAATGGCGGTGACGACCGCCTTCAGGTCGCCGCGAATGCCGCTGCCGTTGTTTTTGAAGACATTGGCGACACGCTGAACGTAGCTCGGACTCGGGTTACCTGTCACTAGTTTCTGGATCATGAATCGCGAAAAAAACGGTGGCACATTGCCGTAGCTAAACACATTGTCGAGTGCAACGGTCAAGTCTGCATAAGCGGTGGTGTTGGCCGGTGCAATAACACTACCGAGCAAGTCCTTGGTGCCGACATCGTGATACGTTTCTCGCGGCTCCATCGTGCCTGCGAGGTTCTGTCCGTTCAGCCGCGTGGTCGCGGCCACACCAGCGCGGGTCGGGTAGGTCCAGCCGGTGAATACTTTCGCGAAACCCTTGATTTCATCCTGCGTGTAAGTCTCAATTGGCTTGCCGTCGGGACCCTTCTTCTCAGTCCCATCGTCGTTGAGCAGATACAAACCATTCGAGAACAGCTGCAGAACTTCGCGTCCGTAGTTTTCGTTTGGAGAAATGCCAGTGCTGGTGGTTTTCTGGTTATTCGCCATGTCCAGAAAACGGCCCATTGCCGGATGCAGCGTGACTTTTTCCAAAAGCGTGCGGAAATTGGCAAACGCGTTGTCGCGCAGCATTTGCTGATAGTCACCCATTCCGTACGGCAGGGGCACATCCGTCGACGAGACCACAAAGAATTGACTCAATGCCCAGGCAACGCGCTGCCGCAGTTGATCGTCACCGGTGATTGCCTGCTTGTAGAACTCAAGCTGCATCGGGAACATCGAGTAGTTGTCACGTGCGCAGTAGGATGTAGGTGTGATCGGGAGCGTCGTGACGTTGGTACAGGTGTCGGGGCGTGTGTTTGGTACGTATTCGCGCAGGGTGTATTGCGACGCGGTCGCCGCAAATTGCTCCGTGAGCCACGCGTTCGTGCCGAGCGCGGTGACGCGGTTAATCTCTGCGGGAGTCGGGCCGAAGCTCGCCTGCTTTAACAAGCGGGAAGCATCAAGCCGCTTTTCAGCGGGTGACTGCGGCAGACACATCGACAACCCTTCAAGCGCATACCCCTTCAAAGCGTACGATTGGTAGAAGCTGTAATCCTCAAAATAGCGGTGATTGGCGGGCCCGTTGCCGGTATCCGCACCATTGTTGAAGGTGCGGTAGAGCCCGACCGAATCACTTGCGCAGGCACCAGCGACTGGCGGCAATGCGTACCAGGTTGTGCCTTCAGCTATCAGACCCGGAATCGATGCGAGCAAATCTCGTTCAGTCGCGCTGACGGTGAAAAAATGCGACGCTACTGAGGGCGCAAAAAAGCGATACACCGGAAGCGCCCTGACATCCTGCCCCTGTGTGTAGGCCGAGAAAGTAACGCCAGTGCGCTTCCATCCAATGCTCGTGAGGCTATCGAGCATTGTCGAATCGGCGGGGTCGGAAGAGATGAAATACTTGTTCGCCGGGGCGTTGAAAAACTCAACAATCGTGGCGGCTGGTTCAGCGGCTTGCGCGGCGCATACCGACAAACTGGCGGTGACCGCCGTTGTCAGCAGCGCGGAGGCCGTTGTGGACTTGGGCGCAACGAGCGCAGAGGTTTTTCGCATAATATTTCCCCGAAATTGCAATAACAAACTGTGAAGCTGCATATCCAACACTTAGTGTCGCCGAATCGGCAACCTAATGATGCCAAATAAACGTAACAAACTGTTTCTTTCGCCTTGAAACTTTTAACAACTTTTCACTCGACGGTATATTTTGCGAGCGCTCGAGCGTAAAAAGTCCAAAAGTCGATGTGAAAACTCAACTCAGATGCTCCCTATTGAGAATGTACATTCAGTATTGTGCATAAGTCTCTATTTTTACGTCTTTTTTTGTCAAAATACGACTTCATGTGAAGCGTCTAAACGTTTGAATTTAAAGGTTTATTGAAGGCCATACAGAAAATCCTCAATCTGTGAGTAAAAGTGGGGATTGGCGGCAAAAGGTGGGATAATCTTTTGCATGTTTACTGGCGCATCTAATCTCAGCATCGACGCAAAGGGCCGCATTGCAGTCCCGACGCGCTATCGCGAAGAGCTGGGCGCTAATCTCGTCATCACGGCTGACCCCAGTGGTTGCCTGCTGCTATTCCGATCAGAGGCGTGGCAACCGTTCGAGGCCCGCGTCAGCGCGCTGCCGAATTTG
The DNA here is from genome assembly GCA_043753585.1 of Burkholderiales bacterium. GTDB lineage: Bacteria > Pseudomonadota > Gammaproteobacteria > Burkholderiales > Casimicrobiaceae > Casimicrobium. The sequence goes on from JAYUWL010000028.1 coordinate 8,300, forward strand.
AACGCGCGGGTCAAGGCGCTACAACGCATGTGGCTCGGCTACAAGCTTGATTGCGAGGTGGATAACGCGGGTCGCGTGGTGTTGACGCCTGAGATGCGCGCGTACGCCAAATTGGACAGCAAGGTGCAGATGATCGGCCAGGGTGATCGCTTCGAGCTGTGGAGCGAACGCGGCTGGCAGGACGTCATCGACCTCGCCCAGCAGACCATGCGCGAAGACCCGCCCGCCGAGCTGGCTGGTTTGTCGGTATGAGTAGGGTGCCATGCACTTTGACTCCCACATCCCTGTCCTGCTACGAGAGGCCTGCGACGCATTGTTGCCGGAGCGCAACAGCGATGCTGTTGGTGAAACGCGCGTCCTTGTTGACGGCACGTTCGGGCGCGGCGGACACAGCCGCGAGCTGCTCAGACGCATGCCTGCTGACGGGCGACTCATTGGCATTGACCGCGACGCAGCTGCGGCCACATCAGCGCGCGAAATCACGGATTCGCGCTTCACATTTATCAATGCGCACTTCGGCAGCATCGCTGGTGCGCTTGCAGAAATCGGAATTGAGCAGGTTGACGCCATCCTGCTCGACATTGGTGTTTCTTCACCGCAACTCGACGACGCTTCGCGAGGGTTTTCCTTCATGCGCGACGGCCCGCTCGATATGCGTATGGACCAGTCTGTCGGCCAGTCGGCAGCCAGCTGGATTGCTACAGCGTCAATCAACGACATAGCGGGGGTCATCCGTGACTACGGTGAAGAGCGGTTTGCTTCGAGGATTGCAACAGCGATTGTTGAGGCACGCCAGCGGCAACCGTTCGAGCGAACCTTTCAGCTTGCGCAGATTGTCGAAAAAGCCGTCCCAGCGCGGTGGACAGGGCAGCATCCGGCCACGAAAACCTTCCAGGCTATTCGGATTCACATCAATCAAGAGCTCGAGGAGCTCAAAATGGCGCTGAGCGCTGCCCTGCCTTTGCTCACGCCCGGCGGTCGGCTGGCTGTCATCTCGTTTCATTCGCTCGAAGATCGCATCGTGAAATTGTGGATGCGTAAGCAGGCGGGGCGAATGCCGGAAGATCCGCGTTTGCGCCATTTGCCGAAGGCGGCGACCGCAACCGCGCAAATTGCGCTAGTGGGTAAAGACATTGCTCCTTCGGATAAGGAAGTGAGCGCAAATCCGCGCTCGCGCAGTGCGCGTCTACGTGTAGCAGAAAAGCTTGGGGTGGCGGCGTGACCCGCGTCAACATTATCCTTGCGATTCTTGTCTGGGCCAGCGCGTTTGCGCTCGTGAGCAGCCAGTATCGCGTTCGCCATCTCACCATCGAAATCAATCGTGCTCGCGACTTGGCATATCAACTGGAAACAGATCGCAATCGCGCGACGCTGGTGCAATCGCGTCTCTCGACTCCGACAATTGTGGAGCGCACTGCACGCGAACGGCTTGGCATGGATTTGCCTGAAGGCGCACGCACGCAATTGGTTGAACTAAGCGGCGCGGCAAGCGCCGCGAGTGCGCAATGAAAACTACAGTTAACAAAGCCTTAAAAAAGGGCACCCCGAATTTCGCTGTCTGGCGTGTTCGCGCTGTGGCCTACGGATTGCTCGTTGGATTTGCGGTGCTCGCAGGGCGTGGGGTGTATTTGCAAGTCGTGCAACACGATGATTTGACCAAGCGTGGCGATGCAAGAACGACCCGTGATCTGGTGCTGCCCGCGCATCGCGGACGGCTTTTGGACCGCGAAGGCGCAGTCCTCGCGTCCAGCGTTCCGGCGCGCGGCGTTTTTGCATTCCCCGATCAGGTGGAACTGACCACACCCCAGCGCGAGGGCCTTGCCAAAGCTTTGTATTTGCGTCCGACAGATATCGACCAGAAGCTCGACACCGAACGTGATCTGGTCTTTCTTGCGCGAGGTATTTCTCCTGAGCAGGGTCAAGCGATTGCCGCGCTGAAAATCCCTGGCGTCGCCGTGCAAACGGAATACAAACGCGAGTATCCATCGCAAGAAGTGATGGGCCAGGTGCTTGGCATCACCAACGTTGACGATGTCGGTCAGGAAGGGATCGAACTCGCGCAGAACGAATGGCTATCGGGAAAACCGGGCGCTCGCCGCGTGACGATTGATCGTCGTGGCAGCGTGGTGGAAGAGCTGGGCGGCATTCGCTCGCCACAGCAAGGGCGCGACCTGCAACTGGCGCTCGACAGTCGCCTGCAACATCTGGCTTTCCGGGAGCTCAAGCGTGGCGTTGATGCCCATCGCGCTAAAGGTGGCGCCGCTGTTGTGCTCGACGCTCACTCCGGCGAAATCGTGGCGCTCGTGAACTACCCAACATCGAAGCCCGGCGACCGCTCCGCAGCAGCGACCGGTGGCTTGCGAAATCGCGCCGTGGCCGACTTGTTCGAACCTGGTTCGACGATGAAGCCGTTCACAATTTCCACCGCGATTGAAACGGGCGTGCTCAAACCCGATGCGTTCATCCCGATGCAGGGCAGCACCTACACTTTAAACGGCGCAACGATTCGTGACAGCCACACTATTGGTAGCAATGGTGTTGCGTCAGTCACGGAAATTTTGCAGAAATCAAGCAACGTCGGCACTGCAAAAATAGCAGAGAGGTTACCCAACGAAGTAATGTGGCGGCACTTGCAACGCGCCGGATTCGGTCGCGCGCCGCAGACTGGCGTTCCCGGCGAAGCGCACGGCCGTTTGCGCGCACCGCAATCATGGCGTCCGATTGAAAAGGCGACCATGAGCTACGGCTATGGCCTCTCAGTCAATCTCGTTCAGTTGGCTCGCGCCTATACGATCTTCGCCAATGAGGGCGCACTCGCCGACGTGACGTTGCTCAAGAACAGAGGCGCTGCAAGACAAATGCAGGTGTATTCACCACACACGATTGCCGCGGTGCTGCCAATGCTTGAAAAGGCCACCTCCAAGGAAGGCACTGCCCCGCTCTCGCAGATTCCCGGCTACCGCGTCGCTGGCAAAACCGGCACCGCAAAGAAGCTGGCTGGCGCGGTGTACTCAGAAGGGCGCTATGTAGCTTCATTCGTCGGCCTGGCTCCCGTGAGCAATCCCCGCTACGTCGTCGCTGTGATGATTGATGAACCATCCAACGGGGTCTTCTACGGAGGCCTGGTTGCCGCTCCCGTCTTTGCCAGCATCATGGGGCAGACGCTGCGCCTCATGGAAGCCCCCTATGACGCACCGCTTCCAAATCGGTCGGTACCCGGCCTTTCAAATGCCGTCGTCGCCATTGTGCGGGAGGGCAATTGATGTTCGCGGCGGACGCGGTCGTTGCATCGCTAGACCAGCACGGCGTCAAGCGTCAGCGCATGACGGTGGATTCACGCAGCGTCTTGCGCGGTGACGTCTTTGTTGCATTTCCCGGAACCCGCGCGGACGGTCGCGACTTCATGGCAACCGCGGCATCTCTTGGCGCAGCAGCGATCCTGCGTGAGCCGGCGGATGCTTCTGCACACACGCTTGCGATTCCGGTAATCGATGTACCCAACCTGTCAACGAATTTGGGCACGATTGCCAACGCTTTCTACGGCAATCCATCAGCTCATGTTCGCGTGTACGGCGTCACGGGAACCAACGGAAAGACGTCTATCGTCAACTGGTTGGCGCAGGCGTATGCGCTGCTCGGACAACCCTGTGGTGCCATTGGCACGCTCGGCGTCAGTATCGGCAACCATTCGCGGCCAACCGACAACACGACACCCGATGCGGCCTCAGTTCACACGATTCTTCGTGATTTGAAAGTCGCTGGCGCAGAAGCCGTCGCGATGGAAGTCAGCTCGCATGCACTGGAGCTCGGTAGGGTCACTGGTGTCCGGTTTGCAAACGCAATCTTCACCAACCTCACGCAGGATCATCTCGATTTCCACGGCACCATGGAGGCGTACGGTGCGGCCAAGACGAAGCTTTTCACCGACTACCCTGTGCAACGCCGAATTGTGAACGCAGATGATGCATTTGGCGAAGCGCTTATCGCGCGTGGCTTGCCAAACACCCTGTCCTATGGCCTCCATTATGGCGAGGTACGAGCTGATATTCGATCAATGTCGTCTGGCGGGATGCAATTCACGCTTCACTTCGCGGGGAAAACAGCCAGCGTCCATACGTTGCTTATTGGTCGCTTCAACGCCGCCAATCTGATGGCGGTCGCCGCCACATTACTGGCTGAAAATATTGAGATTGATGCAGTCGCGTCAGTACTTGAAAAATTGACCGCCGCGCCGGGTCGGATGCAGCGGGTCATGCCGGAGTCGAGCACTGATTTGCCCAGTGTTTATGTCGACTATGCGCACACACCAGACGCGCTTGCCAAAGCGCTCGACGCCGTGCGTGAAACGCAACCGCAATCGCTCGCAGTTGTCTTTGGTTGCGGCGGTGACCGTGATCGTAGCAAGCGCTCAGTCATGGGGGAAATAGCCGCGGATCGCGCGGATCGTGTTTATGTGACGAGCGACAACCCGCGCAGCGAATCACCTGAAAGTATTGTCTCTGAAATCGCCAACGGTTTCACGGCGACGCCGGCGCGGAAGAGTATGGTGCTGCGCCGCGAAGCAATCCACGCTGCAATCACTGAAGCGAGCGTAAACGACGCTGTATTAATCGCAGGAAAGGGGCACGAAAACTATCAGGAAATTGCGGGTGTTCGGCATCCATTTTCGGACATGGCGGAAGCTCAAATCGCATTGAGCCAACGCGCGTCGATGAACAGAGAGGCGCGACATGTGGTCTAGCGCAATGCTTGCCGACGCATGCGGCGCAAAAGTCAGCGGTCCAGCGCGGGACTTTGTCTCGGTATCTACAGACAGTCGTACCGCGCAAGCGGGCGAGTTGTATGTTGCGCTCTCTGGCGAAAACTTTGACGGTCATCGTTTCGTCGCGCAAGCAATCGCAGCCGGTGCGAGCGGCGTTTTGGTCTCGCAACCGGTCGAGTGCGACAGCAGCGTCACCGTTCTGCAAGTCAGCGACACATTGAAATCCTTGCAAGATATGGCGCACGCTTCGCGCCTCGCCTTCGATGGCCCGGTGATCGCCGTGACCGGAAGTAACGGCAAGACGACAACCAAAGAAATGATCGCATCTGTGCTGCGTGAGCATTACGGCGCAGATGCTGTTCTAGCAACCGTAGGCAACCTCAACAATCATATCGGTGTTCCGCTCACGCTGCTGGCGCGCAACCCGTCGCATAACGTGGCAGTGATCGAAATGGGCATGAATCATTTCGGTGAAATTGCGTTGTTGACAAAATTAGCTGAACCAACGATTGCCGTGATTACGAACGCGGGGCCAGCGCATCTCGAAGGTGTCGGATCCATAGAGGGCGTGGCAGAGGCCAAGGGTGAAATCTTCGCTGGACTGCGCGACAACGGCGTCGCGGTAATCAACGCGGATGACGCATTCGCTGCGTACTGGCAAGTGCTGACCCGAGCTTGCAGGCGCGTCAGTTTTGGCCTGCACTCGAAGGCCACTGTACGTGGGCAGTTTACACAGCCCAATCGTCTGAATGTCCAAATTGATTCTGATCAATGCACGGTGGCATTGCGTCAGGAAGGCATACACAACGCAGCCAATGCTCTCGCCGCTTCTGCCGTTGGCCATGCATTGTCGATTCCGGTGGCGACCGTGCAACGAGGCCTTGAAGTCGCGGGCAACGTGGCGGGTCGCCTCACGACACGCCCATTCATCAACGGCACCACGCTAATTGACGATAGCTACAACGCAAACCCAGCTTCGATGCTCGCTGCGGCCCAGGTTTTAATGTCACACGCTTCACCCCGAATATTGGTACTCGGGGACATGGGTGAACTGGGTGAGCTCAGCGAAAGACTGCATGAAGAACTTGTACGCAATGTCCAACAATTCAATTTCGACGACGTTTTCACTCTAGGACGACGCCTGAAGCAAGCGGCTCGAACGGTTGGCGTTGCAGGGCAATCTTTTGAAGATGTTGCGTCGCTTGCTGACAATCTGTTTCCCAGTTTGACCCCAGGCGCAACGCTGCTAGTGAAAGGTTCCCGCTCCATGGCCATGGAACGTGTAATCAAGAAACTGGAAACCATGTCGCAGGGAACACACTGATGTTGCTTTGGCTAGCCAATCTTTTGAGCGCCGAAGTGCGCGGCTTCAGTGCGCTGACGTACATCACTTTGCGCAGCGTGCTTGCCTGCGCCACCGCGATGGCCATAGCACTCGCTATTGGCCCGCGAATGATCCGCTGGCTGATCGCGATGAAGATCGGGCAAGCGGTGAGAAGCGACGGCCCGCAGTCGCACTTGTCCAAACAGGGAACGCCGACGATGGGCGGTGCGATGGTTTTGACCGCAATCGCGATCTCAACGCTGTTGTGGGCCGATTTGAGCAATCGCTTTGTCTGGGTCGTGCTCTTTGTCATGATCGGATTCGGTGCAATCGGATGGGTTGATGACTACCGCAAGGTCGTGCACAAAAATCCGAAGGGCATGTCCGCGAAAGAGAAACTCTTCTGGCAGGCCACGATTGGCCTGATCGCCTCCACCTATCTTGCATTTGCGGTATCGGCACCGAGCACCAGCAAAATTTTCAATCTGATTTTTTTGTGGGTACAAAGTGGGTTCACAAATGAGCTGCCGTCCAAAGCCGATCTGATCGTGCCATTCTTCAAAAATGTCGCCTATCCACTGGGCGTTTTTGGATTCATCACGCTCACTTGGTTCGTGATTGTTGGCACCAGTAATGCTGTCAACCTGACCGATGGTCTCGATGGACTCGCGATCATGCCTGTGGTGATGGTGGGCAGCGCGCTTGCAGTGTTTGCTTACGTCGTCGGTCGCGTTGACTATTCGCGATACCTCTTGTTTCCGTACATTCCCGGTGCTGGTGAGCTGATGGTTTTCTGCGGTGCGATGGCCGGTGCGGGACTGGGCTTCCTGTGGTTCAACGCCTATCCAGCACGCGTGTTTATGGGTGACGTCGGCGCATTGTCGCTTGGCGCATCGCTAGGCACCATCGCCGTGATTGTGCGTCAGGAAATCGTGCTTGTCGTGATGGGCGGCGTGTTTGTTGCGGAGACGCTCTCAGTGATGATCCAGGTCGGCTACTTCAAGTACAGCAAAGGCAAGCGCGTATTCCGGATGGCGCCGCTGCACCACCACTTCGAACTCGGCGGTTGGCAAGAAAATCATGTGGTTATTCGCTTCTGGATTATCACTATGTTTCTCGTGCTCGCGGGGCTTTCAACATTGAAATTGCGCTAGAGGAAATTCAGCGAACATGTTTCACTGCACAAACGCTAAAGCAACCGTCGTTGGCCTCGGCGCCACCGGGCTGTCGCTCGTGCGCTTTTTGCGTAAAGGTGGTGCGACGGTCAGGGTCGTTGACAGCAATGACGCGCCGTCGGCTCTGGAACAGCTGAAGCGCGAATTTCCCGACGTTGAATTCCGGTCGTTGGATTTGGCACGTGACTTGCTGCCAGTCTCCGACTTTATTGCACTTTCTCCCGGCGTTCCTCGCGCGTCACCAGCGATCGCCAAGGCGTTGGGGTCGGGCATTCCCGTCTTCGGCGATATTGAACTGTTCGCGCGTGAAGTTTCTCCGAATGCTTCTGTTTTCGCAGTCACCGGCTCCAACGGCAAAACAACGACCACAGCCCTAGCGGGTGAACTCGCGAAGCGCGCGCGAAGTGATGCTCGTACTGCGGGCAATATTGGTGTGCCGATTCTCGACGCATTAGCGGAAGCGCCGACGTGCTCAATCTGGGTGCTGGAACTGTCCAGCTTTCAACTCGAATCCACTGAATCGCTGCGACTTGAGTCCGCTGCCATAATCAACGTCACCGAAAATCATCTGGATCGCTACCCGAGCTTCTTCGGTTACGCAGCGTGCAAGGAGCGCATCTTTGCGCGAGCAAAGCGGCAGGTGCTCAACCGTTCAGATCTGTGGTCGATGAGCATGCGTCGTATTGGTATCGAGGCACTGAGCTTTGGCTCCGATCATGCCTTGACCGCTCGCGACTTTGGTATCGACGGTGTTTCCGATGAGCAGACGTTGATGCATGGACAAACACCCGTGCTGGCCATCAGCGAGATGGGCATTACCGGTGCGCACAACGCCCAGAACGCGCTTGCGGCACTAGCGCTAGCGCATTCGCTTGATGTGTCGCTGGATGCACAACGCGATGTGTTGCGCAATTTCTCCGGAATGCCGCACCGCTTTCAGTCGATTGGTTCGATCAACGGCGTCAATCTTATTGATGACTCCAAGGCCACCACAGTGATCGCCACGGCTGCTGCGCTCTCCGGCAACACGACACCCACGTGGCTGATTGCGGGTGGCGATGGCAAGGGGCAAGCGTTTACCGCTCTGGGTCGTATCGCAGCAAAGTCCTGCAAAGCTGTGCATTTGATCGGTCGCGACGCGCCGATGATTGCGTCGGTGCTGCAAGCGAGCGGCGTTCCGTACAGAGTGTTTACAACGCTTGACGATGCTACAAATGCCGCACTCGATGCCGCAGTAGCGGGCGACCAGGTTTTGTTGTCACCTGCATGTGCCAGCTGGGACATGTTCCGCAACTACCGGCATCGTGCCGAGGTCTTTGCTGCGGCGACGCGCGAATGGGCGCGCTCACATGGACGCACCTTTGTCGCCCGCGGAGGACACGCATAGTGAGTGTTGCCAACATAACAGCAGCGGTGTCGCAATGGCCAACGCGCATAGGCGATTGGTTTCGTCGGCGCACACGCAGCGGTGGGCGCACAACCTCGTCGCGCTCTTCACGCTTGCCGCACGCGTCGGCGACCAGTGCAGGTGAATTCGACATGACGATGCTATGGGTAATCGCAATGCTGGTTGCGGTCGGATTGCTGATGGTCTATTCGTCGTCCATCGCCAGCGCCAGTGAAAGCAAGTTCACTCGCTTTTCGCCCACCTACTTCTTCGGTCGGCAGTGTGTGTTTGTATTGATCGGATCGGTGCTCGCGCTGTTTGTATTCGACACGTCCGTGCGCACTTGGGAGCGTATTGCGCCCTACGTTTTTTTCGTCGCTCTGGCGCTGGTAATTCTGGTGCTGATTCCAGGCATTGGCCGTGTTGTGAATGGAGCCCGCCGCTGGATTCCAGTCGGACCATTCAGTCTGCAACCGTCCGAACTCATGAAATTCGCGATGGTGCTTTTCGCAGCTCGCTACGCGGTGACCAAGGTGAACGTATTGCACGCTGCGCAACCGTTGAAGCAAAGCCTACTGAGGGGCTTGGGGCCGTTTTTGCTGATTGCGTTGCTGGTCAGCGTGGCACTTCTGCGCGAGCCAGACTTCGGTGCAACGCTTGTAGTGTTGAGCACTGGCTTGCTGATTCTGTTCATGGCGGGACTTGATCACCGCCTGGTCATGCCAGTCGTGCTGCTGGGATTGATTGCTGCAATCGCATTGGTATGGCTGGAGCCGTATCGCCTCGAACGCATCTTCGGTTTCCTTGATCCGTGGAAAGAAGAGTTCGGCAAGGGTTATCAGCTGACGCAATCATTGATGGCGATTGGTCGGGGCGGATTGTTCGGTCTTGGTCTGGGTGCGGGTGTTTCCAAGCACTATTATTTGCCTGAAGCGCACACTGATTTCATACTGGCGGTGACTGCGGAAGAGCTCGGTCTTGTCGGCGTTTGTGTCGTCATCGGCGCATTTGCCTGGCTCACATGGCGTGCATTTGCCATTGGTCGCGAGGCGCGCCAGCTGGAGCAACCGTTTGCCGCGCTTGTGGCGCAAGGTATCGGCACGCTGTTCGGCATACAGTCACTTATCAATATCGCAGTGAACATGGGGTTCGCGCCGACCAAAGGGCTCACCTTGCCTCTGATGTCATACGGCGGAAGCGGCATGGTCGCCAGTCTCATCACGCTCTCTGTGCTGCTACGTATTGACTGGGAAAACCGTCGATTGTCGCGAGGGTTCAAGGTATGAACCCGCACTTGCTCATGATGGCAGGCGGCACAGGCGGACATATTTTTCCGGGGCTTGCAGTTGCACGCGCGCTGGGTGAACGCGGCTGGCGCGTCACATGGCTCGGCACTCATAACGGCATGGAACAAACGTTAGTGCCGAAGGATTTATTTCCGCTGCATACTATTGCGTTTGAAGGAATCGTCGGGCGCGGGATCAAGCCAAAATTGGCGCTGCCGTTCAGGCTGTTTGCGGCTTATCGGCAAGCGTGCAAACTCCTGTCTGAACTACGGCCGGACGTGGTGATGGGGATGGGCGGTTATCCCACGGTGCCGGGTGGTCTCGCGGCATCGAATAGAGGCATCCCGCTGGTCATTCACCAGAGCGACGCCGTCGCCGGACTGGCAAATAAATGTCTTGCTCACTTCGCAGATCGCGTGCTGGTGGGCTTTTCAACCGTGTTCGCAGACCTCGGTTCGAAGCGTGTCGTCACAGGCAACCCAATTCGCCCCGAGTTCGCGCAATATGCCGACCCTACATCGCGTTTTGTGGCGCGCACCGGACCGTTGCGCATGTTGCTGATGGGTGGCAGTAGAGGCGCAGACGCCATCAACAAATTGCTGCCCGCAGCGCTGGCGCTAATTTCCGAAGATCAACGTCCGGTGGTCACACATCAGGCGGGTAAAGGTTCACGTGACGCTACGTTGGCGCTGTACGAAAGCGCGCATGTCAATGCAAGGATTGTCGAGTTCATCGAAGACTCGCCGCGCGCACTCGCCGAATGCGACATCTTCATTGGCCGCAGTGGCGCGAGCACGGTGTCCGAGTTGGCCGCACTTGGCGTTGCCTCGATTCTGATTCCGTATCCGCACCACAAAGACCAACAGCAACTGCAAAATGCGAAAGTACTGGAAGCGGTAGGTGCAGCAACTGTCTTGAATCAACCGACCCTGACCAAAGAGCAACTCGCCAAGCACATTCTTACGCTGACGCGCGAAAGTTGCCTGACGATGGCGAAGGCAGCGCTTGCGGTGGCGAAACCAGTGGCTACGTCTAAGATTTGCGATGTCGTTGAGCAGTTGGCGGCGAATCGCAGGGTGGCAGCATGAAGTTTCGGCTGCAGAATCTGCACTTCATTGGTATTGGTGGCATCGGAATGAGCGGCATTGCCGAGGTGCTGCACAATCAGGGCTACATCGTGAGCGGCAGTGATGCTGCGAACTCGCCAGTGCTGGAACGCCTTGCTTCGCTTGGCCTTCGTGTGGCCGTAGGGCATCAGGCCGAAAATCTGGGCACTGCACAGGCGGTTGTTGTGTCTACGGCGGTCAAGGAATCGAACCCGGAAATCATAGCCGCGCGCTCGAAAAAGATACCTGTCGTGCCGCGCGCGCTGATGCTTGCCGAGCTCATGCGCATGAAGCGCGGCATCGCCATTGCCGGAACGCATGGCAAGACGACCACGACGTCGCTGGTGGCGAGCCTACTCGCCGAAGGCGGTCTTGATCCGACGTTCGTGATCGGCGGTCGCCTGCTCGCTGCCGGCTCAAACGCGCGGCTTGGGACCGGTGAGTTTCTTGTCGCTGAAGCGGACGAATCCGATGCCTCGTTCCTGCACTTATCGCCCACGCTGGCGGTGATTACAAACATTGATGCCGATCATATGGAGACGTATGAGCACAAACTGGATCGTCTGCATCAGGCGTTCGTAGATTTTGCGCACCGGCTTCCGTTTTACGGTTCGTTATACGCATGCATTGATGACGCGGGTGTCGCCAGCATTCTGCCGCGTGTGGTCAAGCCGGTAGTCACGTATGGCCTCTCTGCCGACGCCGATATTCGGGCAATCAACATTGAGGCTCACGGCGCGACTATGCATTTCACCGCGATTCGCGCGGGCCATGCTGAACTGCCAGTAGCGGTGCGGGTCGCCGGATTGCACAACGTCAGAAACACGCTGGCAGCAATTGCCATCGCACAGGACTTGGGAGTGGCTGATGATGCGATTGCGCGTGCCCTGAAAAATTTTGGCGGTGTCGGACGTCGCTTCCAGCGTTTTGGCGAACTCACGCATGGCGATGCGAAGTTCGAATTGATTGACGACTACGGTCATCACCCCGTGGAACTGAAGACGACACTTGCTGCGGCACGCGCCGCGTTTCCGGGCCGTCGCCTCGTACTAGTCTTTCAGCCGCATCGCTACACGCGAACCCGTGATCTGTTTGAGGATTTCGCGGCGGTGCTGTCGGAGGTTGACCTGCTCTTGCTCACCGAGGTTTACGCCGCAGGCGAGGCACCGATTGTGGCGGCTGATGGCCGATCACTGGCACGCGCAATCCGCCTTCGTGGACGCGTTGAACCACTTTTTGTGGAGGAGGTCGCGCTATTACCGGAGAGCGTTCTACAAATCGTGCGCGACGGCGACATAGTAATGACAATGGGCGCAGGTTCGATCGGAGCGACCGCGCAAAAAATTACTCAGGCAAGCAGCGGGGGCACACATGTGGTCTGACACTCAAACGATCAATCGCCTTTCTGCCTTCATCGCCGCCATCGCTGCGCTGGCGTTAACCTGGTGCCTGATGTCCTGGGCCAGCAGCAAAAGTTATTTCGCGATTCGGCAGGTGAAAGTGGTCTCGCAATTGGTCGAGGTTGATTCGGGGTTACTTGAGTCCGCGATCCGCACCGATTTACGCGGGACGTTCTTCTCCGTGTCGCCCGCTCGCACGCGTGCCACGCTCAAAAAACTGCCTTGGGTACGAGACGTTTCGATCAAGCGTCGTTGGCCGTTTGCACTGGATGTCGACGTTGCGGAGCATCGCGCGGTTGGCTACTGGGGTGACAACGAATTGCTGTCGGATCAGGGCGACGTGTTCCGCGCCGCGTCCAAAGCTCCGATGCCACGATTTGACGGCCCCATCGCGTCGTCGCAAGAGATTCTCAATCGCTATCGCGAAACCCGGCTCGCCCTGGCTTCGCACGGTCTCGATATTAAGGCGCTCACTATGTCGCCACGCGGCGCAATTACTGTTACCACAGGTAATGAAATGCAACTGGAGTTTGGTCGCGAACACTTTCCTGAGCGTCTGGCTCGTTTCGTTGCGCTCTACAACACCTGGCCGCAGTCTTATCGCAGCGGTCTGGCGCGCGTTGACCTTCGCTACAAAGCGGCCATCGCGGTTGCACGAAACGGCCCACCGGTCGTCGAAATCCAGAAAGGTCAATCGTGAGTGAATTGATCGCCGCACTCGATATCGGCACTTCAAAAATCGTCGCTTTGGTCGCCGAAATTGATGCAGAAAACAATATCAATGTTATCGGCTTTGGCGAGCAGCCGTCGATTGGCTTGCGCAAGGGCATGGTGGTCGACATTGACGCGGCTACCAATAACATCGCTGCTGCCGTGCGCGAGGCCGCGGCGATGGCCAATTGCAAGATCACCAACGTGTACGTTGGCATCGCAGGCGCGCACATTCGCAGTCTAAATTCAAGCGGCATGGTCGCGATGAAAGACAGCGAAGTGACCGAGGCGGACATGGAGCGTGTGGTCGAAACGGCCAGAGCCATCGCCATTCCGAACGATCAGGTCGTGCTGCATACGCTGCCGCAGGAATACATCATCGATGGACAGGAAGGCGTGCGTCGCCCGCTCGGGATGAGCGGTCGTCGTCTTGAGGTGAAAGTACACATCGTGACGGGCGCCGTGTCGGCTGCCGAAAATATCGAAAAGTGCGTGCGTCGTTGCGGGTTGAACGTGCTGGAACTGGTGTTGCAGCCGCTCGCATCTGCGGCGGCGTGCCTGACCAAAGACGAGATGGAGATTGGCGTGGGTCTCGTCGATATCGGCGGCGGGACCACGGACTTCGCGTTGTTCACGGGCGGTGCAATTCGTCACACCGGCGTTATTCCTGTTGCGGGCGATCAGATCACCAACGACATCGCGATGGCGCTCCGCACACCGAGCAAAGAGGCTTCCGACATCAAGCACCGTTACGCCTGCGCACTGACGAAGCTGGTTGCGCCTGACGAATTGATCGAAGTTCCAAGCGTCGCGGATCGCCCGGCAAAATCAATGGCCCGGCACATGCTTGCAGAAGTCGTCGAGCCGCGCGTCGAAGAGCTGTTTC
>JAYUWL010000029.1:0-2397 GCA_043753585.1 Burkholderiales bacterium
ATTAGACTAAACGCCCGCCGCGTTGCGTGGTTTTTCGCTTGCCGAGCAACTCGGCACCCAGCGCGCCGAAGCCTTGTCGTGAGTGGGCGTGAGTGATGGCAGTGGCGAGCGCGTCGGCGGCGTCGGCTTGCGGCTTCACGTGTAATTTGAGCAGGCGCTTGACCATTTCCTGCACCTGCTCTTTCGCGGCCTTGCCGTGGCCGACCACGGCCTGCTTTACTTGCAGCGCGGTGTACTCGTAAACCGTGGCGCCCGCGAGCACCGCGGCAGTGATGGCGGCACCGCGCGCTTGTCCGAGCAACAGCGTGGATTGCGGGTTGACGTTGACGAACACTTTTTCGACGACCACGTCGTCCGGCTTGTGAAGGTTAATGATGCTTTGAATGTCCTCGGCGATGGTCAGCAGGCGTTCGGGTAGCGTGCCTTTGTCGTCGGTTTTGATGCAGCCGCTGGCCACATAAGCGAGCACATTGCCAGACTGCTCGATCAGGCCGAAACCGGTGCTGCGCAGACCGGGGTCGATGCCGAGAATGTAGCGGGAATTTGTCACCACGGAGGCGCTTTTGTGGAAGCGGTTTTACCGCGATGGTTCAGCATGTTGACAATGAATTCGCGGTGGAACCGCTCCCGCAGATGTGGCAACCTACTGCGCCATTTTCACCGCAGTGCCACTCACGGCCACCATCATCATGCCGTTGGTTTCACCGAGCACTTCATAATCGAAATCAACACCGATAACGCCGGTCGCGCCGCGCTCTTTGGCCACCGCAATCATGTCAGCAAGGGCCGCGTCACGCGCGCCGGAGAGGGCGCGCTCGTAGCCGCCCGCGCGACCGCCCACGATGTCGCGAACGGAGGAAAACATGTCGCGAAAAATATTCGCGCCGATGATGGCCTCGCCGTTGACGACGCCTAAATATTGGCTGGACGGCATGTCCGGCGGTGTGGTGGTGGAGAGAAAAAATCCGTCGTCGTTTTTTGAGAACCAGCCCATCAGTCAACCTCTTTCAAAGGGTGCGTTCTGCGCACCATCGGGGTATGGTGCGCAGAACGCACCCTATTCGTTTATCACAGCCGACGTGTACACGTCCTGCACGTCGTCCACCGTGTCAAACGCATCCAGTAATTTCTGCATTTTGATCGCGTCTTCGCCGGTGAACAGCACCTCATTCTGCGCTTTCATTGTCACTTCGCCCGCGTCAGATTTGAAACCCGCTTTGGCCAGCGCTTCTTTGATGTTGACGAAATCGTAGGGGCCGGTGACCACTTCCATCGAACCGTCGTCATGCGTGACCACATCGTCCGCACCGGCCTCCAGCGCGGCTTCCATGAGCGCGTTTTCGTCGGCTCCCGGCGCGAAAAGCAAGCTGCCGCAGTGTTTGAACAGGAACGCAACCGAGCCATCGGTGCCAAGATTGCCACCATGTTTGGAAAACGCATGACGCACTTCGGCCACCGTTCGCACGCGATTGTCAGTGAGGCAATCGATGATCATTGCAGCACCATTGATGCCGTAACCTTCGTAGCGGATTTCTTCGTAATTCGCGCCGTCTACTTCGCCCGCGCCGCGCTTGATGGCGCGCTCCACGGTGTCTTTGGTCATGTTGTTGTCGTAGGCTTTATCCACCGCTAAACGCAGGCGTGGATTGCCGTCAATGCTGCTGCCGCCCATCTTAGCGGCAACCGCGATTTCTTTAATCAGGCGCGTGGCGATCTTGCCCTTTTTTGCATCCTGGCGACCTTTGCGGTGCTGGATGTTTGCCCATTGACTGTGACCGGCCATAGTGCCCCGTGTGGTTTAAGCGCGCATTTCACGCACTGTCGAGATTATCGGAAACCTTGATTTTACGAAGCTTGCGAACCTTCCGCGTTGGCGGCCCGATTTATCAGGTGATAAACCGTTTTCAGGCGCAACTCGGCATCGCTAATTTCAAGCAAGCTTTGCTTGATCGTTGGCGGCAATTGCAAAATTTCTACGAGGCGGCTGCCGACCCATGTGGCGTCTTCAAGATCAAAAGGTTCAGCGAATTTCTTCGCGCCCGCGCGCGCGATGATCTGCGACAAAATCGCGCAGAGTTCCGCATAAGTTTTCGGTACTTTCAACTTTTTTTCAGCTGGAATCCAGCGTACCGAAGCCCGTTGCAAAGTCGATTTTTCGGTCTTGGCGCTCAGCACTTCAAAACGATCTTCACCCACCACATCGAGCAAAAAAATGCCCGCTTGCGGCATGTCAAACGACAGCACGCGGGCAGCGGTGCCGATGTTTGCAAACGTTTGTCCAGCACCGACCTCGCCACCACCAGTCAGGGTGACCACACCGAACAACTCGCCGTCGGCGATGCGCGCCTTGGCCAGATCAATGTAGCGCTGCTCGAAGACTTTAAGGCCCAGTCGTCC
>JAYUWL010000030.1:0-7406 GCA_043753585.1 Burkholderiales bacterium
GTGCCGCAGCAACCGCCGACGATATTGACCAGCCCGCTCTGCGCGAACTCCTTGAGGAAACCGGAAGTCATTTCCGGCGTTTCATCGTAACCGGTTTCGGAGAGTGGATTGGGCAAACCGGCATTCGGATACACGCTGATAAACGTCTCGGGCGCGATCTTCGCCAGTTCTTCGATATGGGGACGCATGGCGACTGCGCCGAGCGCGCAATTGATGCCAATGGAGAGCGGTTTGGCGTGCTTCACACTGGTCCAGAACGCAGCAACGGTTTGCCCGGACAAGGTGCGGCCTGACGCATCGGTGATGGTGCCTGAGATCATGAGCGGCGGTGGATCCCGGTCGTTTTCGAATACCGTTTGATAGGCAAACAACGCAGCTTTGGCATTTAACGTGTCGAAGACTGTTTCGATCAGTACGAGATCAATGCCGCCCTCGACCAGCGCTTCGAGTTGCTCGACATAGGCGGTCACCAATTCGTCAAACGTGACGTTGCGCTTTGACGCATCGTTCACGTCCGGCGAGATGCTGGCGGTACGGTTGGTTGGACCGAGCGCACCCGCAACAAAACGCGGTTTGTCGGGTGTCTTTTTCGTCCACTCGGCACAGCATTCGCGCGCGAGCTTCGCCGCCTCGCGATTTAAGACTTTGACGATATGCTCCAGCTTGTAGTCCGCCATCGCAATCGAGGTGCTGTTAAAGGTGTTGGTCTCGATAATGTCGGCACCTGCTTCCAGATACCCATTGTGAATTTCACGAATCACTTCGGGCTTGGTCAGCGCGAGCAGATCGTTATTGCCCTTCACGTCACATGGGTGATCGCGACACAGGTGGCCACGATAGTCCGTCTCGCCCAGCTTGTACTGCTGCACCATCGTGCCCATACCGCCGTCGAGGACGAGGATGCGTTTACGGAGCAATTCGGAGATACGTTGATGGCGGGTCATGGGGCGCACGTTGTGGGAAGATCAGGCCGCAATTTTCTCATTTCGCACGGCTTCTGGCGCTTTTGTCGGTTGACGCACACGCTTGCGCGGCGGCGCAACGCGCAATCCTGCCAGCAACTGTGCTGACCGCGCTGACCGTGCTGACAGGACGCAGCCCTGCCACCATCGTGCAACCCAACATTGCGCGAGGCAGCGCGATTGACGTGCTGTTTAGTCGCGCCACCGTTCCTGCGGAATTGTCTTCGGATTTGCTGAATCGTCGGCCCGATGTGATCGCCGCTGAACAGCAGTTCATTGCAGCCAACGCCGACATCGGCCAGGCCAAAGAGCCCTACTACCCAACGATCAAATTGACCGTCAGCGTTAACTCTGAGTCGCGCCAGTTGAGCGAGCTTTTCAACCCAGGCTCATTGTTCTGGAATCTGGCTTCAGGCCCCACGCAACCGCTGTTGCGCGCTGGGTCGATTGATGCGGTCGTCGCTGCTGCCAACGCCCGCGAAGCGCAGGCGACCGCCCTTTATGCACAGGCGGTACCGAGTGCGTTCAAGAACGTTCATGACGCGCTGAACCACATCGTTGCGAACGAAGCGTTAGTCAACGTTGCAGACGCGCGCATCAAGGCGTTGCGCGAAGTATTGCGTCTTGCGAATTTGCGCTGCACCAACGGCTATTCGAGCGATCTGGAAGTGCTCAACGCACAGCGCGATTTATTACAGGCGGAGTCGAGCGTGATTGATGCGAAGCGCGCTCAGCTCTCAGGCGTGGTGGCTTTGTACAAGGCGGTCGGCGGAGGCTGGGCAGCGCCCTAGCGGGTTCGACCCCGCCCTACAATGGGGCTTCTTCGCTCTACGCAAGAGTCCCGCTTTGCTTGAAGTCCGTGCACTCCGATTCGACTATGCGCATCATCCCGCGCTCGTTGATGTTTCGTTCACACTAACGGCGGGCAGTGTTACCGCGCTGATCGGCCCGAATGGAGCGGGGAAGAGCACGCTGATGCGCTGCATCGCCGGGCTCGCTGAACCGCTCGCGGGCGCGGTGTATTTGCACGGCGTCGCCATCACCGACAACCCTCGCCTGGCGCATCGCGACATCGGTTATCTCGAAGACGAATTCGGCCTTTATGATGAGCTGACAGCGCGCCAATGTCTGCATTACGCTGCCGCCGGGCGCGGCGTTCCGGATGCCAATCTCGACGCACGTACTGCCGCAGTGGCGGCGCAACTTGACATCACGCATTGCCTGCCCAAACGCGTGCGCGAACTCTCGCGCGGACAGCGTCAACGCGTTGCCATTGGTCAGGCGATTATCAGCACACCCAAGCTGCTGGTACTCGATGAGCCCGCCTCCGGCCTTGACCCCGAGGCGCGCGCGAGTCTGGCTGGTTTGTTTAAGCGCTTGCAGGCTGACGGCATCACGCTACTAGTGTCGTCGCACATACTGACCGAGCTTGAGGCATATTCAACGCACATGCTGGTGCTGCGTGCGGGGCGGATGATTGAGTATCGCGCGCTGTCGACGTCTGCGGCGGGCGCTGCGCCGATTCGGTCGGAGCGCCGCCGGCGAAGCCTTGATGTGGTGCTGCAAGTGCCCTGGCGCCAATGGCACACGCTAACGATGCCAGGAGCGCAAGTTCGAACGCTCGCGCCAGAAAATGCCGTCGTGACTGACGCAACGCACGTACAAATCGAAGCGGAACTCGACGATGGCGGGCAAGGCGCGCTGCTGCAACAACTCGTCAACAGTGGAGCGCAAGTGATGAGCTTTGGCGAAACGCGCCAGACACTGGCGGCGAGCTACGAGCAGTCAATTGCCGACGCACCAAAGACTGAGACGACTGACGCAACAGACATCAGGAGTGCGCAATGAGTATGCAACTGAGTCCCGAATTTCGCCGCCAGCTCTGGTTGCAGATCAGCGCGACGCGACTCGTTCTTGCGCCCGTGGTGATCGCTATTGTTGTGGCGCTACTTGCATCGACCGGGCCGACGACGACCGCGATCCACGGAACCGCCTGGTTCGCGCTGTCGCTCGCCGTGCTGTTTTGGGGGACGAGTGTCGTTGGCACGAGTATTCGCGACGAAATCACGGGCCGCACCTGGAATCAGCAGCGGATGTCGCGGCTGACACCCTGGCAGTTGACATCGGGCAAGCTGTTCGGCGCAACAAGCTACGTCTGGTATGTGGCGCTGCTGTGTGCGCTGGTGGCGCTATTTAGCGGACGCGGGGCATCGAGCAACTTTGGACCGCACAGCCCGGCGATTGAGTATGTTTTTCTTCTCGCTCTGGGCCTCTTCGTGCATTCCGTGGCGCTGATGGCGCCGCTCGCGTTTCAAAGCGGCGCTGGCGAGCCGCGCGTGAGTGTGCCTTCGATTGCAGTGTTTGCCCTGGTGTTTGCGCTGTTTCAGGCGGCACCATTGGGCGTGTCACGGAGCGGCGCTGAAATCGTCGACACAGCATGGTTTGGCATGCGCACTACCCCACAACTGCTGGCGATGTGGACTGCGCTAAGCCTTGCCGCGTGGGGTATTTTGGGCGCGTGGCGGGCGATGCGACAAGCGCTTCAAGTGCGTCAGTTGCCGTGGGCTTTGCCGGCATTTCTTGCGTTCGTGGGGGTGTGGGCAGCGGGCAATACCGGCGAATCCGACACGTCCATTTTCACCCGCGCGCTGATCGGTGCAACGCTTGTGCTGGCCGCTGCGGCTTGGGTGCTGATGCTGTGGGAGCCGCAGTCGTTATTCAACTGGCAGCGCATTCGCACGAATTGGGCTGCGGGTGAGCGGACGCGCGCTATTGCAGGCGTGAGTGCGGCTACCAGCGTTGTGCTGTGCGCGGTGATCGGCGCGTTACTGGTCGCAGTGATGAACGCAACGTCCGGCGGCGCTGAAGTTGCGGACGTTCGCCCCGCCGGTTTCATCATGAAAACAGCGATTCAAGGCAGGCTCGATCTCGCAAGCCATGCAGCGGCCTTTCTCTGGCTGGCGCTGGCACTGGTGCGCGATTTCGCGTTCACACTGATGGCGGACACGTTTAAAACATCGCCACGGCGACGCTCAGCGGTGATCCTGCTGTATCTATTGTTCATGTACATCGCCGTGCCCGCCGCGCTGCAGGCTGTGACGAGCGGAGGCAGCGAATGGTGGCTACCCAGCGCTCATCCCGTAGTTCCGATCGTGATGGCGTTCATCACGCTGCTTGGCATGCTCGGCGCTTTAATGTCGCGCATGCCCCGTTCCATCATCGCTTCAAAATAATGGGCGCTTCTAGAAGTTCATTTTTCGGGATGAAATGCAAGACGCACGGCGCACAGCAATGTACGCCCTGGTACATGAGCATTCTGTTGCGCGCGCAACGCCTTGGCACCGAGCAACGCCGCAGTTCGCCCGGACAATGAATTTACAGGAGTGTCCAAATGAAACACCTCACACCGAAAGAGGCGCACGCCTTCATTCATACCAACACCGACGCGGTGTTTGTCGATGTCCGCTCGGAAATTGAATATTTTTACGTGGGTCATCCGGTCGGGGCAGAGCACATCGCCTGGCAGGAGCCTCCCGACTGGGACGTGCAACCTGAGTTTGCGCAGCATGTGAAGGCGCTGGTGGCTGGGGTCAGGACGCGCGCCGTGGTGCTGATTTGTCGCAGCGGGAAGCGCTCGATTGATGCTGGCAAGGTGCTGGAGAACGCCGGGTTTTCTGACGTGTACAACGTGCTGCACGGCTTCGAGGGCGATCTCGACGAGAACTTTCATCGCGGGCACAAGAGCGGCTGGCGGTGTGATGGTTTACCGTGGGCGCAGATGTAGATCCGGTCGCGCGCGGGCGCGACGATTTATAGCTTTAAGCTGAAACGCCTGCTTCATCTGGTCTGAAGCTGCGTTTAGCCTGATATCGGGTTATTGCATTTATTGCCCTTAGCCCTTATTGCGCGGCGCTTTCAGCAGAAAGCCGGTATTCGAGCACCGCGCGCAATGCACGAGCGCGAAGCTGCAATCCATCAGTGCCGAGTCATCCCCGCTCAGCGATAATCAAGCGCTAACCTGCGCCTACACTGCTTTAACTTCAGCTACCTGCATGCTTACCTCCTCTCCCTCTGATCTCCACACTACTGCCAACGCTATCCGCATTTTGGCGGTGGACGCTGTCGCACAAGCCAAATCCGGGCATCAGGGCATGCCGATGGGTATGGCCGAAATCGCGGTCGCATTGTGGTCAAAACATCTGCGCCATAACCCGGCGAACCCGCACTGGCCGAATCGTGATCGTTTCGTGGTGTCGAACGGGCACGGCTCGATGTTGCCGTATGCGCTGTTGCATCTGTCCGGCTACGACTTGCCGATGTCGGAGATCAAGAATTTCCGTCAGCTGCACAGCAAGACTCCTGGGCATCCTGAAGTCGGCGTGACGCCGGGGATTGAAACGACGACCGGCCCGCTGGGACAGGGATTCGCCAACGCGGTAGGAATGGCGCTCGCAGAGAAACTGCTGGCGAAAAAGTACGGCCCGGTCATTGACCATCACACCTATGTGTTCATGGGCGACGGCTGCATGATGGAGGGCATTTCGCACGAAGCGGCTTCGCTCGCGGGCGTGCTCGGCCTGAACAAACTCATCGCGTTTTACGACGACAACGGCATCTCGATTGACGGTCACGTCGAAGGCTGGTTTCGCGACGACACCGCGATGCGTTTCCGCGCCTACGGCTGGAATGTGATCGGCCCGATTGATGGGCAAAGCATTGATGCAGTCGACGCCGCCATCGTCTCGGCAAAGGCGGAAGGCTCAAAGCCCACACTCATCATCTGCAAGACCGACATCGGTCACGGCTCACCGAACAAGCACGGCACGGGAGAGGCGCACGGCACAGCCGTCATGGGTGACGAAATCGCCGCGACGCGCGCCAACATTGGCTGGACCTTGCCCCCGTTTGAGTTGCCTGCGGCAGCCTATGCGGTGCTCGACGCCAAAGCGACGGGCGCGGCGCGCGAAGCGGACTGGAGCAAGACTTTCGCGAACGCTGATCCTGAACTGAAGCGTCGGCTCGCGAACAACTTGCCAGCCGATTACGCCGATATTTTGAAGCGCGCTATCGATGCCGCGGTCGCGGTCGACAAAGAAGTCGCCACGCGGAAGGCCGCACAAAACGCGCTCGAATTTTTCGGCCCAGCACTACCGGAAATGATCGGCGGTTCGGCCGATTTGACTGGCTCCAATCTGACCAATCACAAGCAATCGACCGCGGTGAAAGCCGATGGCACCGGCAACCACATCGGCTACGGCGTGCGCGAATTCGGCATGTGCGCGATTGCCAACGGCATGGCGCTGCACGGGGGCGTGATTCCTTACGTCGGCACCTTCCTCGTGTTCAGCGATTACGCGCGGAACGCTATTCGCATGGCCGCGCTCATGAAAATTCGCGTGCTCTACATTTTCACGCACGACTCGATTGGCGTCGGCGAGGACGGCCCGACGCATCAGCCTGTCGAGCACGTTGCGTCGCTGCGTTTGATTCCCGGTTTGCATGTGTGGCGTCCCGCCGATTCGCTGGAAAGCGCGGTGGCTTATGCGAGCGGAATCGAGCGCAAGGACGGGCCAACGATGCTCTGCCTGTCGCGGCAAAACACCGCCGTGATCGGGCGTGACGCTTCGCACGAGGCACTGATTCGGCGCGGTGGCTACATCGTGTCGGAGGTTTTGACGCCTGCGTTGGTGATCATCGCCACGGGCTCGGAAATTGGCCTCGCGCTAGCGGCGCAAAAGGCGCTCGCAGAGCAGGACGTGCAAGTTCGCGTTGTTTCTATGCCCTGTACTCAATTGTTCGATCAGCAGAGCGTGGATTACAAACTTGCAGTCCTGCCGCCCGACGTACCAAAGCTCGCGATTGAAGCAGGTGTGACGGACGGCTGGTGGAAATACGTTCACGGCGGTCAAACGCCGGGCGCTGTGATCGGTATAGACACCTTCGGCGAGTCAGCGCCCGCGCCAGTGCTGATGAAGCATTTTGGATTGACGGTGGAGAACGTCGTCGCGAAAGCGAAGACGCTGGTTTCGCTTCGGGTCCCTTCTTCCTTTGCGGGAGAAGGCTAGGATGAGGGGGTTGGTCGCACACTAATCTACGTTGATTGATGTGCAACGAGCCCCCTCACCCCAACCCTCTCCCGCAAAGGGAGAGGGGGACGAAAATATAGGAAACCAACATGGCAATCAAAGTAGGCATCAACGGTTACGGTCGCATCGGCCGCAATGTGCTTCGCGCGCTCTATGAATCCGGTCGTACCGACATTGAAATCGTCGCGATCAACGATCTCGGCGACAGCGAAACCAACGCGCATCTAACCCGCTACGACACGGCGCATGGCCCGTTTGGAAAGACGGTCGCGGTTGAAGGTGACTACCTCGTGATCGAAGGCGATCACATCAAGGTTTTCGCGATTCGCAATCCCGCCGAGATTCCGTGGGGCGAGTG
>JAYUWL010000031.1:0-2391 GCA_043753585.1 Burkholderiales bacterium
CTTTATCGCCGACCGCGTATTTCGGATTTCGCGATTCAACGACCTCGCCTGCGGTGCCACCAAGCATGGTTTCGTTTAACGCCTGCGGCTGCGCATAGCTCTTGGCCTCGCTCATGCGACCACGCATGTACGGGTCAAGCGAGAGGTAATGATGCTTCACGCGAAGCTGGCCGTCTTCAAGCGGCGCGAGCGGCGAGTCTTCGAGGCGGAAGTTGTCAGCGCTGGGCGCGCCCACCGGGCGGGATGCGAGGACGATACGTTGATTGGTTGTCATGAATGCTTAACCTCCTGTGACTGCAGAAACGCCACCATCCACCGCGAGCGTTTGCCCGGTGATGTGCTTGCCAGCGTCGGATGCGAACAACAAGGCGACGCCCTTCAAGTCCTCATCGTCGCCGATGCGCAAGAGCGGTGCGTGCTTGGCCATTTCGTCCGGTCCTCCGGCCGATGCCATGAGTCCCTTGGTCATTTTGCTGGGGAAAAAACCCGGCGCAATCGCGTTCACGCGAATGCCGTAGTGGCCCCATTCGGCGGCGAGCGTCTTGGTGAAATTGATGACCGCGCCCTTCGAGGTGTTGTAGGCGATGGACTTCATGAACGGTGGATTTCCGCCCAGGCCCGCGATGGACGCGATGCTGATCACGCTGCCGGTTTTGCGCGGAATCATGCTGGCTTTACCGATGGCTTGTGTCAGCACGAAGATGCCGCGAATGTTCAAGTTCATTACCTTGTCCCAGGCTTCCACCGGATAGTCCTCCATCGGCGCGCCCCAGCTGGCACCGGCGTTGTTAACCAGAATATCAATCTCGCCCAGTTGCTTCAATGCCGCTGCGGCAAGCGCGGTTGCGCCTTCCGCTGTGCCGCAATCCGCCGCGATGGCGGAGGCGTTGATGCCCGCCGCTTTGAGCTCGGCGACCGCGCCATCCAGCTCGTCCTGCTTGCGAGCGGAGATAACGATGGTCGCCCCGGCTTCTCCGAGCGAGTGCGCAATTTGCAGCCCCAGGCCGCGTGAGCCGCCAGTGATGAGGGCGCGTTTGCCGGTGAGATCAAAGAGCGTTTTTATGTGGCGAGCGATCATGGAGTCCTCCTAGAAACTGTCGATTGAGATATTGGCGCAGGTCATGTCGCGGCTGCTGACCACCACAAGCCATGCGTCGATTTTGGGTAATTCGTAATGAAAGAAGTAGCGCATCGCTGCGCGTTTGCCTTCCATGAAAGCGTCGTGGCGGGTTCTAGTCCCCTGTCCCGCGCGCGGGAAGGCGTCACGGTTAGGCTGAGTATCGTCGAGCGAGGAGGCAACGTCCAACCAGATCCAAGCCAAAACCGTATGCCCAAACGCCTGCAGATAAGGCGTAGCGTTCGCCAGCGCCTCCGTCGGATTGCCTGTTGACCAAGCCGCTTTGGTCGCCGCCCCTACGCTTTGCAACGCCCGCGCCAGGGCCTGCGCATGATCAGCCAACGCAGGCACATGCATCGCCCGCATGATCGTGTCGTTCATGCGTGTGGCGAGTAGCGTGAGTCCCTTGCCACCGTCCATCACCACCTTGCGCCCGAGCAGATCGAGCGCCTGAATACCATGCGTGCCTTCGTGAATCATGTTCAGACGGTTGTCGCGCCAGTATTGCTCCACCGGAAAGTCGCGCGTGTAGCCGTAGCCGCCATGAATCTGGATCGCCAGCGAATTCGCTTCAAGGCACCATTCGCTCGGCCAGCTTTTGGCAATCGGCGTGAGCACTTCGAGCAGAAGCTTTGCCTCAAGCAGCGCCTCGCCTTCGCCCGTGTGCGTCTCATCCACCAGCCGCGCGCAATAAAGCTCCAGCGCCAGCGCGCCCTCGCAATACGCCTTCTGCGCAAGCAGCATGCGCTTGATGTCGGCGTGCTCGATGATGGGGATGGGCTTTTGTTCAACCGCCTTGCCGCCCGCAGTGATCGGGCGGCCTTGCGCGCGCTGCCTGGCGTAATCAAGCGAAGCCTCATAACCGGCCATGCCGAGCATGGTCGCCGCGAGGCCGACGCCGATGCGCGCTTCGTTCATCATGTGAAACATGCAGCGCAGGCCATCGCCCGGCTTGCCGACGAGATAGCCCATCGCACCGGGCTTGCCACCCGACTTGAATTTGCCTTCACCCAAATTGAGCAGCGCATTAGTCGTGCCGCGCCAGCCGCACTTGTGATTCAAACCAGCGAGTGCGACGTCGTTGCGTTCGCCGGTCAACTCACCGTTCGTATCGACGAGTTTCTTCGGCACGATAAACAGCGAAATCCCCCGCGTCCCCGGCACCAGCTGGCCGTCCGCATCAGGAATCTTCGCCAGCACCAGATGCACGATGTTCTCGGTGATCTCATGCTCACCGCCCGATATCCACATCTTGTTGCCGGTGAGCCGATAAC
>JAYUWL010000032.1:0-7375 GCA_043753585.1 Burkholderiales bacterium
AGATTGCACCTTGAAATAGCCAAGCGCCTTTGCGACCAGGCCCGCGAGCGCGAAGATGAACAAGGCATTGACGCCGTACATCTCAAGCGGTCGTGCGATCCGCGCAGAGAACGAGCGTACTGGCGCGGATTCGCATGCGTCGATGAGCCAGTAACTCACCCCCAGCAACAAGAGCGCCCATCCCGTCATGAAAACGGCGTACGACGGCGTCCACAGCGATTTGTTGATGGGCATGAGTACGGCATCGAGGATCACGCCCGCCCATAGCGCGATCACGCCGGCAACCATCATCCACGCCGTTTTCGCTGCGGGCACAGCAGCGCTTTGCAGCAAGCGCCCCGTAAATACGCCGAATAACAAGCTCGAAACCGCAGACAAGGTGCTGAGCAGGCCCTCCGGGTCCCACGTCTTCGACTGAGCCCACAAGTGCCCGCTCATAAGCGCGCGATCAATAAACGCACCGACGTCTCGCCCCGGTTCCAGTGCGCCCGCAGTCACGATGCCGTTGACATCTGAAATCGGCAGTAACAGCATCACCGCCGCGTAAGTCGCCATCAACCCGAACGTGCATGCAATCTGCCCGCGCAGATCAAACCACAGCACCATCGGCGCAGCAATCGCGATGCACAAACCGATTCGCTGCAACACGCCGGGATAGCGCAAAGTTTCAAAGTTAAATGCGGGAATGAAGTTAAGCGCGAGGCCAATCAGAATGATGATCGCAGCCCGCCGCCACAATTGAAACATGACCGTATTTTTCGACGCGCCAGAGCCGGATGCATGTGTTGTAGAGAACGTGAGCGAGACCCCGCAGATGAACAGGAAGAACGGAAATATCCAGTCCGTGAACGTCCAGCCGTTCCATGCCGCATGCCGCAGCGGCGCATACATATGCGCCCAATGACCAGGGTTATTGACCAGCACCATCGCCGCAATCGTGAAGCCGCGAAAGACGTCGAGCGACAACAGACGAGAAGCTTGTGACGTCGCGCTCATCGGCTAACTTTTCAGCGCCAAACGCACGTCGCCATCACTCTCGTTGATACGACGCAACGCCGCGTCCGCATCAATGCTGCGCAGGATCATCACAATTGCGACCTTCACGCGAAAGCGGCAGGCTTTGAGCGCAGTCTCGGCAACGGCCTCTTGCGCGCCGGTCGCGAGCGCTGTCAACCGGATTGCCCGCGTGAGCAACTTGGCATTGGTGGGAACGAGATCCACCATCAAATTGCCATAGACCTTGTGCAGTCGCACCATAATCGCTGTGGACAACGTGTTGAGCGCGATTTTTTGCGCAGTGCCCGCCTTCAATCGTGTGCTGCCGGAAACCATCTCAGCGCCGGTGTCGAGCGTAATGCCGATCTCGGCCTGCGCGCAGACCAATGAGTCCGCGTTGTTGGCCATACCAATCGTGAGTACTTGCGCCGCGCGGGCCGCACACATGGCCCCGAGCACGTAAGGCGTAGTACCCGATGCCGCGAGCGCGATTACCACATCGTTAGCCGTCGGTAGTAATTTCAAAATGTCCGCAGCACCCTGCGCATCGTTATCCTCCGCGCCTTCCACCGCACGATAGATCGCACCCGGCCCCCCTGCCAGTAGTGCCAGTGCGCGCTCCGATGGCCACGCGAACGTCGGGTAAAGCTCAACGCTGTCGAGCAGCCCCAGTCGCCCGGATGTGCCGGCGCCGATGTAGATCAAGCGCCCGCCCGCTTTAATGCGCGGCACTGCCGCCGCAACCGCGCGCGCAATGTCTGCGCTCGCGCGCGCGACGGCGTGCGCAGCGCGCGCCTGATCTTCGACCAGCGCCGCAACGAGCGCATCAACCGAATAGGTATCGAGATCCGCATGCTCAACGCTTGGACGTTCGGTCTTCAAAACCTTGCGTTTCATGTCATTTTGGTTACTTTGTTCAAATGCGGCGGTCGGTCGGGATCATGCTCGCGCATGGGCGCTAATGCTTCAATCATCGGATAAAAACTTTGCGCGACTGAGACCGTATCGAGCGCTTCGTGCGCAGCGCTTACAACGCAGAGGTTAGCTGACGCGTGGCTTGAATCGGCGGCAAGCGGCACACGTACTCCGCGTTCGCGCAATTCCCCGGCCAGCGCAATCAACTCCGCTTGACCAGGACCGCGCGGCGCGAGCATCAGCACAGGATACGCCGCTTCAATCAAGGCCATCGGTCCATGCCGAACCGCTTTCGCAAGTGGCGAATGGGTGTCATTGACAAAGGCAACCGTTACCGCCCCAGGCGCTGCCAGATTCGTCATTGATTCAATCAAATCCGGGCGCTGACCCGACTGCGCGACACTCAATGCTGCGAGACCGTCACCCTGGATTGGCGCATGATGCGGCGTGATGGCCGACGGCGGCAGCGAGGTGATGAGCATGTCCATGCGCGAGAGCAGGAGATAGCCCCTGTGGCTCGGCGCATGACCCAAGCTGCCGCGAGCGACCGTAACCGCCGCGCGCACCGTGAATATGATCAATACCTGCGCTAGCGCATCTATGGCAGCGCGGCTCCGTGCAAACAGGCGCTCAACAGCAGCGGACGAAGCCTTCGTCTCAAGCAACATGTTCGACAGGGCGCTCATGAATCGTTTTTATCATCGTTAAGAAGCTGCCACGTCGGCTGTCTCAGATCATGCCGAGATCGCTGAAATTTTCCGCTTTGGTGTTACGCTATTTGGGATGATTAAAGCAGCGATTTCGAGCGTTTTGCTGTGCCCGACGCGACTTTATTTGCTTGCGACTTTCACATTAGCAATGTGTGGCACTGCGCCGACATTCGCGATGCAATTGGAGGTCAGCGCAAATGTACTGGTTCTCTCGGGCGAGGTCGTGGCACGCGATCTGGATCGCATCAAAGATGTGTTTAAAGCGAACCCGGCAATTACGCACGTCGTGCTGCGCAATTCGATGGGTGGCAACAGCTGGACCGGCTATCGTCTGGGCGAGTTGTTTCGCGAAAAAGGCGTGATTACCGCGGTGTCTGGCTTCTGCGTATCGTCGTGTTCACGCCTGTTTCTCGGCGGCAAAGTCCGCATGTTTTCTGATGACTATGCGGCAAGCCTGACTTACGTTGGTTTTCACGGGCATTACGATTTTGACAAGCTCAATCAGGCTGCTGTGAAGAAACACGACCAGGCTGGCTGGACAACAAAATATACGGACGGCAAGGTAGACCCAAAACTCATGCAACGCTGGATCAACATCGAGCGGCGCGCGGGCGATGTGCGCTTTTATCCTGACGCTGTCAGCCAACGGTTTACGCAGCCGACCATGCTCTGTCTGGGCACGGAATCAGCGCGTCCGCAGCAGTGCGAGAAAATCGCGACACATGCTCTGGCGCAAGGAATCGTTACGACGAATGCGATGTATTCCAGCCCCGATGCTTTGAATCTTCCGTACAAATTTCTGGAACAAAAATATCCAACGACCCACTACGCGGCATTGTCACAAACGGATCGACTGCCCGTTCGCAACCCCCTCGCAAGGCGGGACTTCGAACAATTTAAGAACGCCGCGCTGCCACGAGCATTTGCAGTGTCCGCCAACCGCTTGCACTGGGCCTGGAGTGCGAACGATGCGCTAGCCCCCGACGTCGCACTTGCTCGCTGCAAAGCAAAAGGCGGAGGAAATACGACCGGGACAAAGTGTGTGCTTTACGCGCTCGATGAACGCATCGTTTACAGCGGGAAATAGATTGCATCATCTCATCAGCTTTTCGCTGAAACTCAATACTTATAAGGACTTAATCGCAGCTTATCTAAATAGTCGACTTCTGCAATTATTTGCCGTCAGCCCATATGCAGTCGTAATTTCACGAAAAAGCTACTCGTTAGTCCGGCGCACCCAAAGTAGGCTGTCCAAACCCCTCCGCCGCCCGCCAACCGGGACTTTTAAGGAAAAGATTAGTGATCATGCCGCCGGTGTCAAAACTCAGTTTTTTACCAGGATTTCGGCGTTCGTATTCGCCATGCAGTTCGCTGCCTGTGCGATACCAGGGAACCTTGTTTGCGAACGCCGAAAGCGACGCCCACCGCCAACCTGTGTTGGCAATTGAGGGCCATTCGCGATCAGCGTGGACGATGTTCTCATCGCGGTGCAATAGCCACATTTCGTGGCCCAGAATATCGCCAAAAATAAACAGTCGCTGGTTGTAGATCACGAACTCGGTCGGATCGCTGCCGAGCTTGATGCGATACGGCGCGCCGTTCGAGCAGAAGCCGCCGTACTGCGGCTCGTAGCGCTTCGGCTCATTGTCGAACAGGGCCTTGTGCTCATTGCTGGCGAAGTAATAGGTTCGCCCCGGCAGCGTGGAGGTGATGTCGCGCTTGCCGCGCGTCGGTTTGCCGTCGGTGAAATACGCGACGGGATCGTAGCCAAGAAGCATCACCTCATCGCCGCGCGGATTGGTCATCGTGGCGTAGCGCGTGCCGCAACCTGCGAGCAACGTGACGCCCAGACAGACCAGCCACAGTTTCCATCGTGCATTCATTGCCTCGCTCCTCTAAGTCCATACGCCATCGGCGTTGCCAATCTTACGCTGTGATCGTGTAGCGCCCTACAATTTATCCATGAAAAAAACCCGCGTACTCGTTCTGGCCGGTGGCCAATCTGGCGAACATGAAGTCTCGATCAACAGCGCGAAAAGCGTGTTGCAGGCCTTGTCGAAAGACAAATTCGACGTCACCTCCATCGTGATTTCGCGCGAGGGCCGGTGGTTACACGCGCCGGACTCCGAGCGTGCGCTGGAGCGCGGCAGCGCGCCGTCAGGCGGCGAACTCGTGCTGCATCAGGCCGCGACCGCCGAGGGCTTTGACGTCGTGTTCCCCATCCTGCATGGCCCCAACGGTGAGGACGGCACGGTGCAGGGCATGCTCAAGCTCGCGGGTATTCCCTGCGTCGGCTCCAGCGTGCTCGGCAGCGCCGTGTGCATGGACAAAGTGATGACCAAGGCGGTCCTCGCCTCCCACGGCATTCCGCAAGTCGGCTACCAACTGGTCACCCGCGCCGAATTCGACACGACGCCGGAAGACGCCATTGCCCGGCTTGGCGCCCTCGGTTTTCCGGTGTTTGTAAAGCCTGCAAACCTGGGCTCCAGCGTCGGCATCTCCAAAGCAAAAACGGAGAACGAGCTGCGCGTTGCACTGCGCATGGCGTTTGAGCTGGACCGCCGCGTCATCGTCGAAGCCGCAACGTCAGAAAAGCCGCGCGAAATCGAAGTCGGCATCCTTGGCAATGATGCCCCGCAAGCCAGCCCTGTCGGTGAGCTTACGTTCGATAGCGAGTTCTACGACTACGAAACCAAATACACGGCGGGCAAAGCTCTGATGCACATCCCCGCACAGCTGCCACCCGCGATCGCGGCGCGGGCTCGCGCGCTCGCGGTGGAGGCGTTCAAGGCGCTCGACTGCGCCGGTCTCGCACGCGTCGATTTTTTCTACATCGACAGCACCGGCGAGCTGTTTCTGAACGAGGTCAATACCATGCCAGGTTTCACCAAAACTTCGATGTACCCGGAGCTTTGGCGCGCTGCAGGCGTCAACTACGCGGACCTCGTTTCACGGTTGGTGGAGCTGGCGCAAGAGCGGCGTTGAGGGCAGCTGTAGGCGGGGTTGAGGAACAACACGCATAGCTCACCGATGCTAATGCGCGGTCGCGCGGTTGCGACGCAGTCTGTGTGGAGCCTCAAAAGACGATCCTCAGTTTTCGCCGAGGCGATATAGCAGCGCTTTTTTGTGAGATCTTTGAGCGTCCACTGTATAGCTTTTCACTGCAATGACCAATTTGAAATGGCTAAAAGCCATAAAGCGCCACTTGTCGACTATCAAATAAAGCAGCGTTCAGCCCAGAGGCAACAAAGGTTCCGTGAACATGCTGTATCGCATATCGCTCGAATACGGCTCACCTTTTCGTGTTGCTCCTACTCTGGAACGCAGAGTGAAATACCGTCCGTGACCCATCCCGCTTGAGCGAGAAACGTCGCCATCGCATTCATGTTGCGCACATATCGGTGATTCGGCGCAAACTTGTTGCCACTGGCCATAGGGTTATTGAAGGCGCGATAGAGCGCCACAGTTTTTTCGGGGCAGCGCGCGGGATCGGTCGATTGCTGGCCCGCTATCGCAGGCTTTGGCAAGCTCGTGCGGAATGGAGTCCCTTCGTACGTGAAGCCGGACTGTACCTTTAAGGCTGCGCATTCATCGGCTCTGGCGGTGAAGAAATGGGTTGCCGCGCCACCGCCCGGCGGACTGTAGAAGAACCTGCAAACCGGCAGATAACCACCACTTTTGAAACTCCTGCCCGTTCTTAGCCAGTCAGGCTGGGTATCCAAAATATCGCGATCCACGACGCTTGCCGCATAAAAATAGTGCCCACCAGGTGATTCTGGCGCAACCTTGCTATTGACGTACTCAACGACCTCTCCGTCGACAAATGGCGGTGGCAGCTTTGCCAGCTCGAAATCGTCCATGGATTTGGGCACACCGTCGACCGGCCAACCGGTAGGTAGCACGCTGCGACCGCTCTCGGACCAATTGCTCTCTCCCGCTACCAGACCAAGCCGATAAGCAAAGTGGTAGGTCACCCACGGAACATTATTGCGCCGAAGAACCATCGCAGAAGCTTCGTACTCAGAACCATCCAGTGCTGTGCGGCGCGTCGGAGCTTCGAACGTGAAAGTCTCTGTAACAGGTCGGTCAAAAGGGTTGAACAGATTCATCACGTTACTTGGCAGTAATCCGGTTGCAAAGCAACCGGACGCGGGCCCCTTGGAAAAGCTGCTGCCTACCGTCGGAACGGGCAAACGCAGCTCGCTCCACAGCACGCAGGCAACTCCTACGTTGCCGCCGAGTTGAAGGCGCCTCAAGGCATATGGACGCTCACCGAACGTCACATTGTCTACCGAGACCGTAGTGGGCACAACAAACTGGCGTGGCGCACTCCCGTCAAGCGAGCGGAGAGTGATCGCGAAACCCGCAGGCAACGGATCGTAGTATTGAGCGTACGGTGGCCCAGTAAAGCCGATCGAGGGAGGAATGACAGAGACGTAGTATGGCAGCAAGGAAGATGCCACCGCTAGCACTGGCAACATCATGCTCATTATGCAAACCAGGAAGGCAAATATGACCCGTGCTGTTGTGGAAAACGCGGTTGATCGCATGGTGTGCTCCTCACCTAGTTTGGAAGTTGTACGTGCTATGAGGTGCAGCCTAGATATAGAAGAAAGAGAGAGAGACCGTCTCAAAGTACGAATCGCGGAGCGCATTACTTAGAGCTTATCCGTAAATAAAGGATAATGCTGCTCCCTGCGCTGTAAGCGCGATTGGAGCGACAATGACAAAAGCGAAGTCATGGGAAGTCACTG
>JAYUWL010000033.1:0-2384 GCA_043753585.1 Burkholderiales bacterium
ATGCGCATGTAATCGGTGGCGGCAATCACCGGGCCGGGCTTCGAATTTACGCACTTAGCCACATGTGAAACACGCGGTTCATCCAGCGGATGCAACAAATTCCAGCGCTCACAATCAATGCCGTCGCGACGCAATTCGTTAAAGCTCGGCGCGCTCCAGATGTCGGACTCGACGCCCCAATCATCACGCAGCAAATCAGCCGCAGCGATGACCTCACGCAAGATGGTGCCGGAACCGGTGAGCTGCACGCGCATGCCCTTTTTCTTGTCTTTGCCACCCTCTTTGAACAGGTACATGCCCTTGATGATGTCACCCTGAACCGTGTCGCCTTTCGGAATGTCCGGATGGGTGTAGTTTTCGTTCATCACGGTGAGGTAGTAATACTCATCCTTCTGATCGGTGAGCATGCATTTCACCGCGTGCTGCGTGATGACCGCCACTTCGTACTGAAAGGTCGGGTCGTAGGTGCGCACGTTCGGGATCGCGCTGAACCACACATGCGAGTGGCCGTCTTCGTGTTGCAGGCCTTCGCCGTTCAAGGTGGTGCGTCCAGCGGTGCCGCCGACCAGCAAACCGCGTGCGCGCATGTCACCTGCGGCCCAGCACAAATCGCCAATGCGTTGCACACCAAACATCGAATAGAAAATGTAGACCGGCAACATCGGCACATTGCTGTTGCTATAGCTCGTCGCCGCGGCAATCCAGTCGGCCATGCCGCCGGCCTCATTGATGCCTTCCTGCAAAATCTGGCCGTCTTTCGCCTCTTTGTAGAACATCAATTGATCGGCGTCGACCGGCGCGTAGTTCTGGCCCTGCTGGTTCCAGATGCCGAGCTGGCGGAACATGCCCTCCATGCCAAACGTGCGGGATTCGTCGGGCACGATGGGCACCACATTGCGGCCAATCGATTTGTCTTTGACCAGCGTGTTCAAAATGCGCACAAAGGCCATGGTCGTTGAAATTTCACGCTCGCCAGTGCCCTTGAGTTGCGCGTCAAATGCGGACAGCTCCGGCGTAGGCAGCGACACACTTTTCATGCGCCGCTGCGGCAGATAGCCGCCCAATGCAGCGCGACGCTCGCGCATGTATTTGCCTTCTGGCGAATCAGCGGCGGGCTTGTAATACGGATAGTTCGCGAGGTCTTCATCCTTGACCGGAATACCGAAACGGTCGCGCATTTGCTTGAGCGATTCGATATCCATTTTCTTGGCTTGATGCGCGATGTTCAGCCCTTCACCGCTGTGGCCCATACCGTAGCCCTTGACCGTTTTGGCAAGGATCACGGTCGGTTGACCTTTGTGCTTCACCGCGCTGTCGTAGGCGGCGTAAATCTTGTGCGGGTCGTGGCCACCACGGTTCAAACGCCACACGTCGTCATCCGACATGTTGGCAACCATTTCGCGCAGTTGCGGATACTTGCCGAAGAAGTTTTCGCGAACATAGGCGCCGTCGCGCGCCTTCATCACCTGATACTCGCCGTCAACGACCTCTTCCATGCGCTTGACCAGCACCCCGTCTTTGTCACGCGCCAGCAGCTGGTCCCAATAGCCGCCCCAGATCAGTTTAAGCACATTCCAGCCAGAGCCGCGGAAGTCGCCCTCGAGCTCCTGAATGATCTTGCCATTGCCACGCACCGGACCGTCGAGGCGCTGCAGATTGCAGTTAATGACGAACACCAGGTTGTCGAGCTTTTCGCGGCCCGCCATGCTGATCGCGCCGAGCGATTCGGGCTCGTCCATTTCGCCATCGCCGCAGAACACCCAGACCTTGCGGCCTTCGGTGTTGGCCAGACCGCGTGCGTGCAGATATTTGAGGAAGCGCGCCTGATAAATGCCCATCAACGGACCGAGGCCCATCGACACCGTCGGCAACTGCCAAAAGTCGGGCATCAGCCACGGATGCGGGTAGCTTGAAATTCCTTTGCCATCGACTTCCTGACGGAAGTTGTCCATCTGCTCCTGACTCAATCGATCAAGCATGAAGGCGCGCGCATAAACACCGGGTGAGCTGTGTCCCTGTATGTACACCAAGTCACCGCCATAGTCGGCGCTGGGTGCATGCCAGAAGTGATTGAAACCGACGTCGTACAGCGTGGCGGCCGACGCGAACGACGAGATATGGCCGCCGAGTTCGAGGTCCTTTTTGCCACCGCGCAGCACCATCATCGCCGCGTTCCAGCGCACGTAGCTGCGCAGCTTGTGCTCCATCTCATGGTCGCCGGGGCTCTTGGCCTCAAGGTGTGTGGGGATGGTGTTGAGGTACGCCGTGTTTGGGGTGAACGGCGCATGGCCGCCAGTGCGCCGCGCTTTGTCGAACAACGCTTCCAGCAGGAAATGCGCCCGTTCGTAGCCCTCGTTGGCGATCACGCTGTCGAGTGAATCGAG
>JAYUWL010000034.1:0-2383 GCA_043753585.1 Burkholderiales bacterium
ATGACCGACGCCGTAATCGTCTCCACCGCCCGCACCCCGCTCGCCAAGAGCTGGAAAGGCGCATTCAATATGACCCACGGCGCAACGCTCGGTGGCCACGCCATCGAGCACGCCGTCAAGCGCGCGGGCATCGACGCCGCCGAGGTGGACGACGTGCTGATGGGCTGTGCCAACCCCGAGGGCGCGACCGGCTGGAACATCGCGCGTCAGGCCGCGTTGCGTGCCGGAATGCCCGACAGCGTCGCGGGCGCAACGGTGAACCGCTTCTGCTCGTCGGGTCTGCAAACCATTGCCATGGCCGCCCAGCGCATCATCGCCAACGAGGGCGATATTTTTGTTGCGGGCGGCGTGGAGTCCATCTCCTGCGTGCAGCAGGAAATGAATCTGCACATGTTTAAGGATTCATGGCTCGACAAGAACAAGCCGACGATTTATTGGAACATGATGCAGACGGCCGAGACCGTCGCAACCCGCTACAACATGAGCAAAGAGCGCATGGATCACTTTGGCGCCGAGAGTCAGCAAAAAGCCTGCGCCGCGCGCGATGCCGGCAAGTTTGACGACGAGATCGTGCCGATCACGGTGACTGCAGGTGTGGCCGATCCGAAGACCGGCATGACCACCAAACAGGTCACTGTATCTAAGGACGAAGGCCTGCGTGACGGCACCACCTACGAGGCCGTCGCGGGCATCCGCACTGTTCTGCCAGGCGGCTCGGTCAGTGCAGGCAACGCTTCGCAATTCAGCGACGGCGCAGGCGCATGCGTGGTCATGAACGCCAAGCTTGCCGAGCAGCGCGGCATCAAACCGCTGGGCATCTTCCGTGGCTTCGCGGTCGCGGGCTGCAACCCCGACGAAATGGGCATCGGCCCGGTGTTTGCTGTGCCCAAACTGCTCAAGCGTCTCGGCCTGTCTGTCAAGGATATTGACCTGTGGGAACTCAACGAAGCCTTCGCCGTGCAGGTGTTGTACTGCGCCGACACGCTGGGCATCCCGATGGACAAATTGAACGTCAACGGCGGCGCGATTGCGGTCGGCCATCCGTACGGCATGAGCGGCCAACGCCTCGTCGGCCACGCCCTCATCGAAGGCAAACGTCGCGGCGCGAAACTCGTTTGCGCAACGATGTGTATTGGTGGTGGCATGGGGGCGGCTGGGATATTTGAGGTGGCGTAGTTGGTGCCGTTCCCCTATTTCTCGTTGGTAGTACCACCGACTCTGCTTTGGGCGTTGCCCTTGCGCTGACGTCCGCTGAGCGATGGGGCGTGAAATTGGATGGACGAGCCGCTCATGGCCTACTTATCTGGTCGGTGTTACTTCTCGGAGGTTTGGGATCCATGCTTGCGATGCGTGGGTTTGATCTTGCTGAGAAGTTTCGGAGATTCGTAAGAGCGAAACTAAGTCTGTGGCAATGGTTGGCAATAACGTTTGGCACACTTCAGTTTGCCACCATATTTGTTGGTGTTGTGCTTGCGCCGGTTCGACCGTAACGTACAACAGAACGGAAATCTTCGTAGGTCGGCAATTTTTTGCCCACGTTTTTATTGCATAGAGTTGGCGACGCGTGGGCAAACCAGTTGCTCACCCTACAGCTTTTCTATTAAATGGCGGCAGCATAGGGGCTAGAGCGTAATAGTGGCGGTTCTTGACTTTACGCATAAATTAACTTCAAGCCTATATGAAATAAGGCTTACAGCCAAAAGCTGATGAACAAACCCAACTACGCGGAACGGAGATTGAGAGTGCGCGCAACGCTGGATTTTTTGCTTAACGACTGGCTCAAGGTGGGCGAGCTTTGTGCGCGTCCGCGCTTTGCTGATCACAGTAGCGGTACGTTCGGTGCAGTGCTCGACACCGCCGAAAAAATCGCGAAGGACAAGTACGCGCCGTTCAATCGTCTCGTCGATTTGCAGGAGCCGCATTTCGACGGGGAGAAGGTCATCTTGCCGCAGGCGACGCATGATGCGTGGGCGGCGTACGCGGGCTCCGGCATGCTGGCTGCAGCGCAGAATTACGAGTGGGGCGGCATGCAGTTGCCTTATACGGTCGAGGCCTCCGCCAACGCCATTTTCAGCATGGCGTCGGTCAGCATCAGCTGGGCGATGTTGACGGTGGGCAACGCGAACCTGATCATGGTGCACGGCACCGAGAGGCAGAAGCAAGTGTTCGCCAAGAACGAATTCGCAGGCCGCTGGATGGGTACGATGTGTTTGTCGGAGCCGCAGGCGGGCTCGTCGCTGTCGGACGTGACGACACGCGCCGAACCCGACGGCGAAAACGACCCACTTGGGCCGCGTTATCGGCTCACCGGCAACAAGATGTGGATATCGGGCGGTGAGCATGAGATCACCGAGAACATCGTGCATCTGGTGCTGGCGAAGAT
>JAYUWL010000035.1:0-7340 GCA_043753585.1 Burkholderiales bacterium
TACCTGGCCTGGCCATTTTTCGTCGAAAAATTTCGCTCGATGGAGATGAGCTCCAATTCGGGCGGCCTGATTCGGTGGCCAATTGCGCTGATGCTGCCGCTGGGCTTTGGGCTGTTGACGCTGCAGGGCATTGCCGAGGTCATCAAGCGTGTGGGGTGGCTGAACGGCACCTACAACATGGACGTCCACTACGAAAAGCCGGTGCAATAAGCAGCGCATCGTTCAGAACTCGGGGAATATAAAAATGGTTATGGAACAGTTTGCGCCGATGATGTTTGCGGGCTTGATCGCGATCATGCTCATCGGTTTTCCGGTCGCGTTCTCGCTGTCTGCATTGGGGCTGGGGTGCGGATTTTTCGCGATTTACATGGGCTGGTTTCCAGTCTCATTCATGTCGAATTTGCCCCTCAATATCTTCGGCATTCTGTCGAACGATTTGTTGCTGGCGATTCCGTTCTTCACCATGATGGGCTCCATCCTTGAGAAGTGCGGACTGGCGGAGGACATGCTCGATTCGATGGGCCAATTGTTCGGCCCGGTGAGGGGCGGCCTCGGCTACTCGGTCATCATTGTTGGCTTCATTCTGGGCGCAATTACGGGGACGGTTGCTGGACAAGTGATCGCAATGGCATTGATCTCACTGCCGGTGATGATGCGCTACAACTACAACATGCGCTACGCCACGGGCGTGCTCGCGGCATCGGGCACCATCACGCAGTTGGTGCCACCGTCGCTCGTGCTTGTGGTGCTCGCAGACCAACTCGGTAAAAGCGTCGGCGATATGTACAAGGGCGCCTGGGGTCCGTCGATCCTGCAGATTTTAATCTTCGCGCTGTACACGTTTCTGATAGCGAAATTCAAGCCTGAATACGTGCCCGGTATTCCGAAAGGTGAGCGCACCCTGAACGGCTGGGCTTTGTGGGGTAAGTGTTTGCGCGGCATCGTGCCGTCAGCCATCTTGATCTTCATGGTGCTGGGATCGATGGGCGGGTTGCCCGGCATTAATACCGCTGTTTGCACGCCAACCGAGGCCGGGGCGATGGGCGTGGTCGGTGCGCTGGTTCTGGCCGCCATTCAAAAACGACTGTCCTGGCCGTTGGTCAAAGAGGCGATGGAAGGAACGGCGCGGTTGACTGCGATGGTCGTTTTCATCCTGATTGGCTCCCGCGTTTTTTCGCTGGTGTTCCAGGGCGTTGACGGTGCCAAATGGGTTGAGCATTTGTTGACCGGTCTGCCAGGCGGACAAACAGGCTTTCTGATCGTCGTCAATATCTTCGTTTTTTTCCTGGCGTTCTTTCTCGACTTTTTTGAGATCGCATTCATCATCATCCCGATGCTCGGGCCGGTGGCTGACAAGCTGGGGATCAACCTCATCTGGTTCGGTGTGCTGCTATGCGTGAACATGCAGACGAGCTTCATGCATCCGCCGTTTGGGTTTGCGTTGTTCTATCTGCGCGGCATTGCCGACACGCTGTACAAGAACAAAGCGATTCCGAAAAAAGTAGAGTCCTCAGACATTTATCTGGGGGCAATCCCCTGGGTGATCATGCAGTTAATGCTGGTGGCCATCGTGATTTTCTTCCCGCAAACGGTAACGGCGTTTCTCGACAAAGAGGTGAAATATGATCTCGACAAAGTCAAGATTGATGCGCCCGAGCAGGAAAAAAATCCGGATAAAGAGCGCAGCATGGACGAGCTTTTCAACCAGGGCACGCCAGTGCCAGGCAGTGACAAGCTCATCTCCGCGCCACCGGGTGCCCCCGCCGCCGACGCGAAGGTCGTGGATGACGCGATGAAAGCGGTGCTCGACGCCGCGAAAAAGGACGAGGCGAAGAAGTAGCATTCAGCTCATTCGATACTGCACGGGGCACCTTCGGATGCCCTTGTTTTTTTCTGCTCCTTTTTCACTTATGACAGAACCCGTTGAACCTATTCGCCTCTCCAAACGCATGAGCGAACTCGGCCTCGCGTCACGTCGCGAGGCCGACGAGTGGATCGAGCGTAAGTGGATTCGCGTGGACGATGTGCCAGCGGTGCTC
The DNA here is from genome assembly GCA_043753585.1 of Burkholderiales bacterium. Classification (GTDB taxonomy): domain Bacteria; phylum Pseudomonadota; class Gammaproteobacteria; order Burkholderiales; family Casimicrobiaceae; genus Casimicrobium. The sequence continues at coordinate 2,040 of JAYUWL010000035.1, forward strand.
GGTCAAAAGGTCGTGCCGACGCAACAGATCACCGTTGATCGCGCCGCGAACGCAGAGCAGGCGGCACGGGTGACTGTGCTCATCAATAAGCCGATGGGCTACGTCAGCGGTCAGGCCGAAGACGGGTACGAGCCGGCGGTCGTGCTGGTCAAGCCGGAACATCGTTGGCATGAAGATCGCTCGCCCGTGCGTTTTCAGCGCGAGCAGCTACGACACCTGGTGCCTGCCGGTCGGCTCGACATCGATTCAACAGGGCTTCTTATCCTCACCCAGGACGGACGTATCGCCAAGCAGTTGATTGGCGAGAATTCGCTGGTTGAAAAAGAATATCTGGTGCGCGTTCAGTCGGTGCGCGGCGGTCGACTGCACGATGAGGATTTGCGGCTTTTGAATCACGGTCTTGCGATCGATGGTGCTGCACTGAAACCCGCGAAAGTGTGGTGGCAGAACGAAGGGCAGTTACGTTTTATTTTGCGCGAGGGAAAGAAGCGTCAGATTCGCCGCATGTGTGAACTGGTTGGGCTTCAGGTCGTTGCGCTCAAGCGCATTCGCATTGGCGAAGTTTTGCTTGGAGATTTGCCGATTGGTGCCTGGCGATATCTTGGCGCAAGCGAGCGATTTACCGCGACGCAGTAGTTGGCGAGACATTGTTCGCGGCACGCCGCATTTACGAAAATCTTGCACCGAATACAAAAAAACCCGCAGGGCTTGCGCCGAGCGGGCTGTTTGAGCAGCGGACTTGAATTACAGTTTTTGCGACTGCATGAAGGTGTCAAAGCTCATCTCGGTGAAGCGGAACCAGAGGTTCGCGTCAGCACGGAACTTCGAGTAGTCGTCGTACACTTTTTTCCACGCTGGATTTTTGGCTGAGATTTCAGCGTAAAGATCGATTGATTCCTTGAACGCCTTGTCCATCAGATCTTTGGGGAAGCGGTGCAACTTTGTTCCACCCGCGACTAACTGCTTGAGCGCTCCCGGGTTGCGCGCGTCGTACTTGGCCTGCATCTCGACGTGAGCGTAGGCGGCAGCGTTTTCGACGATAGCTTTGTATTCGGGCGTGAGCGCGTCGTAGGCCTTTTGATTGACGAACAGGTCAAGCTGCGGGCCACCTTCCCACCAGCCGGGGTAGTAGTAGTTTGGCGCGACTTTGTTGAAGCCAAGCTTCTGGTCATCGTACGGACCGACCCATTCACAAGCATCGATCGTACCCTTTTCCAGCGCCTGATAAATCTCGCCACCAGGGATGTTTTGTGGCACAGCGCCCAGGCGTGAACAGACCCTGCCGGCGAAACCGCCGACACGGAATTTCAGGCCTTTAAAGTCTTCTGCGGATTTGATTTCCTTCCGATACCAGCCGCCCATCTGCGCGCCCGTGTTGCCCATCGGGAAGCTGATCATGTTGTACTTCGCGTAGAACTCGCGCATCAGCTTCAGGCCGTTGCCTTCGTACTGCCACGCGGTCATCTGACGGCTGTTGAGGCCAAACGGGATCGCGCAGCCCAGCGCGAACGTGTCGTCCTTGCCGAAGTAGTAGTAGGGCGCGGAGTGACCGGCTTCAACCGTACCGTTCTGAACCGCATCAATGAGGCCAGGCATTGGAACGATTTCTGCTGCTGCGTGAACGGAAATCTGGAATTTGCCGCCGGTCATCTTTGCCACTTGTGCCGCGAAAACCTCAGCCGCGCCGTAAATGGTGTCCAGCGACTTCGGAAAACCGGAGGTCAGACGCCAGCGAACAGCGGGCGATTGGCCGATAACGGCAGGGGCGGCAAGGACAGCGCCACCAGTGGCGGCACTGGCAGCTGCTTTGGTTAAAAAATCACGACGTTGCATAAGTTCTCCTGAATTTGCCTGAATTAGTTTTTAGCTCGCGCACAATGTTGATCAAACGCGATCTTCACCTGATCGAAATCCGATCCTGTGTGGATTGTAGGAGTCAGCAAATCGGGTCCGCCCATGGGTTTTCCCCGAACTTTTGCCTAAGCCGGTGGAACGTTGTGCGTTCGCACAAAAGCCGTGCATAGAATTATTGATTCTGCATCGCGAACGAGGCAGTCTTACAACAACAACGGGGATATACATGTTCGCTCCAGTTCGGGCGCTTGTCGCGCTTGTCACGATGTTCACGTCGTGCGCCGTTTTCGCCGCCAGTCCGATGCTGGGTTCGGTGCCGGTGGACTTCATTTTGTTTGCCTGCGTTCTGGCCGGGGTGGCGGTGTTCAACCAGCATTCGCTGCGGGTGGCGCTCATCGGTGTTGTTGTCATCTCCCTCTACAAGATTTTTGTTGCTGGGTTTGCCGAAGGCTCGGGACTGTCGGGATTCGCACTGCATCTGGGGCATGAATGGGTGCTACTGGCCAATCTGTTCTGCTTGTTGGTGGGCTTTGCGCTGTTGTCGCAGCATTTCGAAGAAAGCGGCGTGCCAAAGGTGTTGCCGCACTTTCTTCCGGATGACTGGCAGGGCGGATTCGTCCTTCTGGTGCTCGTTTTCATACTGTCGAGCTTTCTCGACAACATCGCTGCCGCCCTGATCGGCGGCACTGTCGCCGCGGCAGTCTTCCGCAAAAAGGTTCACGTGGGTTACCTGGCTGGCATCGTCGCTGCTTCCAACGCGGGCGGTTCGGGTTCAGTGGTGGGCGACACCACCACCACGATGCTCTGGATCGCTGGCGCGTCGCCTTTGGCGGTGCTGCACGCCTATGTGGCGGCCGCAGTCGCGCTGGTGATCGTAGGCTTCGTCGCCGCAAAACAGCAGCACGCCTACTCGCCGATCATCAAGGACGCCAAAGTCAAACATCAGATTGACTGGGTTCGCGTCGCGATCGTGTTCTGGATACTCGTCGTGGCGATCATTGCCAATGTGCTGATCAACCTTAAATTTGCCGCGCTGGGCGATCGCATTCCGGTGCTGGGTCTGGCGGTGTGGGCTGCGATTCTCCTTGCGCTGCCAGTGCGCAAGCCAGCGTGGTCGCATGTGCCCTCGGCTGTACGAGGTGCCCTGTTTCTCCTGTCGCTGGTTCTCTGCGCTTCGATGATGCCGGTGGACCATCTGCCGACCGCGTCATGGCAGACCGCGCTCGGCTTGGGCTTCGTATCGGCGGTGTTCGACAACATTCCGCTCACCGCGCTCGCGATTAAACAGGGCGGCTACGACTGGGGCATGCTGGCCTACTGCGTCGGATTCGGCGGCTCCATGATCTGGTTCGGCTCATCTGCTGGCGTCGCGCTCGCAAGCCAGTTTCCCGAGGCGCGCAATGCAGTGCAGTGGGTGAAGCAGGGCTGGCATGTCGCGGTCGCCTATGTCGTGGGCTTTGCGGTGATGCTGGCCCTTACAGGGTGGCATCCGACGGCGTTAAGGGCTGTTTCGTAATTCAACGTGAGTTGGGCCTTGCACCCACTCTGGCCTGGCTGGCGCAGGGACATTGTTTTTTATCCGTAAACTCTCGCCATGAACCCCACCACCGTCCAGATGATCGGCGCAACGCTCTTTGCGCTAGCCGTCATTCACACCTTCTCAGTCAGCTATTTCGAGCGCCTCTCGCATCGCTACCCCGCGCATGCCGGTGCCTTCCATTTTCTTGGCGAAGTGGAGGCAGTGTTCGGTTTCTGGGCGCTCGTTTTCGTCGCATTCAAATTTGCCATCACTGGCAAGACCGCGACGGTGGACTACATCGAGGGTCGCAATTTCACCGAGCCGTTATTCGTGTTCGTGGTGATGGTGATTGCAGCGAGCAAACCCATCGTCGAACTCGCGGGCCTCATGGTGCGGGGCATCACGCGTGCCGCACCGGTGCATTCACGCAGCAAACCGATGGTGTTTTACTTCGTTGTTCTGGGCGTTGTGCCACTGCTTGGCTCATTCATCACCGAGCCCGCTGCGATGACGCTTGCAGCGCTCCTGCTGCGTGAACATTTCTTCTCAAAAAACATTTCCACGCGATTGAAGTACGCCACACTCGGCGCGCTGTTTGTGAATATTTCCATCGGCGGCACGCTCACAGCCTACGCCGCGCCGCCTGTACTAATGGTCGCGCAAACCTGGAAGTGGGACACCGCGTTCATGATCGAAAACTTCGGCTGGCGTGCGGCATTGGCAGTGTGTGTGAACGCCCTCGTGATAACGCTCATCTTTGCCAAGGAGTTGCGCCACATTCCCTATCAGGCGACGGGTGGAAAGCACACCAGTGTGCCGTGGCCGATCATTATCGTGAGCCTGTTTTTTCTCGCGATTGTGGTCGTGTTTGCGCATCATGAAGCGGTGTTTATTGGCATCTTCCTGTTCTTCCTCGGCTTCGCGAGTGCCTACGAAAAATATCAGGACAAATTGCTGTTGCGTGAGGCCTTGCTCGTCGCTTTTTTTCTCGGTGGCCTGGTGGTTTTAGGCGCGCAACAACAATGGTGGTTGCAGCCGATTCTTACTGGCTTGTCACCCAATGCGGCGTTCTGGGGCGCGACGGCGCTCACGGCAATCACCGACAATGCTGCGCTCACTTATCTCGCCTCGCTGGTGCCCGGTTTGTCCGATGAATTCAAGTACATGGTCGTCGCAGGTGCCGTGACGGGCGGTGGCCTGACCGTAATCGCGAACGCCCCGAATCCTGCGGGTTACGCGATCCTGAAAGGCGAATTTCCTGATCAGTCGATTGGCGCGGGCGGCTTGCTGCTCGCTGCGCTACCGCCGACGCTGGTGGCGGCAGTTTGCCTGTGGGGACTACGCTAAGTCTCTCATCAGCTTTTGTTTGGAAGCGCCATTGAATGGGGGCTAGCGCCTGTTTTACGCATTTATCGATTACTGACGATAATCGCACGCAGCCCAAGTACGTAGGCGCACTCAGAGATTAGCTGAATACTGCAGGGATGACCCCCAACTATAATTGCGCTAGGCGTGTGACTGGCGTAAGCGTCGCTCAAATCGGGCGTCGTCTGAGAGGGAGCCACCCTCAGGAAGCATGCTGTTGTGACGCTATTTTTCGTCACGAAATAGCCGTCCGCCTGGGCATCAAATCTCCCTTCATTTCATCCCGAAAGGACCCTGCTCATGAATGCGCGCCCCGAATTTTTTGTCTCTTCGCTGGCTCAGGTTGACCCTGAAATTTTTGCCGTAGTGCAATCAGAAAACCAGCGTCAAGAAGACCACATCGAGCTCATCGCCTCCGAAAATTACGCCTCCAAAGCGGTGATGGAAGCGCAGGGCTCGCAGCTAACCAACAAATACGCAGAGGGTTATCCGGGCCGTCGTTATTACGGCGGCTGCGAGTTCGTCGACATCGCCGAAACGCTTGCCATCGAACGCCTGAAAAC
>JAYUWL010000036.1:0-2344 GCA_043753585.1 Burkholderiales bacterium
AATAAAAAATGTGCACTCCTTGGGTGCTATTTAAGAAGGATAATTCCTTTCTGTACAACGCATTGATTGCAGTCGAGACTGCACATAACGCATGCAAACACCCCATTCAGGCACCAGAACCCGCCCGCTGACACTCGCGGGATTGCGCGGATTCGAAGCAGCAGCGCGGCTCGCGAGCCTGACCGCTGCGGCAAACGCGCTGTCGCTCACGCAGTCGGCGATCAGTCGTCAGGTGCAGGGACTTGAGGACGAATTAGGTGTTTCGCTCTTCGTTCGCAAGGCGCGCGAGATCGCGCTCACCCCGTCTGGACGCGAATTTCTGCCTCTGGTGCAGCGCGTGCTGTCCGAACTCGACAACGGCGTCGAGCGCCTGCGCCGGGACGTAAATTCACCGCGCGTGTCGGTGACGACGATGGCGTCATTTGCGTCGCTCTGGCTCATCCCGCGTTTGCAGGGCTTCCGTGCGCTGCGGCCCAACGCCGACATCGACATCGGCGCGACGGATCGATTGATTGATCTGGAAACGGAGGACGTTGACGTCGCGATCCGATATTTGCGGGCGGAGGCTGCACCGCCCGAGGCAACGTTACTGATAAACGAAGTGCTGTTTCCGCTGGTGAGCCCAACCTACCTGAAGAGTGCGCCGCGACTGAAGCAACTGGACGATCTCAAATTGCACACGCTGATTGAAGGCTCTGCAGGCGGCCCCGCTGAAATACGCTCAACGTGGCCGAGCTTTTTCGAGGCCGTGGGCCAGCCCGAAGTGAAGGGCCGCTCCCAGCTCAAATTCGATTTCATCATGCAAACTTTCCTCGCGGCGCAAATCGGGCAGGGCGTTGCGCTTGGCCGAACTTACGGCGCTGATGTGTTCATGTCGGGCGATCTGGTGCGCCCGATTGAAGTCGCGGTGGCGACCGGTGCCGGCTGCTATCTCGTGGTGTCGGAGCGTGCGAAATCGCGCGGTGAAGTGCGCGCATTTGTGGACTGGATTTTGGCGGAGAGCAAGAAATTCAACGCTGAGCTGGATACGTGGTTGAAGCGCAGTGGCGCGTTGCCTGCGCAGCGACAGAGCAAGAAATTGTAGAAGCGGTTTACCCCGCCCAATCCATCGGGAGCGGTGACAGCGGCTTGATTTCTTCCATACAAATCATCGAATGCGTGCTCGCCACGCCGGGCACTTGCAACAATTTGTCAGTGAGAAACTCCGAGAGTCCGAGCAAATCCGGAGCGACCACCCGCAGCATGTAATCGAACTCGCCAGAGACGGTGTAGCACTCGACAATTTCCGGAAATTTTGCGAGATCGGGCTCCAGCTGGCGCACGCGCTTTGACTGCGAACGATCAATGGTGAGGCTCACAAACGCCATGACGCCGAGGCCGATTTTGGTGGAATCCACGAGCGCGGTATATCCGCGAATCACGCCGCGCTCTTCCAGTGCGCGTACTCTCCGCAGGCATTGCGGCGCGGAAAGATGCACGGTGTCAGCCAGCTCGACGTTCGTCGCACGACCATCCTTTTGCAGCGCCGAGACCAGCTTTTGGTCAAATTTGTCCATCGGAATAGATGCTGCGCTCATGATTTAGCGTTGATATGCAAGAAAGCTGCATGATACGACGGATACACACACGATGTTGCAACCAACATGCATCGATTTGCAGGCATCATCTTCTTATCGGCCCGTCACGGGCACACCCAGAACTGCGCAGGCAGACACCATCATGTTCGATCTGAAAAAAACTCTCGCTCAAACCGCAACCACTGCCGTCTCCGCCCGCGCGCTGGAGGACCGCTACGGGGCGAAAAACTATCATCCTCTGCCCGCTGAATTGACGCGCGGCGAAGGCTCGTATCTGTGGGACACCGAAGGCCGCCGCTACATCGACATGATGGCCGCGTATTCGGCCGTGAGCTTCGGCCACGCCAACCCCGAGTTGCTTGATGTGTTGACCCAGCAAGCGTCACGCCTAGCCGTCACCTCCCGCGCGTTCTACACCGATCAGCTCGGGCCATTTGCGGAGGCCGTGTGCAAGCTTACGGGTCTCGACCGCATGCTGCCGATGAACACCGGCGCTGAAGCTGTCGAAACCGCGATCAAGGCCGCTCGCAAATGGGGGCATAAGGTCAAGGGCATTCCGGCCAACCAGGCGCAGATCATCGTCGCGGCGGGCAACTTCGCAGGCCGCACAACGACGGTCATCAGCTTCTCGTCGGAAGAACAATACAAAGACGGTTTCGGGCCGTTCACGCCGGGCTTCGTCGCGGTGCCATTCGGCGATGCCGATGCGCTGGAAAAAGCGATCACGGCACACACTGCTGCGTTTCTCGTGGAGCCTGTGCAAGGAG
>JAYUWL010000037.1:0-2338 GCA_043753585.1 Burkholderiales bacterium
CGGTGGCGCGATGATCAGGTTGTCGCCCGTGCTCTTGATGTTCACACCGGCGTCATACAGGCGCTTTTGCATCTCGTGCCCGCGGCTGCCCGGTGCGCCATCAAGCGCAAGCTCAACCGCCGCCATCATGCCAATCGCGCGAATGTCGACCACCACCGGCAAATCCGACAATGAGAATATCGCGTCAATGAAATACGGTGCCATTTGCGCTGCGCGATCAATGAGTTTTTCGTCGTGGAGAATTTTCATCATCGCGAGCCCTGCTGCAACGCAAGCTGGATGAGCGCTATAGGTGTACCCGTGGAAAAACTCGATGCCTTTTGCAGGCCCCGCGTTGGTAATCGTCTCGTAAATGTCGGTGCGTGCAGCGACCGCACCCATCGGTTGGGCACCATTCGTAATGGCTTTGGCCATGCACATTAAATCTGGCGTCACGCCAAACGCCTGTGCGCCAAAGTTGGCACCCATACGGCCCCAGCCTGTGATTACTTCGTCGAACACGAGCAGGATGCCGTGCTGGTCGCAAATCGCACGCAGGCGGTCGAGATATCCCTTCGGTGGCGGCAGGCAGCCGAACGAGCCCGCCGTTGGCTCAACGAACACCGCGGCGATATTTTCGCCGCCATACAGCGTGCAATAGCGCTGCAAATCATCGGCCAGATCAGCGCCGGTTTCGGGTTGACCTTTAACAAATTTATTCTGTGGCAACGCCGTGTGCCGCATGTGATACACACCGGGCAGTCCGACGCCAAACACCTTGCGATTGTTGACCATGCCGGACAGGGCGACGCCACCCATGTTGACGCCGTGATACGCACGTTCACGGCTGATGAAAATCTGCCGATGTCCTTGACCACGCACCCGGTGATAGGCCAGCGCCATCTTCATTGCGGTGTCCACCGCCTCGGAGCCGGAGCACACGAAGAACAGGCGATCCAGCCCCTTCGGCGTGAACTCGGCCACTTCTCGAGCAAGCTGAAAACCTTTGGCATGACCGCGCCCAAACGGCATCGTGTAGTCAAGCGTTTTCAACTGCTGATACACCGCCTCCGCGATCTCCGGACGGCAATGGCCGGCGGGCACGCAAAACAGACCGGATGCCGCGTCCAGCACCTTATGTCCGTCCTCTGTCCACAAGTACATGCCTTCGCCCTTGACGAACAGGCGCGGCTCGGTTTTGAACTCCTTGTTCGGCGAAAAAGGCATCCAGAAATTGTCGAGCGCGTGTGCGTCGGTTGCGTGAGCGAGGCTGGTTACATGCGGATCGGCGTGGCCCATGGTGGACTCCTTGTGTGCTGCGTTGAAACTACCATCAGAGTAGGCCCACGCGTGCTGCGACAATAGAGCCAGATATGCGACAACGATTAGGCCAGTTGTGGCAAACCCGGTTTGCCCAAAGTGATCCCACCGAAACGCTGCAACAGCGCATCGCGGGCATGCTGCGTCGCGCCGTTCTGGAGCGTGCAATCCCGCTTGAAGCACCATTACCGTCCACGCGCGAACTGGCCGCCGAATTGGGGGTTGCGCGCGCGACGGTCGCGCTTGCGTACGAACGTTTGCAGATCGAAGGCGCGATTGAATCGCGTGAACGTCGCGGTTTTTTCGTTACGACGACATTCGCCGCGCATCGTGCTGAATTTCATGAAAGTGACCAGCTTTCGCTGTTGCCACCGCCAGATTGGTTGCGGCACTTTCGCGAATTGGACGTCGGCTATCGACCGGTAAAAAACCCGGTCGACTGGTATCGCTATCGCTATCCGTTTGTGTACGGCCAGATTGACCCGAAACTGTTTCCGCTCGCTGACTGGCGTGATTGCTTCGAGCGCGCGATGAAGCTCGAAAGCGTCGAGGCATGGACGGTGGATCGCGGCGATCTGGACGATAGAGATTTGTTGGAGCAACTGCGCACGCGGGTGCTGCCGCGACGCGGCGTGTGGGCCGCGTCGGATGAAATCCTCGTGACCGTCGGCGCGCAGCAAGCGTTATATCTGATCGGGCAATTGCTCGGCGGCAACGGGCGACGCGTCGTCGTTGAAGAGCCCTGCTACCCCGACGTGCGCGCGATTTTTTCGATGACTGGAGCGACGCTGTTTTCGGTGCCGGTGGACGCGGACGGCGTGAGCGTGCAACAGATCGCAGCGCTGCGACCCGACGTTGCGGTCATCACGCCATCGCACCACTGCCCGACCGGCGTGCGCATGAGCGAAGAGCGAAAACGCGCGTTGCTGTCGCAGGCAGCCGATCAAGATTTCTTGATTGTGGAGGACGATTACGAGCCGCAAATCGGCGCTGGCGTGGCCGGACCCGCGCTCAAAAGCATGGACTTGAATGGCCGCGT
>JAYUWL010000038.1:0-7229 GCA_043753585.1 Burkholderiales bacterium
GTTTACGATGGTGCCGCGATGGATTTGCCAGAAGACATTGGGGTCGAGCTCATCAAGCATTTCGCGTAACGGCTTTCTGATCAAAGCCTCTTCGCCAGCTGTCACTACGCGAGTGTATTTCTCGTCGGAATTCAGGAACAGCACATCCTTGACGTCGATCAGTTTGAGCGTCGAGCCAAGCGACGCCTTGATCCAGCGCAGGTACTCGACGTGCGCCCCGGCTCCACCTACCGCGCCGCGCATCTCCCGCTTGAGGGTGGAGATGAGTTGTGACAAATTCTCGGGCAATGTGGGCGCGTCCTGATCTTCGTTTTCGATGCGTTCTTTAAGTCGCTCAATCGTCGTGATCAGACGGTCTTCCTGAATGGGTTTCAGGACGTAATCCACCGCGCCGCGATCAAAGGCAGCGACTGCGTATTCATGAAACGCAGTGACGAAAACGACATGCGTATTCGGGCTAACTTCGGCAATGCGCGTCGCGACTTCCAGCCCGGTTAACTCGGGCATGCGAATATCCAGAAACGCAACTGTCGGTTTCAGCGCCGCGATCAATTCGACGGCGGCGAGACCATGCTCCGCCTCGCCGACCACCGTAAGTTCGGGCCACAGCTTTTCCAGTTTCTTTTTTAGAAACTGCCGCAGCAGCGTTTCGTCCTCGGCCAGTACCGCAGTGACGGCCCCTGTATTCGTCATTCCCATTCGCTTACCCGTTTTCCTTCGTTATCGATCAATTGACCCGTCGTGACGATGATGATATCGATCAGCCACCAAATGCCCAAACCGCCCAGCGTGAACAACATACCGAGTGCGCTGCCAATACGTCCGGCGTAAAAGCGGTGCGCGCCGAACAATCCCAGCATTACGACAAGGAATATCGCCACCAGTCGTGAACAACGCGATGCCGCCGGGTCGCGGGTGGTGCGCGTAATGGCGGAAGCCCCACGACGAATGCGACGGTCTGATTCGGAGAATCGGGCAATGCGCAAGCCGTTGCCGTCGGTGAATTCGCGGCTCATGATGCGCACGCCGTCGAGCAGCACCCACAAAAGAAGCGGCACCAAAAATACCGGTACGCCGCCACTCACAATGGAGAGCACACCCAGCGCGGTTTGTACCGCGCCGGTGCGCCTGTGTCCAACATAGATGCGGTGGCCACCGAGCCAGCCGACGAACAACGCGAGCAGACCTACGGTTTGTGTGTAGTACGGAGAAACGCCCGCGTCTGAATCTGGCTCGATATCGCTTGCCACCATGGCCGGCGGCACTTTCGGCACGCGCAACAACGCACGCACGCCCGTCGGCGCGTTCGGCTCAACGACCAGTTCACCGGTATCGCCATAAAGCATTTTCAGTCGCTCACGGGTGTTGGCCAATCCGATGCCGGTTCCCCCGGTATCCGCACCGCCGAGCCCGAGCCCGTTGTCGGCGACCAGCACTTCAATCTGTTCACCCACCTGGCGCACCTGAATAGCAATTGTGCCGCCCTCGCGCTTGGGCTCCAGCCCGTGTTTGATCGCGTTTTCGACCAGCGTGGCGATCATGGTGGGCGGCAGACTGATGCCACCCAGTTCGGGCGGCATGCTGATGGTGTAATTCAGTCGATCGCCCATGCGGATTTTCAGGAGATCAAGGTAGGCGGTAACGACCTCAACCTCACGCCCGAGCGTGGACGTTGTCTCACGCATCGTTGGCATCGCGGCGCGCAGGTAGGAGATTAAACGCTCCAGCATGTGGCCTGCTTGCGGCGGATCAATCTCCTGCAAGGCTTGAACGTGAGCTAGCGTGTTGAACAAAAAATGTGGCTCCACTTGCGCGCGCATGACCATCAGCCGTGCCTCGGCGAGTTGCCGCGCGTAACTTTCGCTGCGTTCGCGCGATTCGGCAATTACCGCACGCTGCTCACCCTTCGCCGCGCGCCCGGCGAACGCACGCGCAATCAGCATCAATAAAAACAGCACGGTGAGCACGCCAAATGAGATCGCACCGACAATAAATTTCTGGGTGTCGTTGCCCACCGTCGTCTGAATGAGCGTTCGCGTTTCCGGGTCGAAATTCGCTGGCGCGGCGGTCGCTTTGCCGTTGAAATCAAGTAACGCCTGGCCTTTTTTTCCGAACAGATTGAAGGTGACGGTCACGGCATCCTTGCCGTCTTTGCTGGCGGCTCCGGCCTTGTGATCAGAACTGGGAGCGAACGCTTCGGTGTGGCTCTGCAGCTCTTTCAGTTGCTCAATACTTTCCTGCAATGATTCGACTTTGGTCGCCATCTGCTCGATCTTGTCGGTTGCATCGGAGCTATCGAGATTGTTGCGAAGCTTGAGTGCTGCCTGCTCCAGTGCACGGGTCGTCTGCCTGATTTGATCTTGCTGGCTGTCGATCAACCCTGTCAGCTCGGCCGCGCTTTTAATGGTGACTTCGTGCGACGGTGAAGCCCGCTCGCGATCAATGTCTGCAATCGCGTCGTCAATTTCGCGCACCACAACCGGGTCGTCTGCGATGAAGCGAAAACCCACGAGCCCGGAACGAGCCCGCTCCAGTACCTGTTTTTGAATTGCGTACTTGAATTCCTGCTGCGCGTTCGCTGACTTGAGTTGCTGTTTCAGGCGAATTGAGTCGAATGGCAGCGTGAAAAAGCCCACCGCTATCAGCACGATCAAACCACCCAGAATCAAGCGCCACCAGGGCGTGCCGCCAAAGCCTTTCCAGATGCGCTGACCGAGCGTGGACGCGACTGGCGATATTGGACGCTCGGAAGCGACCGGTGGCGCAGGGGTGGACAAGGACGAATTCATCGGAGGACAAGACCAAACTTCATATTCGTCGAAGTTTGCCACCACCGGCACAAGTTTGCGTCAGCGCTGCGACAGAACGGGGGCGAGAGGGATCACTGACGGGTATTTCAGCGAAATAGCAAAAGCAGCTTTTCGCTGAAACTCAAGCTGCATGTGGACTTGTCGGATAAAAGACCGCTAGTCGACTTCGCGCTTTTTAGCGCGTCAGCTCTTTTGGCAACGTGATTTCATACGAAAGCTGTCTGCTATTTTTTACCCGGATTCGGCGAGAAAAACTGCATCTTGTCCGCCTTGCCGCGCCACTCATCCGCATCAAGCGGCGCTGCTTTCTTGCGGGAGATATTCGGCCAGATCACCGCGTATTCCGCGTTCAATTTGATCCATTTTTCGGCGATGTCGGAGTCGGGCTTGATCGCGTCCACCGGGCATTCGGGCTCACAGACGCCGCAATCGATACATTCGTCGGGGTGAATGACGAGCATGTTCTCGCCTTCGTAGAAGCAATCCACGGGGCACACGTCCACACAATCGGTGAACTTGCATTTGATGCAGCTGTCGTTTACGGCGTAAGTCATGGTGCGTAATATCCGGACGTTTTCGAAGTTGCGCTTTTACGCGCAAGCACGATATTGTGCCGCAGTTACCAATTGTCCTTATGCCGCAAATGGCTTAAGCATAAGCCTGGAATTAGAGAAATCCTTCGAGCAAATCCACCGGATCGCCGTACGTTTTGGCGGCATTGACGACGTCCGGATCGCGCAGCGCCGTGAGAAATCCGGCGTCGATAATCACGTTGTCCCCTGCCGTCACTGTGGTGTCGAACGTCACCCGATCCTGATGCACGGGCGGCGCTTCCCAGTTCGGCTTGACTTTGCGGATGAAGTCGCTGGGCTTTGCGAGACCGATGCCGAAATGCAGCGCGCCAGGCGAATTGGAGCCCGCTGGATGAATGGTGTGGCGAGGTGCTTTGGGGTTAAAACCGCAACCACCGCCTTCGATCAGTTTGCCGCCGACAAGCATGTCACGCAGCAGCTTCGCATCCTCCGATTCACCGCGCACTTCGGCGACGAATTTGTCCTTGAACTCGACGGCAATCTGCTCGGCGAAAGGTGCTTCGAATCCAATCGCCCACTGCGGATAGAGCACGCCGTTGATCGGCAACACCGAGTTAGTGTCGTTCTTCATGGCCGTACTGTCCCAGAAATTCGGGCCATGCGTGGGCAGGTAATGCAGATAGCAGCCCGGTTCGGTCGCCGTCATCATGCTTCCGGTTCGGTACGTCGCCACCGGCAACACGCACCTATCGATGCGCCAGCGTATCAGCCGCTAAGCGCCGCCGCACACGACGCGCTGCAACCCAGCATCTGACCGGGTGAGCTACTGACATGAAGCGCGCCGTCCCGCCACTGCATGACGTTGTAGATCGCAGCGAAGGTGTAGTCGGGCACGTTGCCACCCGACTTGCCAACAAGCTCGCCGCCCCGTCGCACGTTGTCGATGAGCCAGGCCGGCACGGAGAGATGAAACGGGTTTCGCAAGACTTCGCCGACGTGGCACGCCAGCGCGCTGATCATGTGGCCAACCTGTTCGGCGGATAACTCAACCAGCAGATTGGCCCGGGTCATCGTGGACCAGTATTCGGTGAACGCCAGCGTCGTTTTGAAACCAGGTGTAGAGACTGACAGTGACGCCAGCGCATCCATAGTCAGGTGGTGGGTTCCCACATGCGTACGCTGTCCGTCGAGCGCGTGTGGGCAGAGCACCAAAGACGGTTTCAGCGTGGCGAGTTGGTTGGCCAGGAGCTGCACGCTGTTTGCCCAATACGCAGGCTCGGCGGCTCGCGCCTGCAAGGTAACTCGAAGCAATCCTCGCTCGGCCAGAACGAGCGGCTCGAAGCCAATGCGAGAACAGGCAGCAAAAAATTCTTCGGCGCGCGCGAGTTGTTGATCGGGATTGCGGCCGTGTGTCACGGCGATGCTGACCACGCGCCAGCCCGATTCCTCGACGAGGCGCAGTGGCAAACCACCGCCAATGCATTCATCGTCTGGATGCGGCGAAACAATGACGCACACTGGCGCTTGCGGATCAGGCGGGCGCTTCGGATGAGCGGCTACCCATTCACCTGCCAACCGTGCCATTTCGAGTGGTGGCAACGCTTTGGCAGCTCGCAACAGCGCCTCCAATGCCTGCGCAAAGTCGCGCAATGGCTGCGAGGCGTTTGCTCCGTTCACGAGCGTCGGAGCGCTTCCCATTCGCGCGCCAACATGGCGTACACGAAGGTATCCCGAATGGTGCCGTGATGGTCTCGGCATTCGCTTCTCAGGTGTGCCTCTCGTCGAAAGCCGACGCGCTCGAACAAGCGCCAGCTTCGATCATTTAACACGTCTACGGTGCCCCACACGCGATTAGCGCCAATGTGCTCGAACGCGAGCGTGCAACAAAGGGTGACTGCCTCTGCAGCGATACCCTGTCCACGCGCGCTCTTGCGCAGGAACCAGCCGATCTCCAGCGACGGCACTTTCCAGTCGAAGCCGTGAAACCCCGTGCCGCCGTAGAGCGTCTTTTCGTCCTTCGAAAAAATCCCCATGATGAGGCCTTCGCGCGTCAACCAGCGGCCAGCCATTTTGCGGGTGTAGCTCTCGGCCTCGTCACTGGTTTTATGAAACTCACCAGGCCACGCCATCCATTGTTCAAGGTCGGCGCGGTCCTCCTCGAGTGCGTCAAAGAATATCGCACCATCGCCCGGCTGATAAGCACGAACTACGATTTGTTCGCCCTCAAGACGCGAGGGGATGTTCAGCAACAACGGACTCTCGATTGACGGCATTACGCTTCCCCCTTTCCAAGGCTGGCTCCGGCCTTCAGCGATGCTTCGATAAACGCGTCGAGGTCACCATCCAGAACGGCCTGTGTGTTGCCGGTCTCATGGCTAGTACGTAAATCCTTGATGCGTGACTGATCCAGAACATAGCTGCGAATCTGATGCCCCCAGCCAATGTCACTCTTGGTATCTTCGAGCTTCTGTTGCGCCTCCATTCGCAAGCGCATTTCGTGTTCGTACAAACGGGAGCGCAAGCGCTTCCATGCGACGTCGCGGTTGCTATGTTGACTGCGTCCGTCCTGGCACTGTACGACGATGCCGGTTGGAATGTGCGTCAGGCGAACGGCGGAATCGGTCTTGTTGATGTGTTGACCACCCGCGCCACTTGCGCGAAAGGTGTCGGTGCGCACATCGGACGGGTTGATATCGATGACGATTGAATCGTCCACTTCCGGATAAACAAACACCGACGCAAACGACGTGTGGCGGCGTGCGTTGCTATCAAAAGGACTCTTGCGTACCAGGCGATGAATGCCAGTCTCGGTACGCAAATAACCGTAGGCGTAGTCGCCAGTCAGCTTGATCGACGCGCTCTTGAGTCCCGCGACGTCGCCATCTGATTCCTCAAGCACCTCAACCTTGAAGTCCTTGCGCTCACCGTATCGGCAATACATGCGGAAAAGCATTTGCGCCCAGTCCTGCGCTTCGGTACCGCCCGAGCCAGCATTGATATCCAGGAAGCAGTTTGACTGGTCCTGCTCACCGGAGAACATCCGTTTGAATTCGAGATCGGCGAGAATTTGAGTGATCCTGGCAACGTCGCTTTTCAGGCTGACAAGCGTTGCCTCGTCGCCTTCCATTTCGGCAAGTTCGAGAAGCTCCGCTGCGCCTTGCGAGTCCGACGTCAATGTGTCGATGTGACTGATCACGTCATCGATCAGGCGTTTTTCGCGGCCTAGTTCTCGTGCCCGATTGGCGTCGTCCCAAACCTTCGGGTTTTCAAGTTCGGCGTTTAGCTCTAAGCGGCGCTGCGACTTTTTGTCGTATTCAAAGTAACCCCCGGAGGTGATCGACTTTACCGCGCGCCGCTTGGACGGCATGTTTTAGTTCATTGGCAAGGTCATCGACGTTCATGGCAATTCAATTCAAATAACTTGGACCCCAATTTTATCGGCGGCACGTTCAGAAATGAAAAAACCGGGCATTGAGCCCGGCTGTAATCGAGTGATTGGCCGTCGTACTAACGCCGAATACACGTGATGGGGTCGAAGTTGATTTGGTGATAGTGGAAGCTGGCAAACACCTTGGGCCACATTCGAAGCCCGGTGGGTCGGAAACGATGATTACCGAAGATCCAATGCCGCCACCCGTGGCACCGTGAGCCGAGCTTGCGCCCGCTGACAAATCTTCAGTGTTGGTTACACCGTTTACGCCATCGGCAACGCTTGACGCACCGGCTAGTGCCCCGGTGCCAGAAACTTGTATTCGCAATCGTTAAATAAAAAAAACAAAAACAATCAACTAGACAGTGTCGTCACGAGATGATAGATAATACTGTTTTACGTTCATCGGGATCGAACATTGAGCGAAGATTTCCGCAGGCATGACATTTCCGACCA
>JAYUWL010000039.1:0-2327 GCA_043753585.1 Burkholderiales bacterium
GCGCGAGCAGCCCTACCAATAAAATCAAGAAATGACAGACATTCAACCTCACGCGCAGATCCGCACGCGCTTCGCGCCATCGCCCACCGGCACCCTGCATCTGGGCAACATCCGCACAGCGCTTTTCGCGTGGGCATTTGCGCGCCACCATCAGGGGGAGTTCATTCTGCGCATTGAGGACACTGATCTTGAGCGCTCATCTGAATCAAGCGCCGACGGTATCCTGCGCGATCTGAAATGGCTCGGGCTCGACTTCGACGAAGGCCCGATTTATCAAATGCAACGCATGCCGCGCTACCGTGAGGTGGTGGCGCAGATGTTGACGGATGGTTGCGCGTATCACTGCTACATGAGCGTGACCGAGCTCGATGCGTTGCGCGAAACACAAAAGGCGAACGGCGAAAAGCCTCGCTATGACGGTCGCTGGCGTCCTGAAAATGTCGCGAAATCAGGCTTGACGAAACCGGTGGGGATTGATCCGGTAATTCGTTTTCGCAACCCGGATGCGGGCATGGTGGCGTGGGACGATGCGGTGAAAGGTCACATTAATATTGCCAACGCCGAGCTCGATGATTTGGTGATCGCGCGACCGGCGCCGATGGGCGAAGTGGGCACACCTACTTACAACTTTTGCGTGGTGGTTGACGATATCGACATGCGCATTACGCACGTGATTCGCGGTGATGGCCACGTGATGAACACGCCGCGGCAGATCAATATTTTTCGTGCGCTGGGTGTTGAGCCACCGGTGTTTGGCCACACGCCCACGGTGCTCGGCAACGACGGCGAAAAGCTGTCCAAACGGCATGGTGCAACGGGCTTGAGCGAATACGCGGCCAACGGCTATCTGCCAGAAAGCATCATCAACGGCCTTGCGCGACTAGGTTGGTCGCATGGTAACGAAGAAATTTTTTCGCCGCAGCAACTGGTTGAATGGTTCAATCTTGAGTCCCTCACGCCGTCGCCCGCGCGCTTCGATGCGGAGAAATTTGAGTGGTTGAATGGTGAGCACATCAAGCGTTTGCCTGTGGAAGAGTTGGCCAAGCGATTGCGCCCGTTTCTCGTTGCGCTGGGCTTTGCTCCCGCTCCTGACATGGATGGCGAGACATGGACGGAGACCTCTGGCCCGTCCGCTCTAGCTGTTGCCAAATTGCTGCAGCCGCGCGGCTACGCAACGTTGGAAAAAATGGCAAACGCTGCCGGCTATGCCTACTCGCACCCAGACTTCGGACTGCCTAATGTTTCCGGCCAATTGTTGGCAGATCATCTGAAGGACACCAATAAACCCGCCATCACGTGGATCAAAGTGCAACTCAACACGGCCGAGTGGAGCAAGCCAGTCATCGCCGCAGTGCTGAAAGAAGCACAAACAAAGTTCAGTTTGAAGACGCCGCAAGTCATGATGCCGCTGCGAATCTTGCTCACCGGTAGCGAGCAGGCTCCCGCCGTGGACGCGTTGCTGCTCATGTTGGGGCGTGAAGAGAGTTTGCGTCGTATCAACCTGTAGGAGCGGCGCGAGCCGCGAAATGCCTCGCTTCCTGAGACCTGATCGCGGTTTGCGCCGCTCCCACAACGCGATAACCTCCGGGCACGCAACGAACACCAACAAAGAACAAATACCCACATCAGACATCCTAAACGTCGGCCTCGTCCAACTAGCTCCGATCTAGCTCGACCGTATTAAAACGCTCGACAAAGTTGCCGCGTACGTGACTGACGCTGCCGCGCAAAAATGCGATCTCGTCACCCTCGGCGAAGCCCTCGTGCCGGGCTATCCGTTTTGGGTGGAATTGACGGACGGCGCGGCGTTCAATAGCGTTGCGCAAAAACAGATGTATGCGACTTATCTCGATCAGGGCGTCGTGGTCGAGCGCGGCGATCTCGATGCGCTGTGCAAGCTGTGCAAACAACAATCGACTGCGATGTATCTCGGCGTGATGGAGCGTGCGCCGGACCGCGGCGGTCACAGCCTGTATTGCTCCTTGGTCTACGTAAATCAGTGCGGCGGGATCGAGTCGGTACACCGGAAGCTGCAACCCACGCATGAGGAGCGATTGGTGTGGGCGCAAGGCGACGGCCGCGAGCTGGTGGTTCATGAGCTTGGCGGGTGCAAAGCCGGCGGCTTAAATTGCTATGAAAACTGGGTGCCGCTGGCCCGCTCAGCGCTGTATGCGCAAGGCGAAGATTTGCATGTTTCAGTATGGCCGGGCGGCTTGCACAACACCAAAGATGTAACGCGATTTATCGCGCAAGAAGGCCGCTCGTAGGTTGTTAGTGTGTCCGGTCTGATGCGCCCGCAAGACATGCCGATGGGCACCCAATTTCGC
>JAYUWL010000040.1:0-2321 GCA_043753585.1 Burkholderiales bacterium
GTGAGCCATTGACATCGACTGACGCTGGGAGCATGCTTAACGTACTAATTCTGTCGCGTGGCGGCTGCGTGAAGGTATTGACGAATGGAGCAACAAGGCATCACACCACAACGATTCGAAGGGGAGACGCCGCTTAACGCGGCGCGCCGAATCGCGAAGTTTGAGCGCGAATTTGATCTGGACGATGTTATCTTCCGGCAAGGCGACAACGGCAATTCGATGTTTGTCGTCGTCGAAGGCGCAGTGCGAATTGAGCATGAGCGCCGCGGCGACCAACGTGCGGCCGTTGCCATCCGAACCGTTGGCGAGTTTTTTGGTGAGATGGCGCTGGTCGACGCGGGGAGGCGAACTGCTTTCGCAATTGCGGCCACGAGTCCGACTCGATTGATCGAAATTGATCGTGCGCGGTTCATGTATCTCGTCAGTCAGCAACCCGCGTTTTCGCTGACCGTCATGCGCGCGTTGTGCCGGAGAATTCCGATGTCGACGAGCGAAGCAGGAGTGGATCCATGACCTCGTTTGTTCCCAGAGTGAGCGAATTATTCCCCGGGATATTTCAGATCATGAGTGGGCCGCGCGCGGCCCACGCTTATCTGATTTGCGGTTCGCGGCGGCGCGTATTGATCGACACCGGGCTCCCAGCCAGCGTGAATACTCTGATCGATGCGATGGCCTCGATTGACGTTACACCGGAATCGCTTGATCTTGTGGTGTTGTCGCATGAGCATGTCGATCACGCGGGTGGGGCCCCTCACTTGGCCCGCTACTGTCCTGTCGCGGCGCATCGGCTTGCCGCGAACAAGCTGGCGCTTCAGGATGAGTTTGCGTTAATGAACAAGGCGTTTTCGGAGGAACTTGAGGCGTTCGAGATTGACCTGATTTTGAATGAAGGGTGCCGCATCGAAGCCGGAGGAATCACTCTGGAGGTTCTACATACTCCGGGGCACTGCTCTGGCTCGATATGTCTTCTTGAGCCTACGCGGCGGATTCTGTTTTCGGCTGACACCATCATGGCCAACGGGATCATCGGCGGCGTGCTCGGATCAGGCAATGCCAGCGACTATGTGGCGTCGCTGCAGCGATTGGCGATGCTTCGTTTGGAGCACGTCCTGCCGGGCCACGGTCGCACATCGGATCAGCCAGATTCGGATATTGACGCGGGCATTGGCAAGCTAAAGCGTCTGATTGACGAGAGCCGTGACATCTTCGCAGTCATGCGCGAAACAGGACGCGGACACGATGACATCATGCGGTCATTGCGCGACCTGAATCAACTGTGAAGACGTGTTCCGCGGACGAAGCAGTGGCGCTTATCCGTCCGGGATCCCGTGTCTTTGTTGCCGGAAAGGCTGGCACACCACTCGCCTTGCTGAATGCGCTGTTGTGCCGTGGCACGCTGGACGTCGAGCTTACTTACTTCTTGCTCGATGGCGTTGATATAGCAGCAATGGTCGCGAAAGCGCCAAGCATCCGGCATCGGCCGCTGTATGTCGGCTACCCGCTCACATGCGCACTGGTAGGCGCAGCGGTCAGTCCTTTGCCGCTCTCATTGCCCGATGCGAGCATGATGATTTCCGCAGGAATACTACGGTTTGACGCGGTGCTCGTCGCCGTTTCATCAGCAGATCAGACTGGCACCGTTTCGTTGGGTCCTGCGGTTGGGCTGACGCGCGCCGTGCTGGAGCGAACCCCGCTCGCACTCGCTGAAATGCTCCCAACGATGCCGATTGCATGTGGTGACACCCGGTGGCCAGTGGCATCGTTTGCAACGGTGACGGAATCTGCGCGGGCCGTTGCCGAGTATTGCCACGCGGTCGACGACGAGCGCTGTGAGCGAATCGCGCGTTACGTATCGCACCTGGTTCGTGATGGCGCGACGCTGCAGGTGGGACCAGGACGAGTCCCCAACGGCGCGCTGCGATTCTTGCAAGAGCGGCGCAGCCTTCGAGTGCTGACAGACGTGCTTTCGGGCGAGTTCTGCGATCTGATTGAATCAGGGTCTGTCGATTTCTCGGCGTCCTCCGAGGTGCCCGATGCCGATCCGCAGGTGATGGCCAGCTACGTCACCGGGACGCACCGGCACCACCGCTTGCTGAACGCGAACGAGCGCTACACTTTTTGGCCCATTGCTGTGGTAACCGACCCCATCCGGTTGGCGTCCCGTCGCGCACTGGTCTCCATCACACAAGCGCTTGCCATCGATCTCACGGGCGCGGCATGCTGCGAAACCATTGGCCCGGTGTCATTCGGTGGCCTCGCAAGCCAGCCGGAATTCATGCGCGCCGCCGCTCGTTCCGCGGACGGAAGATCCATTGTTTGTC
>JAYUWL010000041.1:0-7178 GCA_043753585.1 Burkholderiales bacterium
GCGCGTTCTTCCGCTTCCTGTTTCAGTTTGCGCACGCGCTCATCGTTTTCCGCTTTCGCTTTCGCCGCCTTGTCCAGAGCTTCCGCTTTGGCTTTCTCCTGCGCTTCGCGCCTGGCTTTAGCCAGCTTCTCTTCCTCGGCGAGTCGCGCAGCCTCTTTGTTGTCAGGCACGGGTCTGGTAATCGCCGATGGCGTGTCCGGTGTCGGAAGTGCTACCGCAGGCGAAGGTGCCGCCTTGATCGGCGCGGTCGCGGGCGGCGCTGACACTGCCGGTGCCGGTGCCGGCGTTGGCCGCTGCGGGGACACAGGAGCTGGCACAGGTGCAGCGGCCACCATCGGTGCGGCAGGCGTAACGATCAACCCTGGCGAGTTAGTTGAACCAGTCGGGGCCACCGCTGGCGTCGTCGGCAGCGTTGTAACGGCGGGAGCCGACGCCGGACCGCGATTGATCAAAAAATATCCGCCTGCTGCCGCAAGCACAGCCGCGAACGCGGCAAAGATCAGGCGCTTCGATTTGCTGCTACCCGCGGCCACAGGAGCCTCGTCATAGTTGCTTGCTCGCGCCGCCGCTATTGAGCCGGCCGCTGCCGCAACCGGGGCAACGGCGGGTGGCGGTGAAGTTGAGGCTCTGGTGAAAACCCTCTTTACGCCATCTGCTTGAGACGCGGACGGCGGCGGCGTTTTTGCTGGTGTCACCGCCAACTTTTCTGCCGCGGTACGGGTTGCTGCGGTAACCGCTGCAGCATTCCAGATAACTGTTTTGTCATCGTCGACAGAGGTTGAGGGCGGGGCCGACGCGGCAGTCGTTGCGGCTCCCGGCCGCGTCGGAATCACGACATTCATCGTGGGCATCGACAGAGGCGAGACGGAAGCCGCGGGTGCAGGGGCAGGTGGCCGAACGTAGGCCGTCGCCAACGCTGGTGGAGTGGAGGAAGCTGCCGGAGCAGTGCTTTTTGTGATGGGTGCGATCGGTGTGGTCGGTGCGGTTGGTGCGGTTGGCGATACCGACTTGACGCCACCCGTTGTAGGCGTCACGGGCGAAGTGCTGCGCTGCACATACTCCGTTCGGGCGTATTGTGTACGCGGTTCTGCTGGCAGCGGCTCAGTCCAGCCGAGCGCATCGCGCAGGTCATCCACACTCTGGAAACGATTTTCCGGGCGCACTGCAAGCGCCGAGATCACGGCTTCAATAAATGCCGGTGACACCGATACTTTGACCTTTTCGGTCATGTTGCGTATCGGATCGGTAATCATCCGGGCAACGGCCTGCGGCGGCGCAACACCGGTCAGCATGTAATACAAGACCGCGCCCAAGCCGTAAACATCCGTCCACGGTCCTTGATGCATGGTGCCATCATCAACGTACTGTTCTATGGGGGCATAACCGGGCTTGAGGATTGTGGTCAAGGCCTGGGTCATGCCACCGATCACCAGCCGTGCTGCGCCAAGATCGAGCAGCACGGGTGTTCCGGAGCCACGCATGAGGATGTTGTCGGGCGAGACGTCGCGGTGGATGACGTTTTGCGCATGCAGCAGCGACAAGGCGTCCATGACCGGTTCAAGCAGACGCCGGATGCGCCCTTCGTCAAAATCTTCGTTGACCAGCCGCCACTCGCGCAGCGTCTTGCCTTCGTAGTAGCGCATCGCCATGTAGGCGGTTGAGTTTTGCTCCCAGACACGGTGCACCTCAACGAGCGCCGGGTGCGAAAACTTGGCGAGCATCTGCGCTTCACGCAGGAAATTTTTGAGACCGGAGGCGAACGCGTTGTTGTTTAGCTGCGAGCGCACCATGACCGACTGGTTGCCGGTGCGGCCCGCTATCGACGAAGGCAGATACTCTTTGATCGCAACGACGCGGTCTAGCGCAGCTTCATATGCGAGGTAGACAATGCCGAACCCACCCTCACCGACGATACCGGTGATCGTGAAGTCGCCCAGAGGCGAACCGATAGGCAATTGATTGAGGTTTTGCTGAGACGGAGTGTCCATCAGGCCCGGATGACAGAAAACTCACCCATTATGGCGTTTCCGCCGACAAACATAAAGACGCAAGGCGTTACTAAAATGTGACTGCGTCCCGAATACGACAGTTTTTAAAAAAAAATACAAATTCGCGCTAAGCTTATGGCGCAATGGCCAACCTTTCCCGCTCCGTCGACGTGCTGCCCAATGGCACCGCGCTTGATGGCTATGCGATCACGGGGCTCATTGGTCAGGGTGGGTTTGGCGTGGTGTATCTCGCGCGTGACGCACGCAGCGGTCGCTCCGTGGCGATCAAGGAGTTCTTGCCGACGGCCGTTGCTGGTCGTCTCGCCAACGGACATATTGTTCCAATTAATGCTGACATGGAGAACGCTTACGCCAGCGGGCTGAAAGGTTTTCTGCGCGAGGCCAATTTGTTGGCGGAATTCGCTCATCCAGCGCTGGTGGCCGTGCATAGGGCCTGGGAGCAAAACGGCACCGCCTATATGGCGATGCAGTATTACCCCGGCAAGACATTGCGGGAGGTGCGCCAACGCGACCGCAATCGACCAGGCGAGGCGCAAATCAAGGCGTGGATGTCGCCCGTATTCGATGCGGTCGCCGAGCTGCATGCTCATCGCGTGATTCATCGGGATATTTCGCCGGACAATGTTCTGGTGATGGCGAGCGGAGACACCGTTCTGCTCGATCTCGGCGCGGCGCGGCAGGTCTTGGGCGGAATGACGCAGGCCTTGACGACAATCCTGAAGCCCGGTTTCGCGCCCATTGAGCAATATGTGCAAGACGGGAGCATGGAGCAGGGCCGGTGGACCGATGTTTACGGTCTTGGCGCGGTCATCTACTTTTTGGTGACTGGGCAGCCGCCGACGCCGGCGACCAGCCGTATAGTGCGTGACGCCCTGCCACCGCTGAATGCGTTGGCCCCACGTGAGCATTATTCGCCAGCCTTCTTCGCTGCGGTAGCGAAAGCACTATCTCTGCGCGCCATAGACCGCTTCAAAAGCGTTGCTGAATTTCGCGCAGCCCTGGACTGGGCGGTGTTGCAGCGCACTGCACCAAAGCCCACCGAGAGAACAATTACCCTAGAGCCGCTGACCGAGGCTCAACAAGCCGCAGCCAATATCCTGCCGGTCAACGAGTCGCAGGAGAAAGCAGCTGAGACTGGCGCACCCCGCGCGGGTCAGCCATCTACAAAAACTTCGGCGGACTCCATGGCCGCGATGCGCCGTGCCAAGGCCACAATTTACGAGGCCCCCTCGCGCGGAGCCACGAAACTGCTTGTTGTGCTGTTGGTTTTCATCGTTGCCGCAACGGCGCTCGTGTTGGCACTGCGTTAAGGGTGCAGCTCCCAGGAACTTGTCGAACAGCTTTTCGTCCTAATAGAACAATGATAAGGGCTAGCGCCGGTATCATGACATAGTCGACTTTACATAAAATGAGAGTGTAGCCCATGCACGCAAACGGCTTGAGTGAAAAGGTGTTACTTTAAAGGGTTGTTTTCGGCAAAACAATCACCCGTATGTTTGTGGAATAACTTGCCGTCAAACGAACAGTCGCTTTCAGCTGCACGCTGCTTTGTGCTGACTCCGATTTGGCTGATAATGCTGATGCAACAAACAATTGAGGGCTTCATGGCAGACAAGCGTTGTTCAATCATTCTCATCGTCAACGCCGAGCGCTGGCAACAGGAAGCCACCGCGCTGGCCGAGCTCGAAGGCATCGCCAGGCCCTGGTCGCTTGGCGGGTTACAAGACTATGTGCGACTCGTCGTCGGATCGCAGCTGGGATTTACCTTCGATCAAACCGATTTCGTGGATCAGCGCTGGTGCCGGTCTAGAACCAATCCCGGTGATGGCGAAGCGGTTTCTGCGGGTTTTAGTGTGACCACCACGCCACACATCAGCGCCGACGACATGGGCGCGGGCCTTGCGCTCGACGCCGTTGAATCAGCCGCACTGAACAGTTCGGGCGTTGTGGTGACGGTCGGCTCGCAGATGCAGTGGCAGCCGCTGAGGTTAAAGCTTGAATCACGCTCACTTCAGCTGTTTGAGTTGCTGTTAACGGCTGCGGGCAAGGTCGTGGTTTCCGGTGATCGGGTGATTGATTTGCGGGATCGTGCGCGCCGGGAGTTCCGGGTGCCACCTGCGTCAGCGCTGTTCAAGCCGATCCCGGTTGTGCCTGGAAGCCGCGCGGCAGACGTCGCCAACGCCGCAGACGCAGCGGACGATTCGTTGGCTGCCAATGCGATCTCCGGCACCGTGAAATCGCTCGCGAATGGCTACGGCATCATCACCCGCGAAGACGGGCGCGGTGACGTCCAGTTTCTATCGGGGCATGTTATGGCACCGGGCTTTGATTTCGTGGAAGCCGGCGACACTATGCGCTTTGACGTAGTGCGAATGCCGTCGGCGAAATGGCTGGCGCAAAGGGTGGTTCGTTCGTAGCGTGACGCCGTCCAAATAATTTCTTTCGCTCGTTGCAACGTGTACGCATGTCGCGTTTGTGGCTTTCAGTCCGTCCTTATCCCTGTGGGCAACGGTAAATATGCGTTTTTGGGGAGTTGGTATTAAGTGCCTGGCGAGCAGCAATCTTCGTTACTGTTTTATGTACGTCGGCGCTTTGAGGCGAAACTCAAGCACTCCCGCACCGACACAATGCATTCCACACACACATGTTTAGCCCTGCCCTTATTATTTTTCAGGTCGTCGTCGGCCTTAACCTAGCTCACTGATTCATCGCGCTCATGGTCATCCTTCGCATTTGGCCCCCGCCACCCAGCGACCGGCATTCAATCGGTTTCGCGTCGCTTGAGGTGAGCGGCACCTACATAAGCGTGCGTCCGGTGAAACCCGAGGTGGCGTTCACGCGAAGAACCAAGACCGCGACGCTCGCCGATGACATCGAAGGCGATGCGCTGGACACTCCACCGACGTGGGTGTACACGCGGCTCAACGAGAGCGTAATGGTGCGCACATGGGAGCGATTCAAAGGCGATGTGGCGACCGACTGGAATGGCCATGCGGTTTCCCGTAACAACTGTTTTCGCTTCTGTGACATGCTGCTCGCTGCCGGGCGTGGCGTGGCCATAGAGTCGGTATCGGGTGAATCGCTGAGAAGGCGCGCTGAAGCTGCGCTAGAGCTGGCGACACTGGCGACAGATCAAGCCGGCCTGTCGGGGCGAGCCGAACATTATTTGAAGGTGGACCACTGGTAGTCGATGACTACCGGGACCACGCCACCGTCTGAACGTACACACGCAATGAGGACACACTAAATGGCTAACAAACGCCTTGTCGATATCGAAACACCCTTGGGCTCCGCCGTGTGGTTTCGTCAGATGACGGGCACCGAAGCGCTCTCCGTCCCGTTTGAGTTCGACGTCGTGCTACACAGTGAAAGCAAGACGCTTTCGCTCAGCGCGAACGCCATTCTCGGTAAGGGCGTCACCATGAAAGTGGAAACCGAAACCGGCGGCGTGCGTCCGATCCACGGCATCTGCACTCGTTTTGCCAGCGCCGGGCGCGAAGGTGATCACCACGTCTACACCGCGAAGCTACGTCCCTGGCTGTGGATCGCCAGTCGCCGCACGAACTGCAAAATTTTTCAGTTCAAGACTGTCCCGGAAATAGTGAAAGAAGTGTTGGGCGAATATCCCTATGTTTTGACTCCAAAACTCACGAAAACCTACCGTCCCTGGGACTACTGCGTGCAATATCAGGAGAGCGACATGAATTTCGTCATGCGCCTGATGGAGCACGAGGGGATTTACTTTTACTTCGAACACGCGGTTGGGTCGCACACCATGGTGATTGCCGACGATATGAGCTGTCATGCGTCGCTGCCTGGAAAGTCGTCTATTCAATATGTCGGAGCCGACGCTGCCACCACCAACATGGAAGAGCACATCGATAGCTGGCTTGTGCGTGGTGAAGTTGACTCCGGAACATTCTTCACTGATGACTACGATTTTGAGCATCCGAAGGCGGATCTGAAGGCCAAAAGCAACAATCCGATGCCGCACACCCATTCAGAGCACGAGCACTACGAATGGCCCGGCGGCTACGTCAAGCACGCGGATGGCGAAAACTACGCCAAGACGGGGCTTGAAATGCTTGAGGCCGAGCATGAGCGCTGCCAGGCCAACACCAACGTGCGCACCATGGCCCCAGGCTACCGCTTCAGCATGACGCGCTGCCCCCGTTCTGATCAAAATCGGGAATATCTGGCGGTCGCCGCGACCTATTTTTTTCGAGATAACGCACAACTGTCAACCGGCAGCGGCGAAGGGGACGCCGACTGGGGCATCATGGTCACCTCGCAACCAACGACGCTGCCGTATCGGCCGCAGCTGCTGACGCCAAAGCCACGCACTCACGGTCCGCAAACTGCGCTTGTCGTCGGCCCTGCCGGGGAGGAGATTTACACCGACAAATACAGTCGCGTCAAAGTGCAGTTTTACTGGGATCGCGTTGGTAAAAAGAACGAAAACAGCAGTTGCTGGATTCGCGTCGCGACACCGTGGGCGGGCGAGAAATGGGGCATGATCCACATTCCGCGGATTGGTCACGAGGTCGTCGTCGACTTCCTGAACGGCGATCCCGACTATCCGATGATTACGGGTAGCGTTTACAACGCCGACTTGATGCCCCCCTATGCGCTACCAGCCAACATGACGGCAAGCGGGATCAAATCGCGCTCGACTAAAGGCGGCGGTGCGACCGATTTCAACGAAATTCGGATGGAGGACTTGAAGGGCAAAGAACAGCTTTATGTTCATGCCCAGCGCAATTTTGACACCGTTGTCGAAGCCGACGAATCGCGTACCGTTGGTCACAACCGGCAGACTCGCATCGAAAACGACGATTCCCGTTTTGTAAAGGGAACCGACACACACGTTGTCGTGAAGAGTCAGACGAATCAGATTGATGAGGATCAGAACACCAAGGTCAAGGCAAATCAGACGTTCGAAGTGAAGGGGAAGCAGACGATTACCGTGGGTGGCAATCGGACGATGAACGTCGAAGGTAATCACAACGAGGAAGTGCAAGGCAATCACTTCGAGTCGATCAAGGGCAACCATAACTTCGCCGTCACTGGCACCGAGCACAATACCGTTGAGGGGGATCAGGTCAACAAAACCGCCAATCGCTCGACCTTCATTAAAGGGGACGATACGACGACGCTGACGGGCAAGAC
>JAYUWL010000042.1:0-7161 GCA_043753585.1 Burkholderiales bacterium
GCGAGGAGCGTGAGCACCGTCGCAATGACGAGCCCGGCCATGATCGCTACTGCCATCGGCCCCCAGAGCACGCTGCGGGTCAGCGGAATCATCGCCAACACAGCCGCGGTCGCCGTCAGCACAATCGGGCGGAAGCGGCGTACAGCGGCTTCTCTCGCCGCCGTCCATGCATGGGTGCCAGTGGCCATGTCCTGCTTGATCTGATCAATCAGGATGATGGTGTTCCTCATGATGATTCCCATCAGCGCGATGACGCCAAGCATGGCCACGAAGCCAAACGGCATGCGGAATATCAGCAGGCCCACGGCGACGCCGACGATACCGAACGGCGCGGTCAGCAGCACCATCGAGGCTAGCGAAAAGCTCTGCAACTGCAACATGAGCAACATCAACCAGACAAAAATCATCAGCGGCACGCCAGCTCCGATGGAACCCTGGGCTTTAGCGTTTTCCTCATACGCACCACCTGTTTCGATACGGAAGCCTGGCGGCAGTTTTGCACGAATATCTGCAAGTTGCGGATCAATTTGCGCTGACACATCGGGCGCTTGTGCCCCCCCAATAATGTCGGAGCGAACCGAGAGCGTCGGCATACGAGAATAGCGCCGAATGATCGGCTCTTCCATGACTTGACTGACCTTCGCCACTTGCGACAGCGGCACAGTACGCCCGCTGGCCGTCGGGATTTGCAGATCCTCTACCTGCGAAACGGCGATGCGCTCCGCGCCGGGACCACGCAAAACGACATCAATCAAACGATCCCGTTCGCGGAATGCGCCAATCGTCGTGCCAGACACGGCGCCGCCGAGCGAGCGCGCTACGGTGAGGGACGTGACGCCGAGCGCACGCGCACGGTCCTGATCAACCTCGACCCGCAACGCTGGCGTACGATCGCCCCAATCAGTGTTGACCTCTACCGTCTTCGGGCTCTTGCGCAGGATGACTGCAACTTCGTCACCAATCTGTTTCAGCTTGGCGATATCGGGACCGCTTACGCGGAAGATGACAGGATAGGCGACCGGTGGACCGAGCGGTGTTTTGAGCGCCCTTCCGCGTACACCCGGGAAGTTGCTGTCCAGCTCGGTCTGGAGTTTGGTAGTGATTCGGTTACGCGCCTCAACGCTATCAGTCAGGATCAGGGTGTGCGAAAAATTCGGACGGAAAAGCTCCTGATTAAGTGACAGGAAGTATCGCGGCAGCGACATACCAATGCTGGTGACAAACGTCTGCGCATCCTTGTCAGCCTTAAGAATCGCCTCCAGTTTTTCGACCTGTGCTTCGGTCGCCTTGAAGCTCGAGCCCTCTGGCAACCACATCTCTACCATCACTTCGGTACGGTCGCTGGTCGGGAAAAATTGCTTTTCCGTCAGCCCCATGCCGACGATACCGAGCGCGAGTGCCCCAATAGTGATGACAATAGTGATCCAGCGATGGCTGATGCACCAGTCGATCAAAGCGCGCAATCGTGTGTAAAACAGCGAGTCAAAGTGCTCGTGCGCCTCGCCTTCGGCAGTGGCGTTCTTTGGCTTTTTGAGAATCCAGTAGCCAAACAGCGGTGTTGCGATAACCGCAGCGAACCACGACAGCACGAGTGCAATCGTCGTCACGCTGAACATGTCGAACGTGTATTCACCCGTCGACGATCTGGCCATGGCTATGGGCAGAAAACCCGCCGCCGTGACCAACGTGCCTGAGAGCATCGGCCACGCGGTGCTCGCGTAAGCGAACGTAGCGGAAGCGAACGTGTCAAGGCCCTCCTCCAGTTTTCGCACCATCATTTCAACGACGATAATGGCGTCGTCCACCAGCAGTCCAAGTGCGATGATCAGCGCGCCAGTGGAGATGCGGTGCAGGTCAATCTTGAACATCTGCATCGCCAAAAACGTAGCGAGCAGTACAAATGGAATGGTCAAGGCGACCACCGCGCCCGCACGCCAGCCGAGTGAAATGAAGCTCACCGCCAACACGATGGCGACGGCCTCAAGCAGCGAGCGCATGAACGTGCCCACTGCTGCCTTCACAACCTTGGGCTGATTGCTCACCTGATGAAACTCGATGCCAACGGGCAGGTCAATCTTGATGCGCGCCATCTCTTTCGTGAGCTGTTCGCCAAGGTGCAACACGTCGCCGTCGCTTTTCATCGAGATCGACAGCGCAATCCCGGGCTTGCCGCCGAAGCGAATCGTTTGCACCGGCGGATCGGCATAGCCACGGTACACATTAGCAATGTCACCCAGACGGATAGTGCGACCGTTGACCGCGAGTTGAAGCTCACGCACCGATTTCACCGATTCAAAGTTTCCGGTGACACGCAGAGCAATGGCATTGTCCTTGGTCTGAATGACGCCAGCAGGTGAAATGGCGTTTTGCGCCTGCAATTGCGTCGCGATAGAGTTCGCGTCAATGCCGAGCGCGCCAATTTTTGCGTTGCTGATTTCGACGTAAATCTTGTCGTCAACGACGCCGACAAGCTCAATCTTTGATACATCGGGAATCCGCAACAACTCCTGCCGGACGTCCTCGACTTTGTCACGCAATTCCGAGAGCGTGAAACCATCTCCGGTGAACGCGTAAATGGATCCAAAGACATCGCCAAATTCATCGTTAAAGAACGGCCCCTGCGCCTCAGCGGGTAACGTGAAGCGGATGTCGCCAACCTTTTTTCGTACCTGATACCAAAGCGCCTGTATGTCCTTACGCGGCGCGGTGTCGATCAACTCAAGAATGATCAGCGATTCACCGGGTTTCGAGTAACTCTGTGTGCGCTTGAAATACGGCATCTCCTGAAGTTTTTTCTCCAGACGATCGGTGATTTGCGCGTCCACTTGCGAGGTCGTTGCGCCCGGCCAGAGCGTGCGAATAGTGATGGCGCGGAAGGTAAAGTCCGGGTCTTCCCGCTGCCCAAGTTTGAAATACGCCGCGAAGCCGGCAATCGCAATCGCAAGAATGAAAAATAGCGTGAGCTGCTGGTGCTTGATCGCTGCCGCCGAAATGTTCGCCTTGCCGCCTCCTGAATCCTTGTTACCGGAGCCGATCATGGCTTGCTGCCTTCCTTGGCGACGACGGGGACAGAGTTTGCAGCTGGGATAGCAGCGGCACTTGGTACCGGCGCTGGTGCGGATTCAATCAGGCGGACTTTCTGCCCTGCGAGCAGCAGGTTGGCACCAGCTGTCACCACAAGATCACCCGCCTTCAGTCCGGAGATGACGGCGACGCCTTCGTTGGTGCTCGTGCCGAGCTTCACTTCAACCGGTTTCACCGTTTCGCTCGCGCGGTCCACGAGCCAGACGCGTGTTGCGCTGTCGCGGGTGTAGAGCGCGGTGTTGGGAATCACAATGACTTGCGCTTCCCCCAGGTCCAGACGCACGGTGGCGCTCATCCCAAGCTTCAACGCGTCGTCCGCGTTGGCGATGGAGAGCTTTGCCATGTAGGTGCGGCTTGCAGCATCGGCTGCCGGGGACAATTCGCGTAGCTTGGCGACATAGAGTTTGCCCGGAATGGCATCGAAATGTGCTGCAAAACCTCTTGCCTGCTTCATCAAACCGACTTCGCGTTCGGGCACATTGACGATGATTTCCCTTTCGCCGAGTTGCGCTACTCGCACTACGCTTTGGCCAGCAGAGACAACACTTCCCGCTTCGGCGTCGATAGCAACAACTACGCCTGCTTTGTCTGCGCGCAGTGTCTGAAAATCAAGTCCGTTTTGTGCGTTTGCCAGTTGCGATTGCGCGGCTTTTACGCGAGCATCCGCCGCAGCAGTCGTTGCTGTTTGACGCTCAAGCGCTGCGCCTGAGACGAAACCTTTATCGCGCAATTCCTGCTGACGTTTCAGCTCGCTTCGCTGCAACACGAAATCGGTCCGTGCGACTTCGACTTGAGCTGACTGCGCGTTGATCGCGGGCAGTACATCCTGCGAATCAAGCACTGCGAGCACTTGACCCGCCTTGACTTCCTGACCGACATCCACTGCCCGGCGCGCAATCTTTCCCGGCACCCGGAAGCCGTAGCGCTGTTCATAACGAGGGCGTACTTCACCGGGCAAATACGAGATGTCACCCAGCGCGCTCATACCCACTTGCATGAAGCGCACAGGACGCGGTAGCTCTGCCTTAGCGGCGGCAGCTTCGGTTTTCGCTTCGTCTTTTTTGCCGCAACCTGTGAGCGATAACGCGCCTAGCGTGGCAGTAGCAATTAATGCGGCGAGGAGGAGAATTGCCTTCTTGTTCATCGTTTTGAATCCTTGGAATCCCTAGAGTGCCGTATCTGCGTGGTGTCTGTGGTGTCGGGAATGCCTGCTACATGTGCCCAGTAGCGAGTGAGCGCAAGCGTTGCTTCTTCTTGATACGTGCCCATACCGGGAAGGATCGGGCACTTGGGGCCATTGGTCTGCTCCCCGCGCAGCAGGCCATAGAGCCCAATCATCATGGCGTAGCTGTGTTTGAGCAGACGTACGCCTTCACCAGGCGCCAGTTTGGTGAAATGTCGCTCCAGCCCTTCGCCTGCTGTAAGCAACCAGGTGGTCATGTTCATCTGAAAATTTTTCGCCGCTTCGAGCGGCACGGCATCACCACCAAAACCCATGCAGACAGCCCCGAGCGGCATGTAGGTGGGTGCATTCAGCAGGTGTTCTCCGGCGAGCGCGATCATTTCAGGGAACAGGAACGGCTGTCCGCTGTTCATGCGAGCAATCAGAGTTGTGAAAAAGTGTTCGACATGACGCAAGTGCAGCGCGAGATAAATCTCTTCCTTGGTCTGGAAATAGAGATAGACCGTGCCTTTTGCGAGCCCGGCAGACTCCGCGACATCGGCGACGTTGGCAAGGTCATGGCGCTCGGCAAATAGCCGCTCAGCCGCGTCGAGAATGGTCTGCCGACGTGCTTCTTTGTCGTCACCGTCGAGCGCGCGAACACGCTTGGTTGTTTCCGGCGAATGATGCGCCCGATGGAGATCACGTGCGCTGCTGATAACGGACTTCAGTGAGCTTTTTACCGCTCGCCGAGCCCGCTGCTGCGCCTGTGTTGTGTGGCGCGCATGATGCGCGTCAATCGCATCGAGTATGATTTTTTTGATCGGTGGCATAGCGGAAGTTGGCTTTTTTGATTAAGACCAACACGAACTGACCGTGAGTCATTAACGCTTCGAATGCTAAATGACTCGCGGTCAGTTGTAAAGTGCTGTGCTAGCTGCGTCTTCTTTCGCGAGGTTTTTTCACGGTGGGAGCGGTTCCGCCGCGATGGATCGTGAACCGCGAAATCGCGGTAGAACCGCTCCCACCTTCCGCTATCAGCCTTCGCTCAGACGCGCTCCAGCACCACCGCAATGCCTTGCCCAACACCAATACACATGGTGCACAGCGCGTAACGACCGCCCGTTTTGTGCAATTGATTGACAGCAGTCGTTGCCAGACGAGCGCCTGAGGCTCCAAGCGGATGCCCAAGTGCGATCGCACCCCCGTTCGGGTTGACACGCGGATCAGAATCATCAACACCGAGCTCACGAAGCACAGCCAATCCCTGAGCAGCAAACGCCTCGTTCAGTTCAATCACGTCCATCTGATTAATCGTCAACCCCGTCAGAGCGAGCACTTTTTTCGTCGCGGGCGCAGGACCGATACCCATAATGCGCGGCGGTACGCCTGCGGTGGCCATGCCAAGAATTCGCGCCCTAGGCGCGAGATTGTAAACTTTGAGCGCTGCCTCCGATGCGACCAGAATAGCGCACGAACCATCGTTCACACCGCTGGCGTTGCCCGCCGTAACCGTGCCATCAGGGCGCACGATGCCTTTCAGCTTTGCGAGGACTTCGAGTGACGTGTCACGCGGGTGCTCATCTTTGCTGACGATAACCGCATCGCCTTTCTTCTGGGCAATTGTCACCAGGGCGATCTCGGCGTCGAAGAAACCACTTTTTTGCGCCGCGACCGCTTTCAGTTGCGATGCGAGTGCCAGCTTGTCCTGCGCTTCGCGTTCAATCTTGAATTCGGTCGCGACGTTTTCTGCGGTCTCGGGCATCGAGTCAACGCCGTACTTTTCTTTCATGAGATTATTAATAAAACGCCAGCCAATAGTGGTGTCGTAAACGGCGTTGTTGCGAGCAAAGGCGCTGTCGGCTTTCGGCATGACAAACGGCGCGCGGCTCATACTTTCCACGCCGCCCGCAATCATCAACTGCGCTTCACCCGATTTGATTGCACGCGCGGCAGTACCCAGCGCATCAAGGCCGGAGCCACACAGGCGATTGATGGTCGCGCCCGGTACTGACTGCGACAATCCGGCGAGCAGCGCGGACATACGCGCGACGTTGCGGTTGTCCTCGCCTGCCTGATTGGCGCAGCCGTAAATCACATCGTCAATCGCGGACCAGTCGAGATTGGGATGGCGAGCGATCAGTGCTGCAATGGGAACCGCACCCAGATCGTCTGTGCGGACTGACGACAACGCCCCACCATAGCGACCGATGGGAGTACGAAGGGCATCAACAATATAGGCATTCATATTTTTTTCTCTAAGGTGCGATTGAAACTTTGGAAAGTGTAGTGAGTTCGGCGAGCGACAAGCCCGCTACGGCGTCCACGAGCTTGAAACCCTCCGCCGTAACATCAATCACGGCAAGATCGGTATAGATACGGCTCACGCAACCCACGCCGGTCAGCGGATAGGTGCAACGCTCAACAAGCTTGCTCTCCCCTGATCTGGTGAGATGCTCCATCATCACCCAGGTCTGCCTGGCTCCGACGGCGAGATCCATCGCACCGCCCACAGCGGGAACATCGTCCTTGCTGCCCGTATGCCAGTTCGCAAGATCGCCATTCGCTGCGACCTGGAAAGCACCCAGCACTGCGATGTCGAGATGTCCGGCACGCATCATCGCAAATGAATCTGCGCTGTGAAAATAGGAGCCACCGCGCAGCAGCGTCACCGGCTGTTTGCCCGCGTTGATAAGGTCAAAGTCTTCAGCCCCAGACGGCGGCGCGGGCCCCATACCGAGAATTCCATTCTCGCTTTGCAGGATGATCTCGCGGCCTGCGGGCAAATGATTGGCGACCAGCGTTGGCATCCCGATACCGAGGTTAACGTAGGCACCGTCATGAATGTCTTTTGCGATGCGGGCAGCGAGTTGCTCGCGCGTGAGTTTGACGTAGCGCATCACGCCGCCTTGAGG
>JAYUWL010000043.1:0-2308 GCA_043753585.1 Burkholderiales bacterium
CGTTTCGGAAATTTGTTTGGCACCATTCGTGCCTGAACACGTCAAGACAGGATTCACGTATTTTTGTCATGTGGTGGACGGCGTTGATCAGGTGCTACAAGCCGACTTTGGAGGGGAAACAGCATTCGCGGCCGTGCCAGTAAACGTTACTAAACATTGAATGGGGGTACGTGTCAAGTTGCGGCAACGGCTGCCGCCATTATGTAAATTAAGTGCATACGGCATCAGACGCAACAAATGACCCGCTTCTTGCGGCACGAAGTTGCAATCAGTCGTAGCTATCGATTTTTTCTGAATTCGTTAGATCAACATGCTGCGTCACGCACCCGAGCGCGGCGCCAAAATCCTCTGATGCAAGCGCCGTATCGACCACCATACGCTTAGCGCCACGACGGGAATAGCAACGGCGGTAGTCAACTCGGGCGACCACGGCCACCCCCACGTCTGCATGCCCTTCACGACGAAACTGACGAGTCCGGCGATGTAGTAGGTGATCGCAGCAACCGATAAGCCTTCCACCGTGGATTGCAGCTTGAGCTGCAAGTCACCGCGCTGATTCATCGTCGCCAGCAATGCTTCGCTGTTCTGCTGCTGCATGATTTCCACGCGGGTGCGCAACAGGTTGCTCATGCGTGACACGCGTTGCGACAGCGAATCTTGGCGACGCACCGCCCATTCGCAGGTATTCCGCGCGGGGCTCAAGCGACGATCCATGAATTCACGGAAGGTTTGCAGGCCGGCGATGCGCGTTTCACCGAGGTCGTTGATGCGGCGATCCACGAGCGAAAAGTACGCTGAGCTTGCGGAAAACCGCGAGTGGAGCGCGGCATATTGCGACTCGATCTGGCCCGCTAGATGCGTCAATCGGTCAAGTAATTGCGGCTCTTCTTCCCGGCGAATCGTCGGAATTGACGTAGCCAATTCGGCGAGTTCTCGCTCCGCCTGAGCCAATTCGCTCGAGGATTTGAGCGCGGCCGGAAACCCCATCAGCGCGGCCATGCGATAGGTTTCTATCTCCAGCAATCGTTGAATGAGTCGACCGAGTCCTCGCGGCGTGGCATTACCGACGAAGAGCAGCGTTCGCGAGTAGCCATCCGGATGAATCGCGAAATCGGTATACGCCTCGCAGCGACCATCGGACACCGCCGAGCCGACGAGCGTTTCGTCGTAGAGCAATTGTCTGATGCGGGGATCGGGCGCTTCATCGTCCTGCGTCGTGCCGGAAAAAGCCCAGAGGTTCAGACCCACCAAGCGCTGTCCGGGAAGGCCCTCAAGCCACGCTTGCGGTAGCGATGCCGTGGCGGCTGGGGGCTCGCCGGCGGGCTCTTGATCGAGCGGCTTGAGGAAAGTCCAGCTTACGAATTCCGTGTGTCGCTCCCAGCGAACGCGATACGCACCCAGGTTGTGCCGCGAATGACTGATGGTGTCGTCAGGCGCGGGCAGATGATGATCTCGCAACAGCGCGGACAGATGCGCGCGGCTAGCGTCGCGCTCCGCCGGATTGCAAAGCATCACCACATGCGAGATCGCCAGCGGCGGTGCCATCGGTTCCGGCGGACGAGCGTGGATTTCGTTGTGCAGCGCCGTTCTTTGTGGATGATCGATCACGGGGTTTATTCAGCCAGGGAAGTTATTGCGGTTGCAAAAAGCGTGTGTCAAATTGAAGAAAATCGTCATCCGAGCAAAACAGCTTTTTGGTGAAACGACGGCTATGCTATGGCTAAAGCGGCGAAACCCAGCTTATCGACTTTTGGTAAAAATCGGTATCAGCCCCAATGTAGCGGTACTTTCACCGAAAAGCTGTAAACAATTTTACGTATTCGCGGCGGCAGGATTTCGGCCGTCGCCAGCGTGAACAGGCGGCGGCCGCCGACGGCTACTTCTTCGAACGCTTCACCCAGTCGGCAATCCGCTGCACACCCTTCACAATGTTCTCGTTTTGCGTGGCGTAGCTGAAACGGATGTGCTGCCCGTCGCCCGGAACGCGGTGGCCGAAATGGATGTCGGCGAGCACGGCAACGCCCGCTTCGTAGAGCAGGCGTTTGCGCAACTCTTCGCTGTCGTTCAAACCCGTCATTTCGCACAGCTCCGTCACATTCGGCCAGGCGTAAAACGCGCCGCCGCTCGCCTGACATTTGATGCCGGGAATCGCATTCAGGAGCGGAACGATCAAATTGCGGCGCTCCAGAAATTTCGAGCGCATCATCTCAGCTTCATGCTGCGGCCCGCTGACGGCAGCGACCGCGGCCCACTGCGAAATGTGGCTGGCGCAACTGTCGGTGTTGGTGACCCATTTGGTGAACGCCGG
>JAYUWL010000044.1:0-7116 GCA_043753585.1 Burkholderiales bacterium
TTTTCGGTGGCACCAATGATGAGTCCGCCGACAATTGCACCGGGCACCGAAGTAAAGCCGCCAAGAATGAGTACTGGCAACGCCTTCAGCGCAACAAACGTCAGCGCAAACTGCACGCCGTTGCGCGAGCCCCACAACAATCCCGCGACCAGCGCGATGAAGCCCGCGACCGCCCACACAATGCCCCATACGTGATGCAGTGGAATGCCCACGGTCAGCGCGGCCTGATGATCGTCGGCAACCGCGCGCAGCGCGCGTCCAATCTTCGTTTTGTTGAACAACAGCGCGAGTGCGGTAACCAGGATTGCACAAATGGCCGCGGCAATCAGATCGAACAGCGAAATGAACATACCCGCTTTGTCGAGCAACCATTCAATAGGCACATCTGGAATGCCCAACTCCAGTGGACGCACCGTCGATCCCCAGACGAGCTGCGCGAGCCCTTCGATGAAAAATGTCAGACCGATGGTCGCCATGAACAGCGTGATGTCGTGCTGATTGACCAACGGTCGCAGCACGAACTTCTCAATGGCCATGCCAAGAAGCGCCATCACGACGATGGTGATCGGAATCGCGACCCACAGCGACACGCCGAATTTCTCAGTGATGCCAACCGTAGTCAGCGCCGCGAAAAATACCATCGCGCCTTGAGCGAAGTTAAACACACCAGAGGCTTTGTAAATCAGCACAAAGCCCAGCGCCACGAGCGAATACATCACGCCGGACAGCAGCCCACTAATCAGGACTTCGAGAAATTTGAGGAGCATTTCCATGACTAGTGCGCCCCCAGATAGGCTTTGATCACATCGGGATTGTTGCGAACTTCGTTGGGCGTGCCATCACCAATTTTCTTGCCGTAGTCGAGCACCACCACGCGATCCGAGATGTCCATCACCACACCCATGTCATGTTCGATGAGCACGATGGTGGTGCCGAACTGATCGTTGGTGTCGAGCACAAAACGACACATATCCTGTTTCTCTTCAACGTTCATGCCCGCCATTGGCTCGTCGAGCAGCAACATCGTCGGTTCCGCGGCTAGCGCGCGGGCGAGTTCTACACGCTTTTTGATGCCGTACGGCAAGCGCGCGACGGGTGTTTTGCGAACCGATTGCAGCTGCAAAAAGTCGATAATCTCTTCGACTTTTTTGCGATTCTCGATTTCCTCACGACGGGCACGACCAAACCAGAATGCCTGCTCGATGAAGGTTGATTTTATTTTGAGGTTTCGCCCGGTCATGATGTTGTCGAGCACAGTCATCCCGGTGAACAGCGCGATGTTCTGGAAGGTGCGGGCGATGCCGTTTTCAGCGGCTTGATGCGTGTCCATGTCCTTGCGCACTTCGCCGTGGAAAGTGATCGTGCCTTCCTGTGGCGTGTAGACGCCGTTGATCACGTTCAGCATTGAGCTCTTGCCTGCGCCGTTCGGCCCGATGATGGCGCGAATTTCGTGTTCGCGTACGTCGAACGAAATATCGGTCAACGCCTTGACGCCGCCGAATCGCAAAGAAATATTGTCGACCTTGAGGATGACGTCGCCAATATTGCGTTGTCCACTGACGTTGCCGCTCATGCCGCTGCCTTGGTAATCGCCGGAAAGCGCTTCGCATCGCTTAATTTCACATCCGCTGCAATGCTTCCGCTACGTCCGTCTTCGAACTTTACCTTGGTGTCGATGTGCTGCACTGTCTTTCCGCCGTAAAGTGCATCGAGAAGGGCCGCATATTTTTCAGCAACAAAACCGCGACGGACTTTTCGTGTCCGCGTCATTTCGTCGTCATCCGGATCGAGTTCTTTGTGCAGGATCAGAAAGCGCGCAATCTGCGAATGCGACAACTCGCCCTCGGTCGCGAGTTCAGCGTTTACTGATTCGATGCATTCTTTGATCAGCGCATACACCTCGTCTTTGCCCGCAAGATCGATGTATCCCGAGTAGACGAGGTTGCGCCGCTCCGCCCAGTTGCCGACCGCCGTTAAATCGATATTGATGAAGGCCGTGACGCTGTCTTTATCGTGACCAAAACAGACAGCTTCCTTAATGTGCGAGAAAAACTTGAGTTTGTTTTCGATGTAGTTTGGTGCAAACATGGCACCGGTTGCGAGGTGCCCAACGTCCTTGGCGCGGTCAATGATGCGCAGATGCCCCTCGCTGTCGAACACACCGGCGTCCCCTGTGTGAAAGTAGCCGTTGGCATCGATGGACTCCGCCGTTGCATCGGGCCGTTTGTAATATTGCTTGAGCACCATCGCGCCACGTACCATGACTTCGCCGTTGTCGGCGAGCTTCACTTCAACGCCCGGTGCGGCCGTGCCGACACTATCGAACTTGACCTGACCATCGGGCTGCAAGCAAACGTAGGCACAGGTTTCGGTTGAACCGTAGAGTTGTTTCAGATTGATGCCGATAGAGCGGTAGAAGCGGAAGAGGTCGGGCCCAATTGCTGCCCCGGCTGTGTACGCCACGCGAACTCGGCTCATGCCCAATGTGTTCTTGAGCGGACCGTAAACCAGAACGTTGCCCACTGCGTAAAGCAATTTGTCCTTCGCGCTCACCGGTCGACCGTCGAGCAAATCAGAGCCACAACGTTTGGCAACCGCCATGAAGCTGTCGTAGAGCCAGCGCTTGATCCGGCTCGCGTCTTCCATGCGAATGGTCACGTTCGTCAGTACGCTTTCAAACACGCGTGGAGGCGCAAAGTAGTACGTTGGCCCGATTTCGCGCAAGTCCGTCATCACGGTCTCTGCTGATTCCGGGCAGTTGACGGTGAATCCGGCCACCAGAAATTGCGCGTAGCTGAACAAATGATCACCCACCCATGCCATTGGCAGATACGACAGCACGTTGTCGGTGGCGACTAGATGATCGAACTGCACGCCGCCCTGGGCTGCCGTAATGAAGGCCTGATGTGTCTGACACACACCCTTCGGTTTACCCGTTGTGCCCGACGTGTAGAGCATGACCGACACGTCGGTCGCTTCACCGCGCGCGACTTCAGCGTCAAAAAATCCGGGATGAGCAGCGTCAAATTTATTGCCCCTGCCGCGCAACGCCTCAAGGTTCAGCAGGCCCGGTGCGTTGTAGTTACGCAAACCGCGTGGATCGGCGAAGATGATGTGTTCGATTTGTGGCAGGGTGTCGCGCGCTTCAAGCAGCTTGTCGACCTGCTCCTGATCCTCGACGATGGCGAAGCGGATCGCCGCGTTCTCCAGAACAAACGTCATTTCCGCAGCGACGGCATCCTGATACATCGGTACTGCCACGCCGCCCAGCGATTGCGCTGCCGCGAACGCCATGTAGAGTTGTGGCCGGTTGTCGCCGATGATCGCCAGATTGTCGCCACGTTTAAAGCCCAGTGCCGCCAAACCCATCGCCATTGCGCGAACTTCGGCTGCGGTGTCGCGCCATGACCACGTCTGCCAGATGCCAAGATACTTCTCGCGCAACGCGGGCGCGTCGGGGCGGAGCGTTGCGTGTTTCGCCAGCAAGCGCGGAAAGGTATCGGCAGTCGCCGAAGCGCGGGTAACAGACATATTGCCTCAATCCTCCTCGATCCACGCGAATCTAACAGTCGTGCACTGCACAATACATACGTTCGCCAACAAAACCGACTCTGCGGTCGGGAATGTTTGAAGTATAGGTCTTATATAAGACTTGGGTGACACGGGTAATCCCGAATGGACGGGTTGCAGCCGCTACACTCTTGTACAAAACGCGCATGACCGACTTTAAAATCCAGTTTGTCGCCCAGACCGACTCCACCAATACGCAGCTCCTCCAGCGAGCGGCGAGGCGCTCAATGCACCGTCAGGTTTTGGTTGCCGACGTGCAGACTGTGGGGCGCGGCCAGCGCGGACGTCAATGGCAGGCGAGCGCCGGTGACGCGGTGCTAATGAGCGTGGCGTGGGAATTTGAGCGCACGCAGCGGCTGGACGGCCTGAGCCTCGCGGTGGGTGTGGCCGTGAACCGTGCGCTGGCGGCGCATCTCGGTGATCGCGCGACACTTAAATGGCCCAACGACGTGCTGATAGACCAGTCACACAAGCTCGCAGGCATTCTGATCGAGACTGTACTTGGGCCTTTTGCCACACGTACCGCCGTCATCGGGATCGGTCTGAATCTGCGGTCACCCCGCCTCGATCCAACCACCGCGACGTTACCGTCGATTGGGCTGGATGACATTGCAGGCGTTCACCATTCGCGAGACGACGTGGTTCTGCTTCTGCTGGCTGCGCTTGCCGACGCGTTAATGCAATTCACCACATCGGGTTTTGCTGCATTCCGGGACGAATGGCTGGCCTCGTACGCCTACGCAGACAAAATGATCGTCGCGCGCTTTCCGGACGGGTATCAGATCAGTGGCCGTATCGCGGACGTTACGGGACAGGGCGCGTTGGTGATAGAAAGCGAAGCGGGTCGGCATACATTTGTTTCTGGAGAGGTAACGCTACGTGCTATTGGTTCTTGATATCGGCAACACCCGCTTGAAGTGGGCGGGGTTTGACGGCGACCGTATCGTGACCCGCGGCGCGATGTTCGTCGCAGAGATTGAGCATTTCGTCGTACGCGCCGGCCTCGCGCTGGATCGACCGACGCAAGTGGTCGGGAGTCATGTTGCGAACCTCGTGTCCAAGGAACGGGTGGAGAGGCAATTTGCAGCGCTGGGCATTCGCATCTACTGGATTGTTTCCACCGCCAGCGCCTGCGGGGTGAAAAATGGCTATGACGATCCCACGCGCCTTGGCACCGATCGCTGGGCGGCAGTAATCGCCGCCTGGAATCGCGGGCTGGCACCGTGTGTCGTGGCGTGCGCAGGCACCGCTTTGACGGTCGATCAACTCGATGAACGCGGCAGCTATCTTGGTGGCGCGATTGTTGCCGGATATCACGCCATGCTGGGCGGTTTGGCGGGCAATACCGCAGCGCTATCCGTTGACGCCGGCGACTGGACTGCGCAGCCCACTAACACCCGCGATGCACTTGCCACTGGAGCGATTGACGCAATGGTCGGTGCCATCGAGCACGGCCATCGAAGGCTCAGCCAGCGCCTGCTCGAGCGCGGCGTCACACCCGCGCCGCGTATCGTGCTCACGGGAGGCAGCGCTTACCGTCTGCTACAGCATCTTGCCGATGGCAACACGGTGATCGATTCGCTGGTACTGGAAGGCGTGCGCTTGCTGGCAAAATCGGACACTGAGTCTGTTGCGTCTGTTGAATGAAAAAACTGCTTATCCTGTTGCTGATTGCGAATGCCGCGTTATTCGGCTACGCCTACGTCGACGGCATGAAAGCGAACGCGCAGGCCAATGCTGAGCGCTACAAACCGATCAACCCCGATGCGGTGAAAGCGCTTACCGCGCAGCAGGTTTCGAAGCTGGGTCCCGCGAAGGTGGCGCAGCTCACGCTGGCCTGCGCGGAATGGGGGCCCTTAACCGAGTTTGATCGCGCCCGCGCCACAAAACTGCTGGAGCCTCTGGCGTTGGGGCGCACGCTACTTTCGCGCCGTGTTGATGTCAGGGCCGAGCACTGGATATATATCCCACCGAAGCCCAATCGCCCCGCTGCGGATCGCGCGCTAGCTGATCTCAGGCGACTCAACATCACCGATGGCAGCCTCGTGCTGGAACCGGGGGAATGGAACTTTGCTATTTCGCTTGG
The DNA here is from genome assembly GCA_043753585.1 of Burkholderiales bacterium. Classification (GTDB taxonomy): domain Bacteria; phylum Pseudomonadota; class Gammaproteobacteria; order Burkholderiales; family Casimicrobiaceae; genus Casimicrobium. Next base: position 5,657 of record JAYUWL010000044.1, read on the forward strand.
CGTGTTTCGTGACAAGAACAGCGCCGACACTCGTCTTGCCGCGGTCCGTTCGAAAGGCGTAAAAACTGCCGTATATCGGCAGCGTGATCAGATGCTTGCGCTGACGGCTTTAGTGCTGCGTGAGCCCGCTCAGACGACCCTGAGCAAGCTCGAAGAACTCAAGACCCAGATTCCCGGCACGTCGGTCACCACCGGCGCCTGCCCCGACAACAAGGCATGAGCGCACGCATACGGATGGCTACATCGGCACAGGACAGCGAAGAGGCTCGCGACCTGATGCGCGCTTACGCACGCTGGACCGGGATCGATTTGTGCTTGCAGAATTTTGAAGAGGAACTGGCCGAGTTGCCCGGAAAATACAGCGCCTCCAACGGAGCGCTTTGGCTCGCACATACTGAGCAAACCGCGATTCCGGTGGGCGTGGTTGCAGTTCGGCCGCTCGCGGCACTGGAAGATGAGTCGGGCTCGGCATGTGAGCCGAAGCGGCTCCGGGTTGCGCCACAGGCAAAAGGTACCGGTCCCGGCCGCGCGCTTGCAGAAACGGCCATAACATTTGCCCGGAGCGCTGACTACGCCGAAATCAGGCTCGATACCCTGCGCACCCGTATGCCTGCTGCCATCGCGCTTTACCGATCCCTCGGTTTCGTCGCCGCCGAGCCGTACACCCATAATCCTGAGCCTGACGTGCTTTATATGATTTTGAAGTTGAGCTAGAAGATGGTCATGAATGTTGATTACATCGTCGTAGGTGCAGGCACAGCTGGCTGCGTATTGGCGAACCGGCTTTCCGAAGACGGTCGCAATTCGGTGTGCTTGCTGGAAGCAGGCCCGAAGGACAACTACCTGTGGATTCACATCCCCATTGGTTATGCCAAAACGATGTTCCATCCGGTCTACAACTACGGCTTCTACACCGAGCCGGAGCCGCACATGAATGGCCGCAAGATCTACTGGCCGCGCGGTCGCGGGCTGGGCGGATCGTCGTCTATTAATGGGCTCATCTACATCCGTGGCCAGTCCGCTGACTACGATCGATGGTCGGCTGCGGGCAACAACGGCTGGAGCTGGAAGGAAGTGCTCCCGTACTTCATAAAGAGCGAGCACAACAGCGACAAACGTCTTTTGGCTAACGGCACGCATGGTCAGGGCGGACCGCTTTGGGGCACCTCAATCCCCGACCCGCATCCGGTAATGGACACCATCATCGCGGGTGGCGAGGAGCTGGGCGTGCCACCCACGATCGACTTCAATAGCGGCGATCAGGCGGGCGTTGGCTACTACCAGCTATTCACCAAAAACGGCTGGCGTTGCTCAACGGCAGTGGCCTACCTCCGGCCTGCTCAAAAGCGCAAAAACTTGCGTACTGAGGTCAATGCGCAGGCGACGCGAGTTCTGTTTGAGGGTACGCGTGCAGCAGGCGTCGAATACATGCAGTACGGCAAGAAAGTCACGCTTCACGC
>JAYUWL010000045.1:0-2290 GCA_043753585.1 Burkholderiales bacterium
AGCGCCGGCCTTCTATAATTCACCTCCTCGATTGACCCAAATATCGCGTGAGGCAGCGCCTCTCGTGAGGTGTTGCTTTGCCTGCTATTTCTTTACTACCCCCGCTTCCACGCACTGGTGAACGTGCGCTTTTGTCCCGCCCTGCTGGCAGCGCCACAGCGCTTGCGTTCGTTCGCCTCGCGCAGACGTTGCGCGACAGCAAGCGCACGCTCATCGTCACCTGTGCCGACGCGCAGGATGTGCATCACTTGTCACTCGAAATCGCATGGTTCGATCCTACGCTTCGGGTGCGCGAATTCTCCGATTGGGAGATGCTGCCGTACGACCATTTTTCGCCGCATCCCGATCTGGTCAGTGATCGCCTGAAAGCGCTGTACGCGCTGGCTACCAACACCTGTGACGTAATGATCGTCGCGGCCACCACCGCCTCGCAAAAACTTTCGCCACGCAGCTATATTGCGGCACGCACATTTCAACTGAAAAAAGGCCAAAAACTCGACGTCGACAAGTTGCGCCAGCAAATGACGCTCGGCGGCTACACCCACGTTACGCAAGTCGTGTCGCAAGGCGAATTTGCGGTGCGCGGCGGCATCATCGACATCTATCCCACCGGCGGCACGTTGCCGGTGCGCCTCGACTTGTTCGACGACGAAATTGAATCAATCAAGGCATTCGAGCCAGACACACAACGCACCCTGTATCCGGTCAACGAACTGTCACTGCTACCCGCGCGGGAATTCCCGACTGACGAGGCGGGCCGCACCCAGTTTCGTCAACGGTTTCGCGAAGTGTTCGAGGGTGATCCGTCAAAAGCGGCCGCTTACAAAGACGTTACCAACGGAATCTTTCCCGGTGGCGTTGAGTTTTACTTACCACTTTTTTTCGAGGCGGCGGAAACGCTGTTTGATCACGCTCCGACCGATGCAGTTTTCGCCGTCCTGGGTGATGCGCATGCGGTGCTGACCGACTTTGAAAGAGAGACCAAAGAACGTTGGGGGTTGTTGCGCGGCGATAGCGCGAGGCCGTTGCTTGAGCCGTCCGCGTTGTATCTGGGGCGAGATGATTTTTTGCATGCGCTTAAAAGCTATTCGCGCTATGAACTGAAGACGGGCACCGGAGAAATGGCGCGCGTAGTCCCGCCGCTAGAGATCGACCGGCGCAAAGAGCGCCCGCTTGGTCCGCTCGCTGACTTCCTCACCAACGCCACACAAAATAAAGGCCGCGTGTTGCTATGCGCCGAGAGCGCTGGCCGCTTGCAAACGATGAACGAAATGTTTGTTGAGCATGGCCTGACCCCGCACCGAGTCGACGATTTCGCAGCCTTCATAGCCGCGACAGAATCGTTCTGTATCACCCCCGCACCGCTGTTCTCCGGCACCGTCCTGGTCGACGAAAAACTGAGCTTCGTCACTGAAGCCGAGCTGTACCCAAGCACCACGCGAGCGGCGCGCAAGAAGCGGGCGAAGACGAGCAACATCGACTCGATGTTGAAGGATCTCTCGGAGGTCAAAGTCGGCGATCCGGTGGTACATGAAGAACACGGCATCGGTCGTTATCGGGGCCTGGTGTCGCTTGATTTTGGCGACGGTCCGAACGAATTTCTGCATCTCGAATACGCCAGCGAAGCCAAGCTTTATGTGCCGGTATCAAACCTGCACCTGATCTCGCGCTACAGTGGCACGTCGCCCGAACACGCCCCGCTGCACACGCTGGGCTCTGGTCATTGGGAAAAGACCAAGAAAAAAGCGGCGCAGCAGGCCCGCGACACAGCCGCCGAGTTGCTCAATATTTACGCACAACGGGCAGCACGAATCGGCCATGCCTTTAAAGTAGACTGGGCCGATTACGAAAACTTTGCGAGCGGCTTTGGCTTTGAAGAAACACCGGATCAGAGCGCCGCGATTCAGGCGGTGATTCAGGACCTGGTCGCAGCAAAGCCGATGGATCGCCTGGTTTGCGGCGACGTCGGTTTTGGCAAAACGGAAGTGGCGTTACGTGCGGCGTTCGTTGCCCTGATGGGCGGCAGGCAGGTGGCCGTACTGGTGCCCACAACGCTGTTGACCGAACAACACTACAACACGTTCAAAGATCGCTTCGCTGCATGGCCAATTCGCATCGAAGAGCTATCGCGTTTTCGCTCCGCAAAAGAAGTGAAAGCCACCGTGGCCGGGCTTGCGGCTGGCACCGTGGACCTGGTCATTGGCACCCACAAATTGATTCAGCCCGACGTCAAATTCAAAGATCTCGGGCTGGTCATCATCGACGAAGAACATCGCTTTGGTGTGCGGCA
>JAYUWL010000046.1:0-2284 GCA_043753585.1 Burkholderiales bacterium
CCCTTCGGCGCGTTCGGATTACCGCCGACGACGCCTCCGGGCTGGTTGATCATCTGCTGGCCCATACCCAGCGCCATCGCGAATTCCGCGCCCATGCCCATGCTGCCAGCTTTGCCTTCGGCGACGGCGTTGGCCATGTTGTAGCGCACGTATTCGCCCATATCGCCGATGGTGGTCATCGCGCCGCGCTTGTCGATGGCCTGCTCGACTTCCGGCGGCAGAGAGACGTTTTCGATATTGAACGAGGTGACTTCGATGCCGTATTTCGACGTCGTGATCGGGTTGATCGCGGGCAGAAGCGCCGCGCCGATTTCGCTATAGCGTGCAGCAACATCGAGCGCCGGAACTTTGGCGTTGGCGATGGCTTCGGTGAACACGGTGACGATCTTCGAGCGCATCACGTCGGCGAATTCGTCCAGGCGGAAATGGTTATCGGTCCCGGCCACTTCTTTGAGAAACAGCGGCGGGTTAACGATTTTGAAATCGTACTGGCCGAAGGCGCGCATGCGCACGACGCCGAAGTCAGCGTCGCGCATCATGATCGGGTTCGCGGTGCCCCACTTGTTGCCCGCAAACGTACGCGTAGTGACGTAGTAAACGTCCGCTTTGAACGGGCTCTCGAAACCGTATTTCCAGCCGAGGATCGTTGACAACACCGGGATATTGGCGGTCGTAAGCGTGTGCTTGCCTGGGCCCATCGTGTCGGCGTATTGACCGAGATAGACGAACTGCGCCACTTGGGACTCGCGCACGATGAGCTGCGCGTTGTTCTTGATCTCCTTGTCGTCATCGGGCCAGCGATAGGACAGCGTGTCGCGCGAATCATCCTGCCATTCGATGATGTCGATCAGCTGCTTTTTGATGAAGTCCATGAGGGCCATGTTTTTCTCCTGCGGCAAAAAAAGTGACAAGTATGTGAGGGATGGTGAGCTGTGAGTCGTGAGCTACGAATGGTGTGCGCTGAACTGTGAGCTCAGAGCAGCACGGTGAGACTGCTCATTACTCACCGCTCGCAGCTCACTTGATGGCAGCGACTTTCAACTGAGCGGCGTTCAGGCGGGATTCAAGCTGTTCTTTGGGGATGGCACCGGCCACCATGCGACCGTCGGCAAGGAAAAACGACGGAGTTGCGCGCACGCCCAGCTTCTGACCCAGCGCCACGGTGGTATCAATCGGGTTGGCGCAGTCGCCCTTCTGATTGGCGTCAAACTTCTTGCGCAGCACCGCGTCATTCCATGCAGCCACACGGTCTTTCGCGCACCAGATCGCCTTTTGTTTGTTGCGGGCGGCGGGATGCAGGGAATCGATCGGGAACATAAAGTTGTAGACCGTCACGTTGTCGGTCGTCTGCAACGTTTCTTCGAGTCGCGTGCAGAACGGGCAATCCACGTCCGTAAACACATACATCACGCGCTCGCCTTTGCCACGAACGACCTTGATCGCGTCTTTAAGCGGCAATTGCTTGACGTCGATGGCGGTGAGTTCACCCGTGCGCTCTTCGGTTCTGTTGGCCATCGTGGCCGCTTCGATCAGGTTGCCAACGATGAAATGGCCGAGCTTTTCGTCGAAATAAATCGCGTCGTCGCCGACCATTGCTTCGAACAAACCGGGGAACACCGACGCGCGCAGGCCCTTGATCGGTGCGCCTTTAAAGCGGGCTTCGAGGGTGGTTTGCACTTCGGTGAGCTTCGCTGCACTGACGGTTTCACGCGCTGGCGCGGCGACAGGTGCGGCGACAGGTGCGGCGACGGCAGCGGCAGGCGCAGCGGCCACGGGTGGCTGCTGCGCGTTGCAGGCACCTAACAGGCCGGCAGCAGTCAACACGGCAAAAAGAGTTCGTTTCATAAGAGTCCTTGGATACAGCACGATTAAAGCGTTTATTGCAGCGCGTTGGTAGACAGCGTGCGACGAAATGCGGGTAGACGACCCAAAAGACGCATTCCAGCGTCGCCGGCCGCCATGAGGAAGGGATGATCCTGCTGATTGTAGAGTCGGAAAAGACCGTCGGTCGCCAGTTGCATGGCGAGCGTCGGGCCGTAGCGCTCGCGCCGATAGCGCGATAAGAGCAGCGCGTGACCGGGGTCACCGTGCACGTTCGGCGCCTGTTGCCAAAGGTCAAACAGGCAGCGCGCATCCGCGAGTCCGACGTTAACGCCCTGCCCGGCGAGCGGATGCATGGCGTGCGCCGCGTCGCCGACAGCCAGAAAGCGATCAGCCACCGGATTGACAACCCGCAGCAGATTAAGCGGGAAGCTGCGGGTGCCGCCAATGACGCCGCAAACGC
>JAYUWL010000047.1:0-21205 GCA_043753585.1 Burkholderiales bacterium
CCGGATGAGGAAGAGACTGCGGCGCAGCCCTTGAATTAGCGCGGCTTGCCAGCGCGCTTCGCAAGCAGTCGCGACAACGCGCAGCACCAGTACGTCGACGCGTAAATTGCGGGCAGGAAGAGTGCCGAATTGTCGCGTCAGACTAGGCGTAAAGCACAACAATAGCGAGCTATTGTGAGCATTTGCAACGACGCATAACGCGGAAAGGCGGTGCGTTTATGTCTCGAAACTTATGGGGCACCGTACTAGGGCCGTGCCGTCAACGTTATGTCGCCAAAACGCGCGCTTGCCTTCTCGCCCGTGTTGTCCGTGTCCACCATGATGGCGATACCCGAAATTCGGGTTGGCTCTTCGCCAAATGCGCGCTTGTAGTCCTCGTAAATATCGCGCGTAAAGCTTTTCCATTTTCCGATCGATGCAGGGTCCGCATCAACCACGATTTTCTTTACGCGATGTGTATACGGGCTCGTGATGATTGTGCCTGCGGCAGCTTTGTGGGTGAACACGTACGATAGCGCCGCATGCGGCGGCGACTCGCCATATAGCGCAGTGGCTATAGCGTTCTCTGTCTTTTCGCGGATGCTCGCACGATTCGGATCGCTGACAAAGGTCACGTAGATGCGCGCGGTGTAATCGTCTCCCGCCTTGGTGAGCGGATCGCTGGTCGCAATCAGATTGCCGGGTTTCCATTTGAAGCGCAAAATCGAATGGACGTGCGCGTCGTCGTCGAAACGATACGTGATCGCGCCGGCCGCAGCGTCCGCAAAACCTTCCAGAACAGTCGCATTGGCCTCATCGTCGCGTACGTAGCGGTACACCGTGGCATGCTTTGCACCGCGAACCGGTTGAGCCTGCCATTCAACAGGTGGCGAGTCTGCCAGTTTGTTCGAGAAACGCGGAATGCTTGCTGCGCTTGGCATGTAAAGCGAGACACGATTTTGTGCAAGCAGCCTCGGGGCCAGAGCCGCCGCCGAAATCGCTACTCCAGCTAAAAGGATCGTCGCAAAATTTGCCATCGGGAAGCTGCTTCGGGGGTTGTGCGATCGTTGAAGTCCAAATGTTCGCACACGTTGACGAATCGGGCCATCAAGTCGTCATGATCGCTGCCCCCCATGTGTACGAGCGCATAACGATAGGTGCCAAGCCATTTGGTTTCGCGCGCACGTGAGGTGCTGTGTTTAATATCCAGAAATAGGCGGGCGTCGGAATAGGTGTTCGTCAGCCAGGTTTGTTGATGCTCGGGCGGGGGTTGCTTGACGGCATCACCAAACTCACGGAAAACGAAGCTGGCACTTGAGCCAAAGCTACCCTCGCGACGCGGCCAAACCGGCGTCTTTCCAAGCGCCAAATCAAGCTCCAGCGACCATAAACTTTTGCCATCGACGCGTTCATACAGGTCGGAAAACTGCCCCGCCATGCGAGGGTTAATTTCGATAATTGTGATGCGTTCGGTCTGCGGATCAAAGAAGAGCTCGACGTTGAACAAGCCGTGGGTAAAGCCCACGGACTCAACGGCACGTTTAGCAATGGCCTCCAGCTTTGCAACATGATGGGCGGCGAATTGAGAAGGATATTCAAAGCGCATAAACGCATTGGTGCCGGGATACATTACCGAATCCACCGTGCCCAGAATATGCACCTCTCCGTTGTGCGCATAGCCGTCAACGCAAACCTGCAGCGCATTGTCGATGCAGGCTTCCGCAATAAAACAATCAGCGTCAATGTCGCAATCAATATATTTCACCGATACGCGCCGAAAGGGCCACGTCAGTCGCTTGATGATAATTTTTTCCCACCTTCGAAACTCAAGATGTGTGCGTAGAGCAGCCTCATCCTTGCAGCGTTTGGCCAGCACCGAAAACGCGGCTTTCACCGGCTTCACGAAGATCGGGTAATCAATCGTGATTGCTTTCGTCACATCTGCGTCATATCGAAATCCGCAGAAGTCTGGCACGTAATCCGGCATTGCTTCGCGATGGATTTGCCGTGCCAGATATTTGTGCTGGGCGGTTAACAAACCTTTTAATGGCGTGCCGGGAAGACCCAGTTTTTCGGAAAGCAAACTTGCTGCCAGTGCGCCAAATTGTTCGTGGGTTGAGACCACAGCCGCGATGCGGCGGGAGCGGTATTTGCGCGCTACTCGGTTGACGAAAAGCTCCACGTTGAACCATAGCAAGCGCGCGTTCGAAGGGAAAGTGAAAAGGTCAAATCCCTCGCGCAGGAAGTCGTACTCGCTGTGCGCTTTCGCAAGAGGCACGAGGGCGAGGTCGTCATATTCTTGCGGGAAGAGGACAAGAATTACGGGTTTCATGCTCACATTAGCACTGGCGGGACACGCGAACCTATTTAGTCGAAACCGCGGCTATTTCTTGTCGTTCAAGTTCCAGTCATAGTCGAGATACGTAATTGCAACCTTTCCGGTTTTGATCTCGGCTTGCGCAGTTGCATCAGCTGAAAGCCTGTCCGCATACTTGCCAAACGTTGCTTCGAGCGATCCGAAGCCTTTGTAGCCTTTAGTGAAGTCTTTCTTGTACCAGTCAAAAATCTTGCTGACCTCGAGCACTTTTTTCTCGGCGTTGTAGCGATTGCGCGACTTGTCGGAGAGGAAGCGCTGCATCCCGTCGTCCAGCTGCGCGTCAACTTTATCCGCCGTAAACGCCTCGTTGCGAAGCATTGGGCAGCCGATTGAAGCGCACACCACACCAACATGAATTCGTGGATCGTTGAACACGCCTTCAGCACGGATCATGTCGTGCTCAATGCCGTCCAGCGTCATTGAATTGCCGAACAGCTTGAAGAACTTGATGCCCCAAGGCTTTGTGAACGTGCTTCCCAGATCGCGGATCGACTTAAGGTTCGGGTATTTTGTGAGTATCAAATCAACCGTGTAGGCGTTGTAAGCATTCATCAAAAACGCTAGCTGCTGATTTTTGTTCCATGATTTGTAGGTGGCTTCGGGGACGGCAGCGACGGAATCAAGGTAAGCGGTCAAGGTCGCCCGATCACGCAAAACACCGGCGTACGATAACTGCGAAGCGTTGCCGTTACTAATTAACGTGACGTGTTTTTTCAACAAGTCGTCGAACGCTTTGTGCGAGTGATCGAATTGGGCAAAGGCGGTGGAGGCTATAAGCGCGGCTGCGGTCACGAGGATTGTCTTCAGCATTTTCACTTTATATTTCTTTCGTCAAAAGGGTTCGCATAAAAATGCAGACCCAGTGTTTTTCTGTAGTGCGATGGCGCGAACCTGGCCGCCGACGTCAGATAATGGCGCCAGACTATCCCCGCTCCCAAGCATGAAACTTTTCTACCCATTTGAGTAGCCCGGTCGGTTGATGGTTCCGTTTCCATGCGCCGGCGGCATATTTGTTGGCCTCGCCAAATGTCGGATAAGTGTGAATCGTGCCCAAAATCTTGTTCATGCCGATGCCGTATTTCATCGCAGTGACGTATTCCACCAAAATATCACCGCTGTGGTCACCCACGATAGTCGCTCCGAGAATCGTATCCTTGCCCGGCACCGTCAGCACCTTTACGAAGCCGTGCGCCTCGCTGTCGGCGATTGCACGGTCGAGATCATCAAGGCCATAGACCGTGATTTCATGCGGAATTTTCTTCTCTTTCGCTTCCGACTCGGACAGGCCGACGCGCGCCACCTCCGGGTCGGTAAAGGTCGCCCACGGAATCACGCGGTAGTCAGCCTTGAACTTCTTGAAACGTCCGAAGAGAGCATTCACGGCGGTGTACCAAGCCTGATGTGCAGCCGTATGCGTGAACTGGAAGGGCCCGGCCACGTCGCCGCAAGCGAAGATATTTGGGTACAGCGTCTGCAAGTACTCGTTGGTTTCAATTGTCTTATTTGGACGCGTCGGGATACCGAGTTCTTCAAGCCCGAAGCCCGCTACGTTCGCTGACCGACCCACCGCCACCAGAATCTCATCGAACGGAATTCGCACATCCGCACCATTGTGCTCGCAAATGAGAACTTTTTCTCCGTTTTCAACAACGACCTGTTTCGCCTTGTGTCCCGTCAGCACCGCGACGCCGTCGTTTTTGAATGACTTCGTTACCAACTCCGACACTTCCGGATCTTCGCGCAACAGTATGCGGGGTGCCATCTCAACCTGCGACACCTGCGCGCCGAACCGGGCGAAACACTGTGTTAGTTCCGAGCCGATCGGTCCGCCGCCAAGCACCACCAGCCGCTTCGGTAGCTCGCGCAAATTCCAGACGGTGTCGCTAGTCAAATACGCGATGTCAGCCAGGCCTGGGATCGGTGGCACGAATGGCCGCGCGCCGGTGGCGATCACGATGTTCTTTGTCGTCATCGTCGACTTGCTGCCATCAGCCGCCGTGATCTCGACCGCCCACGGTGAAACGATTCGGGCGCTGCCGGTCACACAATCCACTCCAATTTCTGTGTAGCGTTCGATCGAATCATGGGGTTCAACTTCGCGAATGATGCGTTGCACGCGCTCCATCACATCGGCGAAATTCCATTCAGCCGATGCGCTCGTCAAACCGAACTCTTTGGCGCGCTTCATGTGCGACAGAAGCTTTGCTGTCTTGATTAAAGCTTTTGAGGGTACGCAACCTGTGTTCAGGCAGTCGCCGCCCATCTTGTGCTTCTCGATCAGTGTGACTTTGGCTTTAACCACCGCTGCGATGTAGCTCGTTACAAGGCCGGCCGACCCCGCACCGATGACAATCACATTGCGATCAAACGACTTCGGTTTCATGCTGGCAAACCGCGAGTAAACCTTGCGCCCTTTGAGCCAATCCAGTACTTTTTTCGCGATGATCGGGAAGATGCCGAGTAGCGCGAACGAGCCCAAAATCGCCGGAGAAATGATGCCCTTAAGTGAGCTGATCTGCGCAAGCTGCGTCCCCGCATTCGCAAATACCGCCGTACCCGCCAGCATGCCCAGCTGGCTCACCCAGTAAAACGGCCATGTCTTGATCGTCGTCAAGCCCATCACCAGATTAACTACAAAAAACGGGAAGAGTGGAACCAGACGCAGTGCGAACAGGTAAAAAGGTCCATCTTTCGCAACGCCATCGTTGATTGGTTTGAGACGGTCACCAAATTTACCTTGCACCCAGTCGCGCAGCAAAAAGCGCGACGAAAAAAATGCGAGTGTTGCGCCGACAGCCGAGGCAAATGATACGAGCACCAGACCCCGTCCAAACCCAAAAATCGCACCGCCTAGCAAGGTCATCAGCGCCGCCCCCGGCAGCGACAGTGCGGCCACAGCCACGTATGCGGCGAAGAACGCGAGAGCGCTTTGCCACGGGTTGTCAGCAACGTATCCGGCAAGTGTTGCCTGTTGCGCTTTGAATGCTTCCAGACTCAAAAAACGCCCAAGATCGAAGAAGAAGAACGCACCGATTGTGGCGGCGATTACGACCAACAATGCTATTTTTGATTTCATACTTAATCCCGGTGTTGGCAGCGTTTGCACCGCCATTGATTTGGTTTTAGCGGTTTGTCGGATGTCTGTGGCAAAACTTACACAGGGTGCCCGCAACGGAATCGCGCGCTGCAGTTGAAGTACGGAAGGCAGCGGCCATTAGTGTCGTGCAAGAGCTGACAGCTATCGTTTGTCAACCGAACCTGTGCCTGAAGAGCCCGCCTACACGCGTAATGATCTGACTGAACCGCGACGAGGTCAGCGCAAGCCCCGCAAAAACTCCGATCGAGTTTGCCAGTGCATCAAGCCAGTCGAACTGTCGATCAACATAAGGCTGAATGAACTCAATCGCTATGAAGAGCGCGATAAGTGCCGCAGCAACCAACGCGCGCGCTCGAACGCCCGAATAGATCTGCGAAAAATACGCCATTAGGATGCAGTAAGTGCCAGCGTGCCAGGCCTTGTCCGACCCCGACAGCCGCGGCAGCGCCTTCGCGGGCGCCAAAGAACCGTAGAGCAGCAGCATAATGAGGCTAAGCCCGAACACAAACCACCAGCGGCGACAGTGCAACGTAGCGTCAGAAAGTCGCTTTTCGATCATGCGAGGATGTTACGCGACGCGTCTTGAGAAGCAAGCCGTAGAGCGTGACCGTAACCCAATCCCGGAACCACTCATAAGTTACGAAGTTCGGCTGCGACAACGCTGCTGTCGGTCATATGTCGGGGCGAATCCGCGTCAATACTCGATACCTTCGGTGGCAAGCTGCACGGCAAATTTGCTCATGCGGCGCATGCGACGGGTTGAACCCGCCGACCCAATCCGTGCCATCCGTTTGAACAAACCCTTGCAAAAGAAAGCGGTTAAGTCGGGACCGAGGCCTTTCGGTTTGTCAGCAATCTGAACTGCGTCTGAAGGTGGCGCAGTGCGGTGGCGTTGCTCCACGAAGTCGCACGCAGCGTAGCGGTTTCCAGCGACATCCACTCATAAGCGACGTGTTCACGCGGGGCCAGCTGTGGCGTGATGGCGCCTGGAAGGCACACTGCGAAACAGCGCTCTTCGTTGTGTGTCACGGCGGGTGGGTAGCGGTGCCGCCAGCGTGGGTAGATGCCGTAGACGTTGCGGTAATGGAGGTCGATCACACCACCGTATAGCGCCGCATCAAGCCCTGTTTCTTCCAGCAGTTCGCGCTGCGCAGTAACCGCCCACGACTCGCCATCCTCTTGCGAGCCTGTCACCGACTGCCAGAATCCTGCAAAATCGGCTCGCTCGATCAGAAGCGCTTCACGCGCAGGCGTAAATGCGATGACGAGAACGGACCGCGGGATTTTGAGCGCTTTGGCGACCGACGCTTCGGTGATCACGTCAGCACGACGTGAAACGGCTTGTCATGCTCGCTCCACCAGATGCACGCTTCGTCGAAGATATCAGTGAGCGTGTTCCAGTCGTCCCCGAAGCGCCTGCCAGCAGCTGTCGCATCGAGCACAATGATGGTGTAGCCACCACGCTTGGCCCAGCTATCGTCCATTAGGCAATCGGCCAGCGCATCCCAGTTGTGCCCAAAATACTTTGGTAGTTTCAAGTGTGTTGCCAGCGCTTCGAACAAGCCTTTTCTCGAGCGGACTCCCGTCAAATCTAGCGTCAGCACAGTATCGCTCCGCAAGTCGTGAACTGAATTTTTCATGAGTCGCTCGCGTCGCCTAACGTTGGATGCATTTGAAGGACTGGTAATGATCGTCGGTGTAATAGCAGGCGCCGTTCAAGCGTTGGTCACCGCCACACACGATGCGGCGTGCACCGCGATTTTTTAAGCCGGGCGTGCGCACGGTGTATTCGCGGTAAAAGCCGCGCGGCGCTTTTGGCAGAATGCGCTCGCGATTGCTGAAACTGATGCCGTCGCGGTTGCTCGAAAACGGGCCGCCAGACGCGATCAGGGCGAGCGTGTCACGTGCCTGATTCGGCAGTTCTTGAGTCGAGGCCCACTGACCGACCGCGCAAGCGACCGTACGCGCGGAAACTGACTGTGCCGAAAACAAGGAGAACGTCGCCAGTCCCAATGCCAACCAATGGCGAAGGTTGATTGTCATCAACTGTCTCGCTGTCCTTGTCGTTGCACTGCCATGAATTCGATCTCGACGCACTGGTTTTGAACGACTTCGATGCCAGCGTCGCGCGCGAGCGTGGCGGCTTCTTCGTTTTCTACGCCGAGCTGCATCCAAAGCACCATCGGGAGGGGGCGCATCGCGACCGCTGCCCGAGCGACTTCCACCATCTCCTCGCTACGCCGAAAGCAATCCACAATGTGAACAGGCACCCGCACATGCGCGAGGCTCGCGATAAAAGCCTCGCCCAATGTCTCCTGCCCGACGTAGGCAGGATTCACCGGAACGATGCGGTAACCCGCGTTCTGCATGTAGGTGGCGACCATGTGGCTGGGGCGTTCAGGTCGGGTGGACATGCCGACAATTGCTATGGTCTTACTCGTGCTGAACAGTGCTCTTAAATCCATTACGTGCCAGCTCTAACGTACCCGACGGAATGACGAAATCGTATCGTTCATGCCCGGTGGCATTTCGTTGTACTGGCCCGGTCCGAACGTGACACAGCGGCCCCGAAAATTCGAATCTTCGCAGAACTGCCAGGTGCCGAAACTAATGAAAATTGACGAGGTTGCGTCATTCATGCCCGAACCCGACAGATCATTGATGTCGCCCGTCGCGCGGACAGTGCGACCTGCAAAGTTGCCGTGCTCGTAAAGCCAGACCGGATGCCGCGTACGCGGGCCGTTCGGCTCCATCACGATATAGTTTTCACCGCCCGGTGTGATGCCCCCCCAGTTCGGTTCATTGCCAATCTTGCGCAGCGATGAAATCGAGCGATCCAGTTGCGGTGGCAGACGACGGTAGTCTCCGGCACCATAGACCATACAGACCCCGCCATAGTCGCGGTCTTCGCAAGCTTCCCAGTTGCCGCCGTAGATACGCATGGAACGAATGCGGTCATTGAAGCCGGTATTACGAAAGTTATCCATGTCGCTATCGAGGGTCAACGCTGCGCCACGAAAGTCGGTTTCGGCATACAGCTCAACGCGGTACCGATCACCATTGGAGACGGGGGGCCGAACCGGTTGGGGCAACGGTACAGCAGCGACAGCTGCCTGAAATTGCGGTAACGAAAGGGTGAACGGCCCGATTGTGGCCTGCGCCGGCGGCATTGACGGCTGTGGTGGCGGCGCGATGACGGCACGATTTACCTCAAGCGCACGGGCGCTGACGATGCGGTAGTTAAGCTGTACTCCCAAATCGTTGTACTGCCCTGGGGGCAGAGCCTGACAACGACCGCCGTAGTTGTATTCGGTGCAGACTTCCCATGTGCCACCCGACACGATCGCAGATGAAGCGTTCGTTAGCCCCCAACTCCCTTCCAGATTCGGCGAGCTTTGCTCCAGAGCCATTGTGCGACCGCGGAAACCGGGCGCTTCGTAGAGTTGGATGCGTGCGGGAGCGTAGCTAGCCGCGCCTGAGCTTGCATTCGCGTCGTAGGTGACGTCGCGCGCGGACAGCACGGTGTCGCCAAAGCGGCCGCCGAGTTCACGGTAGTCGCCGGGCGTGAGGCGACGGCATTCGCCCGTAAAGTTGGCTCCAGTGCAGGCTTCCCAAACGCCCGTCCCGACGCGAACCGAGCGCGCAGCGCCGATGGACAGATTGGGTTCAGAGCGTGAGATACGTGCCGTGGCTCCGGTGAAATCGCGACCACTGTAGAGCCAGAGATCGGAGGCGGCTGCAGCAACGGAGCAGGTCATGAGTGCGGCCACAAGCGCTGCTCGCGCGATGGTTTGAGTGCGAGTAAAAGGGTTCATGCGTCTTCCTTTGCCCTGATGGCGGGCGTTGTACGGGATCATATTTGATTCTCGGCTACTTAGCGTTCAAAGGTACGTCAGTGTAAAAAACGCTGTCTACAATCCCAACGTTGACATTCTGCGCCCCGGTCGGCGGTGTTTTAGCCAGCTGAGGACGTCCTGGCATCAAGCCTACCGCATGAACGATATTTGGCGACCTGCGCATTATCTTAAATCTTTGCGCAGACAATTTGAAGGGTGATTCCGAAATGAGCAAACGTATCCGCTGGGTGATTGGTAACTGGAAAATGAATGGCTCGCTGGCGACAAACGCACCGCTGCTCGAGAAGATTGCGGCAAGTAATAGTGGCGCAGTGAGAGTCGCTGTCTGCGGCCCGTTCCCGTACTTGATGCAGTTGCAGCAGTCGCTTGGCGCGACTCGGGTGAGATACGGGGCTCAAGACGTCTCTGAGCACGCCAGCGGGGCCTACACCGGACAGGTCAGCGCAGCCATGCTTATCGAATTTGGCGCGACTGTTGTGCTCGTGGGGCACTCTGAGAGACGACTCTACAACCGAGAAACCAGTTCACTCGTTGCGGCGAAAGCTGCGGCAGCCATTTCGGCAGGGCTGACGCCGGTGATCTGTGTCGGCGAATCGCTGGCTGAGCGTGAGGCTGGAAACGCTGAAGCCGTCGTCGCGGCTCAACTGGGTCCGTGCTCCGCGCTGCTGGCCACTTCGTCGAATAAGCTCGTGCTCGCGTATGAGCCGGTTTGGGCAATCGGTACCGGAAAGACTGCGTTGCCGGAGGAGGCGCAAGCAATGCACGCCTTCATTCGCGAAGAACTCGGGAGAATTAGCGTTGCCGCTCAAAACGTCAGCGTGCTTTACGGCGGCAGCGTAAAAACATCAAACGCAGCTGAGCTGTTTTCACAAGCTGATATCGATGGCGGACTCATCGGCGGCGCGTCGTTGACTGCATCGGACTTCCTCGGGATAGTTTCGGCAGCTGGTTAGCTCTATCGGGAAGCTGCGCCGCTATGTATAATCTTGGGCTATGGAAATTTTTCTACTCGCGGTGCATGTGATAGCCGCAGCCGCAATTTTGGTTCTTGTGCTTCTCCAGCACGGCAAAGGAGCCGACATGGGCGCGTCCTTCGGTACCGGCTCGGCCGGTAGTGTGTTCGGTGCAGCCGGTTCGGCCAATTTTTTAAGCCGCGCGACGGGCATTGCTGCTACGATATTTTTTGTGACCAGTGTGGCTTTGACGTATGTTGGCGCTCACAAAACGACGACTGCCGGCGGGGTGATGCAGGGTGTCACCGGCGAGCCTACGAAGTCAGAGTCTTCGGTGCCTATGTCGCCAGTTGTTCCGGCGGCACCGAAGTCAGACATTCCAAAGTGAGTTGATTAAATTAGTCTTAAGCCGTCGTGGTGAAATTGGTAGACACGCTATCTTGAGGGGGTAGTGGCGAAAGCTGTGCGAGTTCGAGTCTCGCCGACGGCACCATTTAAAAAATAACAAGTTATGGTACGAGTTGTAAACAGAACACGGTTCAGGGACGAGGAGGGCGGGGAGCACCAGTTTGCACCGCCTTTTTTTTGGGAATTTTTGTGCCATGTCGCTAGAAACATACGTCCCGGTACTGATCTTCATGATCGTGGCGTTAGCGTTCGGCTGCGTCCTGCTCGCAGTCGGCTGGTTGATCTCCCCATCCAAACCCGATCCCGACAAATTGGCTCCGTACGAATGTGGCTTCGAAGCCTTTGAAGACGCTCGCATGCGCTTTGACGTGCGCTACTACCTCATTGCGATTTTGTTCATTTTGTTCGATCTCGAAATCGCCTTCCTGTTCCCATGGGCAGTGGCGCTCAAGGAAATTGGCTTTCCCGGCTTTTTGACGATGATGGTTTTTCTTGGCATTCTCACCGTGGGTTTCATTTACGAGTGGAAAAAAGGTGCGCTTGACTGGGAGTGATCCCGCTCATGTCGCCTCGAATGCTGATATCTGGAGTGCACTGATTTATGAGTCTTGACGGGATTTTTCAGGAAGGGTTTGCGGTAACCACGGTCGACAGCGTCATCAACTGGGCCCGTAACGGCTCAATGTGGCCGATGACCTTCGGCCTCGCATGTTGCGCCGTCGAGATGATGCACGCCGGTGCTGCCCGCTACGATCTGGATCGTTTCGGAATTGTGTTTCGCCCGAGCCCGCGTCAGTCGGACGTGATGATCGTAGCCGGAACTCTCTGCAACAAGATGGCTCCGGCTCTGCGCAAGGTCTACGACCAGATGGCTGAGCCGCGCTGGGTGATTTCGATGGGATCGTGCGCTAATGGTGGTGGCTATTACCACTACAGCTACTCGGTCGTACGCGGCTGTGACCGCATCGTGCCCGTAGACGTCTACGTGCCCGGATGCCCGCCCACGTCTGAGGCCTTGATTTACGGGATTCTGCAACTGCAGAACAAGATCAAGCGCACCAACACCATCGCGCGGGCGTAAGCGACTATGTTGAAAGACATCATTACCGAGGCGCTAGGCGACAAAGTAGCGCTGATCGTTGCTGCGCTTGACGAGGTGACGGTTGAGGTCGCAGCGAAAGACTGGCTCACTGCATGCACACTGCTTCGCGATCATCAGAAATGCCGTTTTGACACGATGATTGATTTGTGTGGTGTTGACTATTCGGCTTATGGCGAAGCCGGTCGCGAATCGCAAAAGTACGCGGTGGTTGTGCACTTGCTCTCGGTCACTTTGAATCAACGTGTTCGTGTGCGTTGCTACGCGCAGGATGACGAATTTCCTGTTGTGCATTCGCTGGTTGATGTTTGGCCGGCGGCCAACTGGTTTGAGCGTGAGGCGTTCGATCTCTTTGGCGTGATTTTTGAAGGTCACCCTGATTTGCGTCGCCTGCTCACTGACTACGGTTTCGTTGGTCATCCGTTCCGCAAAGATTTCCCGACATCGGGCTACGTCGAAATGCGTTACGACCCCGAGCAACGTCGTGTGTTGTATCAACCGGTCACCATCGAGCCGCGCGAAAATGTGCCGCGCGTGATTCGTGACAATAGTTACGCGAGCTAGGCGGAAAAGACATGGCTGAAATCCGCAACTACACCATGAACTTTGGGCCGCAGCATCCTGCGGCGCACGGCGTGTTACGCCTGGTGCTTGAGCTTGACGGCGAAACCATCGAGCGCGCCGATCCGCACATCGGCCTGTTGCATCGCGCGACAGAAAAGCTGGCCGAAAGCAAGACCTACATCCAGTCGCTGCCGTACATGGATCGCCTCGACTACGTGTCGATGATGTCTAACGAACATGCGTATTGCATGGCGATTGAAAAACTGTTGCAGCTTCCGGTGCCGGAGCGCGCGCAATACATTCGTGTGATGTTCGACGAAGTCACGCGCTTGATGAACCATTTGCTGTGGCTAGGGTGCCACGCGCTCGACGTTGGTGCGATGACGGTGTTCCTGTACGCATTCCGTGAGCGAGAAGACCTCTTTGATATGTACGAGGCTGTGTCCGGCGCGCGCATGCATGCGGCGTACTACAGGCCGGGTGGTGTGTATCGTGATCTGCCGGATCGCATGCCGCAGTATCAGGCGTCGAAGATTCATAACGCCACCGCGATCAAGAAGATGAACGAGAACCGTCAGGGTTCGTTCCTCGATTTTCTTGAAGACTTCACCAATCGTTTTCCGACTTATGTCGATGAATACGAAACCTTGCTGACCGACAACCGTATCTGGAAACAGCGCACGGTGGGCATCGGCGTCGTGAGTCCGGAACGCGCAATGGCGCTGGGCTTCACGGGCGCGATGCTTCGCGGCTCGGGTATCGCTTGGGACTTACGCAAGAAGCAACCGTACGAAGTTTATGACCGCATGGACTTTGATATCCCGGTCGGTGTCAATGGCGATTGCTATGACCGCTATCTCGTTCGTGTGCAGGAAATGCGCGAGTCGAACAAGATTATCAGGCAGTGCGTCGCCTGGCTGCGGGCCAATCCTGGCGCCGTGATAGTTGAAAACCATAAAGTCGCTCCGCCCGCACGGGAGTCCATGAAGTCGAACATGGAAGAGCTGATTCATCACTTCAAGCTCTTCACCGAGGGCATGCATGTGCCGCCCGGTGAAGCGTATGCGGCGGTTGAACATCCCAAGGGCGAGTTTGGTATTTACATCGTGTCTGATGGCGCGAACAAACCGTATCGCCTGAAAATTCGTGCACCAGGTTTTGCGCACCTAGCCGCGCTCGATGAAATGTCGCGTGGTCACATGATCGCCGACGTGGTTGCGATTATCGGCACGCAAGACATCGTTTTTGGCGAGATAGACAGGTAAAGGCACAGTTAGGCAAGCATGAGTCTCTCCCCCGAAGCATTCAAAAAAATTGATCGCGAACTCTCAAAATTTCCGGCCGAGCAGCGCCAGTCTGCGGTCATGGCTGCGCTGACGATTGCGCAGACTGAAAAGGGCTGGTTGTCGAATGATACGATGCAGGAACTGGCAACCTACATCGGCATGCCGCCTATCGCTGTTTACGAAGTGGCTTCGTTCTACACGATGTACAACTTGAAGCCGACAGGCAAATTCAAGTTGACGCTATGCACGAATCTGCCTTGCCAGTTGCAAGGCGCGATGCATTCCGCGGAGCACGCAAAGAAAACTTTGGGCATTGCATTCGGTGACACCACGGCGGACGGCATGTTCACGTTGAAAGAGGGCGAGTGCTTTGGTGCTTGCGGTGACGCGCCTGTTTTCACCGTCAACAATCACGACATCCGCGCGAAAATTACCCCTGATCAGTTCGACGTTCTAATCGCTGATCTGAAGAAAGCATAGGCAGTATCAAAATGCATTTCGGACCACACATCAACGCAACAATCTTCGCTGATCTCAAAGTGGACGACGCTAACGATTGGCGCATCGGCCCCTATCAGACGCGCGGTGGTTACGAGGCTTTGACCAAAATCCTCAAGGAAAAAATTCCACAGGATCAGGTCATTGCCGAAGTCAAAAAATCAGCGCTGCGCGGACGTGGGGGCGCGGGCTTTCCGACCGGGCTCAAGTGGAGCTTCATGCCGCGCCAGTTCCCGGGTCAAAAGTATCTTGTGTGCAACTCGGACGAAGGCGAGCCGGGCACATTCAAGGATCGCGACATCCTGCGCTACAACCCGCACATGGTCATCGAAGGCATGGCCATTGCAGCCTATGCAATGGGTATTACGGTGGGTTACAACTACATCCACGGCGAAATTTTCTCGGTGTATGAGTTGTTTGAAGAAGCGCTCAATGAGGCGCGTTCTGCAGGTTTTCTCGGTGCCAATATTCTCGGCAGTGGCTTCGACTTTCAGCTGCACGCTTTTCATGGATACGGCGCCTACATTTGCGGCGAAGAAACCGCTTTGCTCGAATCGCTCGAAGGCAAAAAGGGCCAGCCGCGCTTCAAGCCGCCGTTCCCCGCGAGTTTTGGTCTGTACGGCAAGCCGACTACGATCAATAACACCGAAACCTTTGCTGCTGTGCCGTGGATCATGCGCAAGGGTGGCGAGGCGTTCCTTAATCTGGGCTTACCGAACAATGGTGGCACGAAGCTGTTTTCCGTGTCTGGGGACGTTGGGCGCCCCGGTAATTTTGAAGTACCGCTGGGCACGCCATTTTCGAAATTGCTCGAACTCGCTGGCGGCATGCGCGACGGCAAAAAGTGCAAGGCTGTGATTCCTGGTGGTTCGTCGATGCCGGTGATCCCCGGTGACATCATGTTGCAGACCAATATGGACTATGACTCCATCGCTAGGGCGGGCTCAATGCTCGGCTCTGGGGCTGTCATCGTCATGGATGAAACGCGCTGCATGGTGAAATCGTTGCTGCGCCTGTCGTACTTTTATTACGAAGAGTCCTGTGGTCAATGCACGCCGTGTCGTGAAGGCACGGGTTGGCTCTGGCGCATCGTCAATCGCATCGAGCACGGCGAAGGTCGCAACGAAGATCTAGACGTGTTGAACTCAGTTGCCGACAACATTCAGGGCCGCACGATTTGCGCGCTGGGTGATGCCGCTGCAATGCCGGTGCGTGCGTTCGTGAAGCACTATCGCGACGAGTTCCAGCATCACATCGACAACAAGCGTTGCCTTGTGCCCGCCTACATTTAAACGAACTGCCGAAACCACGCCAACACACTCATGTTGAACATAGAAATCGACGGCAAAGCAGTACAAGTCGCACCGGGCAGCACGGTGATGGATGCCGCCAATCAGGTCGGCGCGTACATTCCGCACTTTTGCTATCACAAAAAACTCTCCATCGCGGCGAACTGCCGCATGTGTCTCGTTCAGGTAGAAAAAGCACCGAAACCGCTGCCCGCTTGTGCCACGCCCGTCACCGAAGGCATGAAAGTGTTTACTGCCTCAGAGCAGGCAAAGAAAGCGCAGCAGGGCGTGATGGAGTTCCTGCTGATCAATCACCCGCTGGATTGCCCGATTTGCGATCAGGGTGGCGAGTGTCAGTTGCAGGATCTGGCCGTTGGTTACGGCAAATCAGAGTCGCGCTACAAGGAAGGAAAGCGCGTCGTATTCCAGAAAAATCTCGGCCCGCTCGTTAGCGCGCAGGAGATGAGTCGCTGCATTCAATGCACACGTTGCGTTCGCTTTGGGCAGGAAGTCGCGGGCATCATGGAGCTCGGTATGGGCGGCCGCGGCGAGCACTCCGAAATTCTCTCGTTTGTTGGCAAGTCGGTTGATTCCGAGTTGTCAGGCAACATGATCGATGTATGCCCGGTTGGCGCGTTGACGTCAAAGCCGTTCCGCTACAGCGCTCGTACCTGGGAGCTTCAACGCCGCAAGTCGGTTAGCCCGCATGACGGACTGAACGCAAATATTCAGGTACAGGTGAAGGGCGACCGCGTGATGCGCGTGTTGCCGCGCGAAAATGAAGCCGTCAACGAATGCTGGATCTCGGATCGTGACCGCTTCAGCTATGAAGGTTTGTATGCCGAGGATCGCCTCACGTCGCCGATGGTCAAGACCGATGGTGTGTGGCATCAAGTCTCGTGGCAGGACGCACTTACCGCAGCATCGCACGCGATTGCCACCAGCGTCAAAGCGCATGGCGCATCAAAACTGGCGATACTGCTTGGCGCGCACACGACGCTCGAAGAAGCAAGCCTCGCTGCAAAGCTCGCTGCTCAGTTGGGTGGGGCGTCGGTAGATCATCGTCTTCATGTGACTGATTCCACGCTCGACGCAGGCGGCGGCATGCCGTGGATGGGGCTTAAAGTATCGGACTTCGCATCGGTTGATCGATTCCTCGTTATCGGATCATCGTTGCGTCAAGAGCAGCCGCTCATCGCGCAGCGCATTCGTCAGCGCGTTAAAAAAGGCGCGGCATTGTCCATCGTTGCCACGACGGATGACGTGCTGTTGTGCCCTGTGACTGCAAAGAGCATTGTTAAGCCATCACAGGTTTGTGAATCGCTGACCGGTATTGCTACTGCGCTTGCTGCCCAGCTGCAAAAGGCAACTGCGCTGTCGGGTGGCACGCCGTCGGTTGACGCTCAGCGAATCGCAGTATCGCTTGCTGCTGGCAAAAAAGTAGCGGTATTGATTGGCGACGTTGCCTTGTCGCAGCGTGACGCGAGCCAAATTGAGGCGCTGGCTAACATTATCGCCGCGCTGTGTAGCGGCACCTGTGGCCGCCTGATGCTTGCCGGTGGCGCAGTCGCCGGTTATGCGGCTGGCGCTGTTCCAGCGGCTGGCGGCAATCAGCTGTCGGCGAACGCCGCGTTGGCAGGCGGCGCGAAGGCGTTTATGTTGTTTGGATGCGAACCCGAACGCGACAGTGCGTTGGGAGCGACGGCGCTTGCAACGCTCAAGGCGGCGGACAAAGTCGTTTGTCTCACGGCTTTCGCTGGTGACGCTATGCGCGAGTACTCCGACGTCCTGCTACCCATCGCGCCTTTCACCGAGACTTCGGGCACGTACGTTTCGCTCGACGGCACGGTGCAGTCATTCACTGCTGTGGTGCGTCCACTGGGTGAGACACGTCCGGGATGGAAAGTGCTTCGCGTTCTGGGTGATTTGCTCGGAGCTGATTTCAGTGCGTTTAATTCCAGCGAGGATGTAAAAAATGCTGCTTTGGTTGGCGTTGATTTCGCAGCGCTTGGCGCTAAAGTGGCCGACGTAACAGCGTCGTCAAGCCCAGTGACTGGTTTGGAACGAGTAGCCGACACCCCGATTTATCATGCCGATGCGCTGGTTCGACGTGGCCATTCATTGTCGATCTCGGCCTATGGCAAACAGCCACGCATCCGCACTAATGCGGCTACTGCCAGTCAACTGGGTCTGGCAGCGGATGCTTCGGTAACAGCAAAGCAGGGCGGAGCGCAAGCCACAGCGCGGCTCGCCATTGACGAGTCTGTGCCTACCGGTGCCGTGCGGATTGCCTTCGCGACCGAAGTGTCAGCGCAACTGGGTGACGCGACCGCCCCGATCACGCTGGAGGCCGCATGAGCAATCCGATAGAACTCGTTCTCGGCACCGACTATCCCGGTGTCAGCTACGCGATCTGGACGCTTCTGAAAATTCTCTTGATCGTAGTGCCCATCACTCTGTGCGTGGCGTTCCTGACGCTTTGGGAGCGCAAGGTTATCGGCTGGATGCAGGTGCGCATCGGGCCGAATCGTGTCGGCTTTGGCTGGTTGCAGCCGTTTGCCGATGTGCTGAAGCTACTGCTTAAAGAAATCATCGTTCCCACCGGCGCCAACAAGACGCTTTTCTATATCGCGCCGCTGCTTTCTATTGGCCCAGCGCTGGCAGCTTGGGCCGTGATTCCGTTTGACCCGACGTTGGTGTTAGCTAACGTTAACGCGGGTTTGCTCTACATTTTGGCGCTGACATCGGTCGGCGTTTACGGCGTGATCCTGGCAGGTTGGGCGTCGAATTCGAAGTACGCGTTCATCGGTTGCATGCGCTCCGCCGCACAAATTGTCTCCTACGAAATCGCCATGGGCTTCGCGCTGGTTGGCGTGCTGATGGCAGCGAACAGTTTGAATCTGAACGACATCGTGAACGCGCAACAAGGCGGTGTACATCAGTGGTACTTCATTCCGCTGTTCCCGTTGTTTATCGTGTATTTCATCTCTGGCGTGGCCGAAACCAATCGCCATCCGTTCGACGTTGCCGAGGGCGAATCGGAAATCGTAGCCGGCTTTCACGTTGAATATTCGGGCGTGACGTTTGCGATCTTCTTTCTGGCGGAATACGCCAACATGATTTTGATTGCGACGCTGGTCGCAGTTCTATTCCTCGGAGGCTGGTTGTCGCCATTGCCGATCACCAACGAGCTGTTTGTTTTTGGTATGAAACCGTTCGCAGATGGCTTTTTCTGGCTTGCAGCTAAAGTCTTCTTTGTTCTGTTCTTCTTTCTGTGGATTCGCGCCTCGTTCCCACGCTATCGCTATGACCAGATTATGCGTCTGGGCTGGAAAGTCTTCATCCCCGTCACGCTCGCCTACATTGTGTTCCTTGCGATCATCATGCAGACGCCGTGGGGCGCGGCGTTTCATTAAGACGTAATGATTATGGTTGCCTCAGTCAAACATTTTTTCTCAACTTTCCTGCTGTGGGAGTTGCTCAAAGGCCTCTCGATCACTGGGCGTTATTTGTTCGCGCGCAAAATCACGGTGCAGTTTCCGGAAGAGAAAACGCCGCAGAGCCCGCGCTTTCGCGGCCTTCATGCGCTTCGGCGATACGAAAACGGCGAGGAGCGTTGTATCGCTTGCAAGCTATGTGAAGCCGTTTGCCCCGCAATGGCGATCACCATTGAATCGACGGTGCGTGATGACGGCTCGCGCCGTACGACACGCTACGACGTTGATCTCACCAAATGTATTTTCTGCGGCTTTTGCGAAGAAAGCTGCCCGGTGGATTCCATCGTTGAGACACGCATCCTTGAGTATCACGGCGAAAAACGCGGTGACCTGTACTACACCAAAGAAATGCTGCTCGCGGTCGGTGACCGATACGAAAAACAAATTGCGGCGGACCGGGCCGTCGATGCGAGGTTCCGCTAGCGCGGTGACAGCCTATGCCTGATCTAGCCACACTCGTCTTTTACGTGTTCTCTGGAGTGCTCCTGCTCTCTGCGAGCCGCGTCATAAGCGTCAAAAATCCGGTGCACGCCGCACTGTTCCTGGTGCTCGCATTCTTCTCGGCATCCGCGTTGTGGATGCTGCTGAAGGCGGAATTTTTAGCCATTGCGCTGGTACTTGTCTATGTGGGTGCCGTGATGGTGCTGTTTCTGTTTGTCGTGATGATGCTCGACATCAATTTCGAGGAGCTGCGTACGCAATTCCGCAGCTATCTGCCGGTCGGCTTGCTGGTGGGAGGCGCGATATTTATTGAAATGATTCTGGTGCTGAGCCTGTCTTTCAAGAAGCAGTCCGGACCAACCGGTACTACCAATGCGATCCTGCTGGACGGCAGTAATACGAAGGCGCTCGGCATTGAGCTCTTCACAAAATACATTTACGCGGTTGAGATCGCGGGAGTTTTGCTGCTGGTCGCTATCGTCGCCGCGATTGCACTGACGTTGCGTGATCGTCGAGAAACCCGCTACCAGAACCCGGGCGAACAGGTGCTGGTCAAGCGCAATGACCGCCTGCGCATTCTGAAAATGTCCAGCGAAAAGCCAACGTCGGCCGAAACGCCGGTCGCGGCGGCTGCCGTGGAGACCAAGAAATAAATGTTGCCTGTTCCTACTCTCGACAGTTATCTGGTCGTCGCAGCCGCGCTCTTCACGATCAGCATCATTGGCATTTTCCTTAACCGTCGCAACGTGATCATCCTGCTCATGGCGATTGAGCTCCTGCTGCTTGCCGTGAACCTTAATTTCATTGCGTTTTCGAGCTATTTTGGTGACCTGAGCGGTCAAGTGTTTGTGTTTTTCATTTTGACCGTTGCGGCCGCTGAATCGGCAATCGGACTCGCGATTCTTGTGGTGCTGTTCCGCAATGTGGGTTCGATTGACGTGAACCAAATCGGCAAGCTGAAGGGATAGGCGAGCGCCATGAAACTCTCCTATCTCATCGTTCCCTTTGCTCCATTGATTGGCGCGATCCTCGCGGGCCTGTTCGGAAAACAGATCGGTCGCAAGGGAGCGCACTGGGTCACCATTCTCGGCGTGCTGATCTCGTTCATCGCTTCATGTGTGGTGTTTGCCGACGTACTCAAAGGCAACACGTTCAACGGCTCGCTCTACACATGGATGGTCTCAGGCGGAATTCGGTTTGAGATCGGCTTTCTGATCGACACTTTGACGGTGACGATGATGCTAGTTGTGACTTCTGTTTCGCTCATGGTGCATATCTACACCATCGGCTACATGGCTGACGACGAAGGCTACACGCGCTTCTTCGCGTATATCTCGTTGTTCACGTTCTCGATGCTGATGCTGGTCATGTCGAACAACTTCCTGCAATTGTTTTTTGGTTGGGAAGCAGTGGGGCTGGTCTCATATCTGCTGATCGGTTTCTGGTACACGCGGCCCACTGCGATCTACGCGAACCTGAAAGCGTTTCTCGTGAACCGTGTCGGCGACTTTGGTTTCCTGCTCGGTATCGGTTTGGTGTTTGCGTATATGGGCACGCTTGATTATGCGGTCGCGTTTACGCGCGCCCCCGAGCTTAAAGACGCCATGATTGAACTGATACCCGGCTGGCAATGGTCGCTCATCACGGTGACTTGTATATGTTTGTTTATTGGTGCGATGGGTAAATCAGCCCAGTTTCCGCTGCATGTTTGGCTACCCGATTCCATGGAAGGTCCCACCCCGATCTCCGCGCTGATCCATGCCGCGACGATGGTGACCGCCGGTATTTTTATGGTGGCACGCATGTCGCCGCTGTTTGAAATGTCCGAGACAGCGCTGTCGTTTGTGCTGATTATTGGTG